>JAEMRT010000105.1 GCA_016463225.1 Sphingopyxis sp. | reverse complement strand
ATGTTCGTCGTGTCGACCTGCAGGAATTCCTGCTGCGGATGCTTGCGGCCGCCCTGCGGCGGAACGCTTGCGGTCGTGCCTTCCATCAGCTTGAGCAGCGCCTGCTGCACGCCTTCGCCCGACACGTCGCGGGTGATCGACGGGTTTTCGGCCTTGCGGCTGATCTTGTCGATTTCGTCGATATAGACGATGCCGCGCTGCGCCTTTTCGACATTATAGTCGGACGACTGCAGCAGCTTGAGGATGATATTCTCGACATCCTCGCCGACATAGCCGGCCTCGGTCAGTGTCGTCGCGTCGGCCATGGTGAAAGGCACGTCGAGGAAGCGCGCGAGCGTCTGCGCGAGCAGGGTCTTGCCGCTGCCGGTCGGGCCGACGAGCAGGATGTTCGACTTTGCCAGTTCGACGTCGTCGCCGCGGCCGCTGTTGGCGAGGCGCTTGTAGTGGTTGTGCACCGCGACCGACAAAACCCGCTTGGCCTTGTTCTGGCCGATCACATAGGCGTCGAGGTGGTGGCAGATTTCCAGCGGCGTCGGGACCGCGCCGTCCTTGCGCGCAGCAACCCCGCCCTTGATTTCTTCACGGATGATGTCGTTGCACAGTTCGACGCATTCGTCGCAGATGAACACGGTGGGGCCGGCAATCAGCTTGCGGACTTCGTGCTGCGACTTGCCGCAGAAGGAGCAATACAGGGTGCTCTTGCTGTCCGAGCCGCTCAATTTCGTCATAAAACTTCCTCTGGCAGACGCCGAAATGGCGGTGCCGTCCTTATCCTAGCCCGCGGTCACCCAATTACAATATGGCAATTGGGTGACATCGCGGCAATGTCCCGCCTAGCATCAAGGCGCCAAGCGGGTGTCAACAAATGCGGTTAAGCCTTTGTCTTGGGCCGTTGCCGCAACGTCAACGACTCAGGGCGTCGGGCCTTCGCTGATATCCTTGGGCGCGTCGTCACCAAGGGCGCCGGGGCGACGATCGAAGACCTGATCGACCAGGCCGAACGCCTTGGCTTCGTCGGCTTCGAGGAAGGTGTCGCGGTCCATCGCTTTTTCGATATCTTTCAGTGATTTGCCTGTATATTTTACATACAGGTCATTCATCCGCTTCTTGATGCGCAGGATTTCGCGGGCCTGGATTTCGATGTCCGATGCCATGCCGCGTGCACCGCCCGACGGCTGGTGGATCATGACGCGGGCATTGGTCAGCGCGACGCGCATGCCGGGCTCGCCCGCGGCGAGCAGGAAACTGCCCATCGAGGCCGCCTGGCCGACGCACACCGTGCCGACGCGCGGACGGATATATTGCATCGTGTCGTGGATCGCCATGCCCGCCGTGACGACGCCGCCCGGCGAGTTGATGTACATATAGATGTCCTTCTTCGGATTTTCCGATTCGAGGAACAGCAGCTGGGCGGTGATCAACGACGCCATATTATCCTCGACCTCGCCGGTGACGAAGATGATCCGTTCGCGCAGCAGGCGCGAGAAAATGTCAAAGCTGCGTTCGCCGCGGCTCGTCTGTTCGACGACGACGGGAACCAGGGCGGCGAGCGGGTCGATCATTGGGAATACGTCCTTGTGTTTCCGGGATGCCGTGCCGGAGAATCCGGCGGGCTGACCCCTCCATCGCCCTACATCGGCGCCAAGCGAGAGGGTTTCAAGGGGGCAAAAGAAAGGGGCGGGAAAGTCCCGCCCCGATCAGATTGTCAGATTTCGGATCAGTCGCCGGCGCCCGGCTCGGGCGAGAACAGCGTCTCGAACTTGCCTTCGACGCCCTTATATTCGTCGGCGTCGGCGGGGCTGTCCTTCTTCACCGTGATGTTCGGCCATTCGGCGCTGAACTTGGTGTTCACTTCCAGCCATTTTTCGAGACCGCTCTCGGTGTCGGGCAGGATTGCTTCGGCGGGGCATTCGGGCTCGCACACGCCGCAGTCGATGCATTCATTGGGGTTGATGACGAGCATATTCTCGCCCTCATAGAAACAGTCGACGGGGCACACCTCGACGCAGTCCATATATTTGCACCGGACACAGGCATCGGTGACGACATAGGTCATGGTTTCTGGCTCCCTCAGATGACGGCAACCCGGCCGTCAGGCTCTCTCTTGGCTCGCCTCTATGCCGCCGGGCGGCGGTGCGTCAACGCCTAGCAAGCAGTTGCGAATCACTCTCATTGGATAGGGTCGGGCGCGGGATTTGCCTGCACAGCTTTTCCTTCGCAGTTGATAGCTGGGTTGGCGGCGGCGGGCGGCGCGGGATCGAGGTTCTGGTAGCAGGCTTGCGCTTCGGCAGCGGAGCCGCGGCGGACGGGCAGGGCGAGCAACCGCACCACTTCGATCCGTTCGCCAACCGCCAGCACCAACGTCTGCCCGACATGCACCGCGCACGACGGCCGGGTTATCCGCCGACCGTCGAGCCGGATATGCCCCGCCGCGACGATTGCCTGCGCCAAACTGCGCGAGCGCGCGAAACGCAGAAACCACAGCAGCTTGTCGAGCCGGATGCTGCCTGCGGCGGCAGGGCTTGCCATCAGTCCTTGCGGCTTTCGGCAAGCAGGGCGGCGAGGCCCGCGAACGGGCTGTTCGGCGACGGGCTGCGCCGCGCCGGGCGATCGGGGCGCGGCGGGGCGGCACGCGGCTTGTCGGGCGGGCGGCGCTTGCCCTTCGCCTTGGGAACCGCGGGCGGGCGGCGGAGGTCGCCGCTAACGACCGCCCGTGGTGGCTTATCGGCGCCCTTGCGCGGTGGCTTGCGGCGCGGGCGTTTGTCGGGCTTGCGCAGCCCCGACCAGCGCCAGCGTTGCAGCGCCGGTTCGCCGACGCTGCGGAACCCGAAGCTGCCCAGCAGCCCGCGCCGGGTTTCCTCGTCGAGCCCAAGCGAGGTGGCGAGCGCGGGGTCGATCACAAAGCCAGGCGGCGGCGCGGCGGCGACCCCCTCGGCCTCGTCGCCCGCGTTGTGACGATCATCGTCATGGTCATCGCTGCCCGCGATCGGCGCGGTCGGCGGCGCTGCCGCCTGCATCCGCGCCGCATGCGCCTGCCGCGCCAGCTTTTCCGCCATGTCGATGCGCAGCCAGCCGGTAGCGCAGCGGCGAAAGCCCGCGATCGTCAGCCCCACGTGATTGCCCGCCTTCTGCAGCACCGCGCCGTGCGGGGGCAGCGCCGGAACCGGCGCCCCCTGCTGCGCCGCGATCAGCGCCGCGCGCCAGCGCACCGCTTCGGGTTTCAGCAGCTGCGGGTGAAAAATATCGAGCGAGCCGATGGTGAAACCCAGCTTGCGGAGCTGCGGGCGTTCGTCGTCGGCGAGTGCGTTCAGCTGCTCCTCGACCGCGGCGCGGCCGATCATGCCGCTGTTATCGGTCAGCGCCGCGAGCAGCGCGCGGACGCGCGGCGGGGTGAACAGATCGCCTGCTGCCTCGCCCATCGCGGCGAGAGGGCCGGCGTGGCGCGCCAGTTGCGCGGCGATGAAGCGGTGCAGTCGCTCGGTAATTGCTTGCACCTGGCTGGGTTCGAGCCGCCGCAGCGACGGGTCGATCTGGATCGCCGGCTGGACCAGCGTTGGCCCCTTGGCGAGCGTCGCGACCGCGTGGCCGTGCCACGCGAGCCGCGGCGTCGCGCCCGGTTCGGCGATCAGCGACAAGGCGCTGTCGTCACCCTCTGCTAGCGCGGTCGCGCGGCGCGCCAGCTCGGCGCGCAAATGCTTTTCGGCGGCGGCAAGCAGCATCCGGTGGTCGCTCGCCTTGGCAACCGGATCGACCTTGAACTGAAAGCCTTTGAGCGTGCCGATCGCTTCGCCATCGACCGCGACGGTGCCGTCGGGTCCGACAGCGACGGGCAGCGCGGCATTGCGCTGTCCCGCGTCGCGCAGCAGCAGCGCCAGCCGCCGATCGACAAAGCGCTGCGCCAGCGCCGCGTGCAGCGCGTCGGACAGGCGCGATTCGAGCGCCTGCGTCGCCTCGGTCCATCCCGCCGCGCCGGCGATCCAGTCGCCGCGCTGCGCGATGAAGCACAAGGTCCGCACCGCGGCGATGCGGCTTGCGAGCTGGTCGATGTCGCCCTCGACATCGTTGAGCTTGGCCAGCCGCCGCGCAAACCAGTCGGGGTCGATCGTCCCGTCGCCGCTGGTGCGCCATTGCCACAGTTTGAAAATCGTCCGGCTGTGATGCTCGGCGCCGAGCTGCTCAAAATCGGGCAGCCCGCAAATATCCCACAAGCGCTGGACCGCGTCGAAATCGTTGCCGCGCGCGCGAACCTCCATGTCACCCGCCAGATGTTTGAGCACCGCAATGACGACCGCTTCGGGGGCGGGGCGCAGCACCGGCTGCGTCGGCGGCTGCGCGAGGTCGGACAGCAGCTGGTCGAGCGAGCCGAAGCCGGGGGCTGGGTTGCGCCAGAACAGGCTGGGCAGTGGCGGGAAATGATGCCCCTCGATCGCTGCGACTTCTTCGGGGGTGAAACCCCCCTGCGGCAGGCCGACGGTGCCGAAACTGCCATCCTGCTGGTGCCGCCCGGCGCGTCCCGCGATCTGCGCCATTTCGGCAATCGTCAGGCGGCGCAGGCGCCGCCCGTCGAATTTCTGCAAGCTGGCAAAGGCGACATGCTGGACGTCGAGGTTCAGCCCCATGCCGATCGCGTCGGTGGCGACGAGATAATCCACCTCGCCCGCCTCGAACATCGCGACCTGCGAATTGCGCGTCCGGGGGCTGAGCGCGCCCATCACCACCGCCGCGCCGCCCGAAAAGCGGCGCAACATTTCGGCGATCGCATAAACCTCTTCGGCCGAGAAGGCGACGATCGCCGAGCGTTTGGGCAGGCGCGACAGCTTCGACGTGCCCGCATAGCTCAGGGTCGAAAAGCGCGGGCGGGTGACGATCTCGGCTTCGGGTACCAAGGTTTTCACGAGGCCGCGGATGCTCGCCGACCCCAGGATCATCGTCTCGTCGCGGCCGCGTGCGCGCAGCAGGCGGTCGGTGAAGACATGACCGCGTTCGGGATCGGCGCCGAGCTGCGCTTCGTCGATGCCGACGAAGGCGACATCGCGCTCGATCGGCAGCGCTTCCATCGTGCCGAGCAGATAGCGCGCGTCGGGGGGGATGATCCGTTCTTCGCCGGTGACCAGCGCCACCTGCGCCGGGCCCTTGATCGCCACGACGCGGTCGTAAACCTCGCGCGCCAGCAAGCGGAGCGGAAAGCCGATCATGCCGCTCGAATGGGCGGTCAAACGCTCGACCGCCAAATGGGTTTTGCCGGTGTTGGTGGGGCCAAGGACAGCCTTGACCGGCTGGGAAGAGGATGACGTCATTATCTTGTGTACCAAGCTGGCATGGCGGCGGGCGCCGCGCAACCGCCGATCGTCGAACTGCGGTGTGGCAGCCGATTTTTCCTTGCACCTTGCATCATATCCCACCCCCGCCACGACTGGCCGCAAGCGAACGCGGCAAAACCGCCATTAAATTGACTTTAACGACCTTTCTTTACAGACATACGGGTGAGGAATATCATTCGGCAGCCGGGTTTTGAGGGAGGCTCGCCGAGCGGGGGTTGCAATTTGTTTCAGCGTCACGAACCCATCGCGGGGATGTCCGGCAATGCGGCCGCCCTCACGATGTCGCAAGCGATACCGCTGCGACGGGCCGGGGGCGATTCCGAATCGACTGGCTGGCGCGACCGGCTGGCGCACCTCGACCTGGTTCCCGATCTGGGTGAGAATATCGGCTCGGGCGAATGGTGGCGCGGCCTTGCAACATTAACCTTGCTGTGCGGCACCGCGATCGCCACTTTCCCCGGAATTCAGCCGCTTAGTGTCGGCGGCACCCCGGCGCTCGACACCCGTGATTTCAACGAAGCGCGCGCGCAGATGATCGTGCCGCTGGCGCTGGGCGGCGACACCGGGCGGCATATGGCGGCGACCGATGCGGTCCGCCCGCTGACCCAGACCCCCGAACGCCCGCAGATCGAACTCACCGCCACTTTGGGCAGCGGCGACAGCTTCGCTCGCCTGCTCGAACGTTCGGGCGTCGGCGGCGGCGAGGCACAGGCGCTCGCGAATCAGGTGGCGAGCGCGGTGCCGCTCGCCGACATTGCACCCGGAACGCGCATCGACCTGATCCTCGGTCGCCGCGCCGCGCGCACGATGCCGCGCCCGGTCGAGGCGCTGGCGATGCGCGCGCGTTTTGACCTGCGCATCGAAATGGAGCGCGAGGGCGACCGGCTGGTGATGCGGCGCATCCCGATCGCGGTCGATATCACCCCGCTGCGCATCCGCGGCCGGGTCGGCGACAGCCTGTATCGGTCGGCGCGCGCCGCCGGGGCGCCGGCGACGGCGATCCAGTCGTATCTGCGCGTGATCGGCCGCCAGATTTCGGTCGGCAGCGACATCCGCGCCAACGACGAATATGACATCATCGTCGATTACCGCCGCGCCGAAACCGGTGAGAGCGAGACCGGCAAGCTGCTCTATGCCGGGCTGGTCCGCGGCGGCAAGCCCAGGCTGTCGATGGTCGAGTGGACGGTCGGCGGGCGCACCGAATGGTTCGAGGCGTCGGGCGTCGGCGAACAGCGCGGCGGCATGGCGCGCCCGACCAATGGCCGCGTCACCTCGACCTTCGGCATGCGCCGCCACCCCATTCTCGGCTATCGACGGATGCACAGCGGGATGGATTTCGGCGGCGGTTATGGCGCGCCAATCTATGCGGTGACTGATGGTATCGTGTCGATCGCCGGGCGCCACGGCGGCTATGGCAATTTCGTCAAGCTCAACCACGGCAACGGCCTCGGCACCGGCTACGGCCATATGAGCCGCATCGCGGTGCGCCCCGGCCAGCGCGTCAATCGCGGCCAGGTGATCGGCTATATCGGCTCGACCGGGCTGTCGACCGGGCCGCACCTCCATTACGAACTCTATCGTAACGGTCGCGCGGTGAACCCATCGTCGGTGACCTTCGTCACCCGCGCGTTGCTCGAAGGCAAAGCCCTCGCCGATTTCCGCGCCCGCATCCGCGCGCTGACCGCGGTCGCGCCGGGCGCCGCGCTGACCCCGATCGCACCGAAGCAGGTCGAGGGGCCGAAACTCGGCTCGCTCGCCGATGTCGCGTCGAAGCGCGCCGAGGGTGGACTCTAACACGATTACGCCCTCCCCTGAAGGGGAAGGGCTTTAGAAGAACCATTTGCCCCGCGGCGCAGCCCCGCTATGCACGCCGCATGACCCAAGCTGCCTTTCCCGACCTCCGCCTCCGCCGCACCCGCCGCACCGGCTGGAGCCGCGCCATGGTGCGCGAAACGACGCTGTCGCCGTCGAACCTGATCTGGCCGCTATTCGTTTGCGACGGTTCGGGCGCCGAAGAACCGATCGCCAGCCTGCCCGGTGTGTCGCGCTGGTCTGTTGACTGCATCGTCGACCGCGCCCGTGACGCCGTGGCCGCGGGCATCCCGTGCCTTGCGCTCTTCCCCTATACGCAAGCCGACCGGCGCAGCGAGAATGGCGCCGAGGCGCTCAATCCCGACAACCTGATGTGCCGCGCGGTCGCCGCGATCAAACAGGCGCTGGGCGACGACATCGGCGTGCTGACGGATGTGGCGCTCGATCCCTATACCAGCCATGGGCAGGACGGGCTGATCGACGGCAGCGGCTATGTCCTCAACGACGAAACGGTCGATGTGCTGGTCGGGCAAGCGCTCAATCAGGCACGCGCCGGCGCCGACATCATCGCGCCCAGCGACATGATGGACGGCCGCATCGGCGCGATCCGGGAAGCGCTGGAGGCCCAGGGCTTCGGCCATGTCCAGATCATGAGCTATGCCGCCAAATATGCGTCGGCCTTTTACGGTCCGTTCCGCGATGCGGTCGGCTCGCGCGGGCTGCTGAAGGGCGACAAGAAAACCTATCAGATGGACCCCGCCAATGCCGAAGAGGCGCTGCGCGAAGTCGCGCAGGATCTGGCCGAGGGCGCCGATAGCGTGATGGTCAAGCCGGGGCTGCCGTATCTCGACATCGTCCGCGCGGTGAAGGACAATTTTGCGGTGCCGGTCTATGCGTATCAGGTGTCGGGCGAATATGCGATGATCGAGGCCGCTGCGGCGGCGGGCGCGGGCGACCGCGACGCGCTGGTGCTCGAAACCCTGCTCGCGTTCCGCCGCGCGGGTGCGTCGGGCGTCTTGAGCTATCATGCGCTGCACGCGGCGCGGCTGCTGGGAGCCTGAGCGCATGACCGAAGGTGCATCGCCGCGGCGCTGGCTGTTCGTGCTGACCATATTGGTCGGCAGCTTCCTGCTCTTCCAGGTCCAGCCGATGGTGGCCCGCATGGTGCTGCCCAAACTCGGCGGCGCCCCTGCGGTGTGGAACAGCGCGATGCTGGTCTATCAGGCGCTGCTGCTCGGCGGCTATGCCTATGCCCATTGGCTCGGCCGCTTTGCGGTGCAGCGCCAGGCGATGATCCATGTCGCATTGTTTCTGGTCGCCGCGCTGTGGCTGCCGATCGGTATCGCGCAGATCGCGCCGCCCGGACCCGGGCAGGAGGCGCTGTGGGTGCCGCTGCTCCTGCTCGCATCCATCGGCCCCGTGTTCTTTGTCGTCTCGGCGCAGGCGCCGCTGATGCAGCGCTGGTTCGCCGCCGATGCCCGCGCGGGCGATCCCTATTATCTCTACGCTGCATCGAACCTCGGAAGTTTCGCCGGGCTGATCAGCTATCCGGCGCTGGTCGAACCCAGCCTGCCGCTCGCGGCGCAAAGCTGGGGCTGGACCGCGGGCTATGCGCTGCTCGTCCTGTTGGTCGCCGCAAGTGCCGCGGCGCGCTGGCATGGCCGGGCTCCGGATACGGTCAGCGAAGCCACCGTGGCCGACGAGCCGCGCCCGACATGGCGGCGCCAGCTCCACTGGCTGCTGATCGCGGCGGTGCCGTCGGGGCTGATGCTGTCGACGACGACGCACCTCACCACCGACATTGTCGCGATGCCGCTGCTGTGGGTGTTGCCGCTCGGGATTTACCTGCTCAGCTTCGTGATCGCCTTTTCGACCATGGACCGGTTGACCGAGGTCATCACTTTCATCGCCCCGACGGTGCTGCTCGCGGTCGGCGGACTGGCGCTGCTCAGTTCGGGCGGCGGCTCGATGATGATCGCGCTCGCCAGTCTGGCGATGCTGTTCGTCGTGGCCACCGCGCTGCACGGATATCTTTATCATCTGCGCCCTGCGCTGCAGCATCTGACGCTTTTCTATCTCATCATGTCGGCGGGCGGTGTCGTGGGGGGGCTGTTCGCGGCCTTGTTCGCGCCGCTGCTGTTCGACTGGGTCTATGAACATCCGCTGCTGATCCTCGCCGCGGCGATGCTGCTGCCGCTGCCCACGCTCTTTCCGTGGGACAAATGGCTGAAGCTCGAACCGCGAACGGCCCGCTTGGCCGCCGTGCTGCTCGTCACGATCGCGGCCTTTGGCTGTTTGCGCATGGTTTCGGACTGGTCCGGCATACTCGACGGCGCGGTGGCGGCATGGGGCATCGCCATTTTCCTGATTGGCATATTGCTCATCGGCTGGCGCTGGGCCTTTGTCGCGACGCTCGCGCTGCTGATGATCGGGGTCGGCGGCTGGGACACGGTGCGGGAAAGCTTTACCGGCGCGCGCGTGCGCAGCTATTTTGGCGTTTATACCGTCACCGATTATCCGGCGCAGCAGCAGCGGCGACTGGCGCATGGGACGACGCTGCACGGGCTTCAGCGCACCGATCCGGCGCACCGGCGCGAGCCAACGACCTATTATGGTCCCAAGTCGGGGGTTGGCCTGACGCTCGCCAAAGCCGAAGCGCTCGCCGGACCCGATGCGTCGATCGGTATCGTCGGGCTGGGGGCGGGGACGCTCGCTTGTTACCGGAAACCCGGCCAGCGCTGGACGATCTTCGAAATCGATCCGGTGATGGTCGATATTGCCCGCGATCCCGCCAAATTCACTTTCCTGTCCGATTGCGCCGGTGACACCCCGATCGTGATCGGCGATGCCCGGCTCAAGATCGCCGAGCAGCCGGCGGGGCGGTTCGACGTCCTTGTCATCGATGCCTTTTCGTCGGACGCAATTCCGTTGCACCTGCTCACGAAGGAGGCGATTGGCATTTATCAGCGGGCGCTGAAACCCGACGGCATTTTGCTGATCCACATCTCGAACCGCTTCTTCGGGCTCGAACCCGTGCTGGCGGAAGAGGCCAGGGCGCGCGGCTGGACGGCGGCGATCCGGCTCGATCCGGGGCCGTCCGAAGACGGCATCGACGATCTGACCGCTTCGAACTGGGTCGCGCTGACCGCGACGCCGCAGCGGATGGCGCAACTGACCGGCGGTGTCCAGTCGCGCGGCAATGCCGCCCAGGATGGCGCCTGGGTGCCGCTGGAAGCGCGCCCGGGCTTCGAACGCTGGACCGACGACTACGCCTCAACCCTGCCCGTGCTTATGTGGGGCAGCTTGATCGGGAAACGCGACGAATGACCTACCGCGACGTCAGCATCATCAGCGTGGGCGGCAAGACGCCGCAGATCGACCCGAGCGCCTTCATCGCGCCGGGGTGCCGCATCATCGGCGACGTGACGATCGGGCCCGACGTCAGCATCTGGTATAATTGCGTGCTCCGCGCCGATGTCAGCCACATTGTCGTCGGCGCGCGCTCGAATATTCAGGACGGCAGCATCGTCCATTGCGACGGTCCGATGCCGCACCGTCCCGAAGGCTTTCCGACGATCATCGGCGAGGATGTGCTGATCGGCCATATGGCGATGGTCCACGGTTGCGTCCTTGCGGACCGGGCGTTCGTGGGGCTCAAGGCAACGGTGATGAACGGGTGCCGCATCGGCAGCGACGCGATGCTGGCGGCGGGCGCGCTGCTCACCGAAAACAAGGAAATCCCCGATCGCGAGTTATGGGCCGGCGCCCCGGCGCGGCGGGTGCGTGACATCGACGATGCGCAGGCCGCGGGTATGCAAATGGGCGTTGCGCATTATGTGATGAACGGGCGGCTGCACAAGGCGGCAATAGACGGTTGATCATAAAGCCGACCTATTAACCCGTTCGTGTCGAGCGAAGTCGAGACACCCCGAAGGCGCGCAAGACCGCCACGTGTCTCGACTTCGCTCGACACGAACGGAAAAAGAAAGGGCGCCCCCATCTCTCGGAGCGCCCTTTCTTTTTGAACCGCTGTTCTCAGCTTAGCTGAAGTTCACCATCGCATAGAGCATCGGGATCGACAGCAGGGTGTTGGTGCGCGAAAAGATCATCGCGGTCTTGGCGGCTTTGGCCTTGGTCGCATCGTCGGCTTCGACGATACCCAGCGCCTTTTTCTGGTTCGGCCAGATCACGAACCACACGTTGAACGCCATGATCAGCCCCAGCCACATGCCGACGCCGATCAGCTTGTACGGATCCTGCAATCCCAGCGCCGGTACCAGATATTTGGCGTGACCCGCGATCGCGACACCCAGCAGCACGGTGATCAGCGCCGCCCAGCGGAACCAGAACAGCGCGGCGGGGGCGATATGCTTGCCGACCGCGGGCTTCAGTTCGGCCGGGATTTTCGGCATCGTCGGAATCTGGACGAAGTTGAAATAATAAAGCAGGCCGATCCACAGCACGCCAAAGAAGGTGTGCAGCCAGCGCATGACCGCGTTGGCGGCGGAAACGCCGTCCTCGAAATTCTGGCCATTGAGGCACAGCATCAGGATGATTGCGAGCACGAGCCCCGCGCCCAGCACCGCATGCAAATTGCCGAAAAACTTGTCCATATTCATTCCCCCTCGTTGATCCGGCAGGGCCGCGACCCCGAACCGATGGCGCCCGCTATGCCAGCGTCGCGGGCAGGACTCAACTTTTGTCGGCAGCCGCCTCTTCCGGGATGGCCAAGCCGTTTTTCAGCATCACCGGCACCTGGGTCAGCGTGAACAGGAATGACAGCGCGGTGATCCCCCACACCTTGACCGTCAGCCACAGGTCAAAACTCATCTGCTTCGCCTGGATCATTTCGTACATCACATGATTGGCGATGCCGAGCGCGGCAAAGAACAGCCCCCAGTTGCGCGACAGCAGCAACCAGCCGCGGTCGGTCAAACCCTCGAGCGCCGATTGCAGCAGATATTTGAGCATCGGTTTCCTGAACCACCAGCCGCCCAGCAGCAACACCGCAAAGGCCGTGTAGATGATCGTCGGCTTCATCACGATAAAGCGTTCGTCGTGAAACCAGATCGTCAGCGCGCCAAAGCCGATGACCAGGATGCTCGACATCCACAGCATCGGCGAAATCTTGCCGAGCTTCCATTTTGACACGCCCATCGCGATGATGATCGCGACCATGAAGGCGACGGTGCCCTTGATCGCCGCGGCGGTCGCGGCAAATGCCCCTTCGCCCCCCGACGAGAATTTATAGGCGATGAAAAAGACGAGCAGCGGCCCGAAATCGATCACGAAGTTCAGCCAGCCATGCTTGGCCGGCGGCGCTGCAGGAATCGCCTCGGGACCGGTGGGGGGAATGTCAACGGGGGCGGCGGTCATCTTATATTTCCTGCGATAATGGCGGCGATCTCGTCGGCGTCGAAGGGGCGCAAATCCTCGATCGTCTCGCCGATGCCGATGGCATGGATGGGAAGGCCGTGGCGTTCGGCAGCGGCGACGAGCACCCCGCCGCGCGCGGTGCCGTCGAGCTTGGTCATCACAAGGCCGGTGACCCCGGCAACCTCGCGGAACACGTCGATCTGCGCCAGCGCATTCTGCCCGGTTGTCGCGTCGAGCACGAGCACCACATCATGCGGCGCAGCGGGGTTGAGCCGCCCCAGCACGCGCTTGATCTTGGCGAGCTCATCCATCAGCTCGCGCTTGTTCTGCAATCGCCCGGCGGTGTCGACGATCAGCACGTCGATGCCCGTCGCGGTCGCCTGTTTCACCGCATCGAACACGATCCCGGCGCTGTCGCCGCCCTCGGGGCCAGACATGATCGGCACGCCGAGCCGTTCGGCCCACACTTTGAGCTGGCCGATCGCCGCGGCGCGAAACGTGTCGCCTGCGACCAGCATCACGCCATAATCCTGTTCCTGGAACAGATGCGCCAGCTTGGCGATCGTCGTGGTCTTGCCCGAACCATTGACCCCGATCACCAATATCACCTGCGGGCGCGGAAAGGCGTCGATGTCGAGCGGCTGCGCGACGGGGCGCAGCACCGCGGCGATTTCTTCGGCGACAATCTTGCGCAATTCCTCGATCCCGCCGGCGACGGCGTCGCGCCGCGCGGCGAGGCGCTCGCGGATACGGCCCGCCATCGCGGGGCCCAGGTCGGCGGTGATCAAAGCTTCTTCGATGCGGTCGAGATCGTCCTCGTCGAGCCGCGCCTTGCCGGTCAGCCCGGCCAGATTTTCGCCGAGCCGCTCCGACGTGCGCTTGAACCCGCCGAGCAGCCGCTCGCTCCAGCTCTGCCCGCTCATGCCGCCTGCTCCGTGGCGGTCAGCCGGTCGTCGAGACGGCCTCCGATCCTGACCGGGATGATCGTTCCAGCGGCAGCAGGCGAGGTCAGCGTCAGCGCGGCAAAATTCTCGGCATGGCCGCTCACCCCGTCGCGCTCGACGAGCATCGTCGCGGTGTGGCCTGCCTGCGCATCGAGCCATGCGTGGCAGCGGCGTATATTGGCTGCCCGCAGGGTGGCGGCGCGGTCGCGGGCGATGGCGCGCCCGACCTGCGGCATGCGCGCGGCAGCGGTTCCGGCGCGCGCGCTGTACGGAAAGATGTGGCCAAAGACGATGTCGCAATCGTCGATCAGGGCCAGCGAATTGGCGAACATGGTGTCATCCTCGGTCGGAAATCCGGCGATCAGGTCGGCGCCGATCGCAATCTCGGGCCTTGCGGCCTTCAACCGTGCGACCAGCGCCACGGCGTCGGCGCGCCGATGGCGCCGCTTCATCCGCGTCAGCACCATGTCATCGCCCGCCTGCAACGACAGATGGACATGCGGCATCACTCGGCTTTCCTGCGTGAGTAGCGCGAACAGGCGGTCGTCGATGCGGTTCGGGTCGAGCGACGACAGGCGCAGGCGCGCGATCGGTAAAGCGAGCAGCTCCTCTACCAGCGCAGCGAGGGTGGTTTCGCTGTCGTCGCCATAGCTCGCGAGATCGACCCCGGTCAGGATGACCTCGCGCTGCCCGCGGTCGATGGCGACGCGTGCGGCCTCGACCACCGCCGCAATCGACGCCGACCGCGCCGTCCCGCGCGCCATGACGGTCGCGCAAAAGGTGCAGCTATGTGAGCAGCCCGTCTGGACGCCGAGGAAAGCGCGCGCATGGTCGGCGCCGGACAGGGCGGGCGTGTAGGCGCGCGAACGTGCCTTCGCGGGGAACGGGGCACCGTAGCTTTCGGCCAGGCCTTTGGCGTCGTTACGGACAATCCGCGCGCCCATTTCGGCGAAGCGATCGGCTTCGAGTTCGGCAGCACATCCGGTGACGACCACCGCCGCATCCGGCCGCTCGCGCAGCGCGCGCCGCACCGCCTGCTTTGCTTGCCGCACCGCTTCGTCGGTCACCGCGCAGCTGTTGAAGATGATGATATCGCGCGTTCCAGCTTCACGCGCCGCGGCGCGGATCGCTTCGCCTTCGGCGATGTTCAGCCGGCATCCGAAATTGACGACCTCGGGGCCGTCGATGACCGCACCGCTCATCCGAACTGCGCCCAGTCGGTCTCGCCCTCATACACCCGGGTTGCCGCGCCGCTCATCACGATCGGCTCGCCCGGTGCCCAGCGGATGATCAGGTCGCCGCCGGGCAAGGCGACGGTGACCGGCGATTGCACCAGCCCGGCACGGATCGCGGCGACGGCGGTGGCGCAGGCGCCAGTGCCGCACGCCTGCGTCAGCCCGACCCCGCGCTCCCACACGCGCAGCTGCAGCTGGTTGTCGCCGTCGAGGCTGGCGACATTGACGTTAACGCGTTCGGGGAACAGCGGGTCGGTTTCGATCCGCGGACCCAGCTCGTCGAGCGCGACGGCATCGGCCTCGGGGACAAAAAAGACGATGTGCGGGTTGCCGACATTGACCGCAGCGCCATGCTCCAGTTCGTCCCACGCGACGGGCATGTCGCGGGTGTCCATCGGCATGGCGAGCGGGATATGCTCCCAGTCGAACGAAGGTTCGCTCAGCACCACTTCGGCGCCGCCGTCGGCCGGGGTAACGCGCAGCATGCCGCCCAGCGTTTCGATCACCGCGGGCTGGCCGATCAGCGTCGCTACACAGCGCGTCGCGTTGCCGCACGCCTCGACCTCGCTGCCGTCGGCGTTGAAGATGCGCATCCGGACATCGGCCTTGGTCGAAGGTTCGAGCAGGATCAGCTGGTCGCACCCGATGCCATGCCGCCGGTCGGCAATCGCATGCGCGCGCGCCGGGGTCATCTCGACCGCTTGTTCGCGCGCGTCGATGACGACAAAATCATTGCCCAGCCCGTGCATCTTGGTGAAGCGGTCCGCCATAGTCCGCGCATGTAAGGGGG
>JAEMRT010000104.1 GCA_016463225.1 Sphingopyxis sp. | reverse complement strand
TGATTTTCCAGATACCAGCGCACCGTCTTTTCGATGCCGCTGTCGAAATTTTCCTGCGCGCGCCAGCCCAGTTCATTCTCCAGCCTGGTCGCGTCGATCGCGTAGCGGGCGTCATGGCCAGGACGATCGGTGACATATTCAATCAGATCGGCGCGCGGCGTATCGGTCGGCACCAGCTTGTCCAGCACAGCGCAGATACGAAGCACGACGTCGATATTCTTCCGCTCGTTACGGCCGCCGACATTATAGGTTTCGCCAGGCGTACCCCGTTCGATGATGATGTCCAGCGCTCGGGCATGATCGTCGACATAGAGCCAGTCGCGGATATTCTCACCCTTGCCGTAGACCGGGAGCTTGCGCCCTTCGAGCGCGTTGAGGATGGTCAGCGGGATCAGCTTTTCGGGGAAATGATACGGCCCGTAATTGTTCGAGCAGTTGGACACCACCACCGGCAGGCCATAGGTGCGCTGCCAAGCCTTGGCGAGATGATCGGACGCCGCCTTGGACGCTGAATAGGGCGAGCTGGGGTCGTAGGGGGTGGTTTCCTCAAACAGGCCTTCATCGCCCAGGGAGCCATAGACTTCGTCAGTCGAGACATGGAGGAAGCGGAAGGCCGCCTTTTCGTCGCTCTCAAGCCCGTTCCAATAAGCGCGAGCAGCCTCCAGCAGGGTGAAGCTGCCAACTACATTGGTCTGGATGAAATCGGCCGCGCCGGTGATCGAACGGTCGACATGGCTTTCGGCGGCCAGATGCATGATGCGGTCGGGCCTGAAACCGGCGATCGCTGCGTCCATCGCAGCGCGGTCGCAGATGTTGGCGTGCAGGAACTGGTGACTGTTCCTGCCTTCTACTTCATTCAGCGACGCTTCGCAGCCTGCATAGGTCAGCGCGTCGATGGTAAGGACATCATAGCCCTTTTCCAGCACCAGATAGCGGACAAGGGCAGAGCCGATAAAGCCGGCACCGCCGGTAACAATCACGCGCATGGGTTATTTGCTCCAGCTGAAATAGGCAGGAAGATCGGCCAGCAGCGGCTGCTTGCGATCCTTGGCTGAAAGGGTTTCAGGGTCGGCCGCATCGGGCCATTCGATACTGATCGCGGGGTCGTTCCAGGCAAGTCCCTTGTCACATTCGACGCTGTAATAGCTGCCGGTGACCTTGTAGCAGATGACCGTATCGGCGGCGAGGGAGCAGAAGCCGTGGGCGAAGCCCGGTGGTATCCAGAGCTGCTTGCCATTGTCGGGGGTAAGCGTTTCGCCGACCCACTGGCCAAAGGTAGGCGACCCCTGCCGGATATCGACCGCGACGTCGAACAGAGCGCCGGCTGTGCAGCGGACCAGCTTGCCCTGGGCATGAGGTTCGCTCTGGAAATGCAGGCCGCGGATGGTGCCGACCTTCGCGCTGTGCGATTCATTATCCTGGACGAAACGGTAGTCGCCGATTTGCTCAGCAAACAGATCGGCGCGGAAGGTTTCCGCGAAATAGCCCCGCTCGTCGCCGATATGACGAGGGGTCAGGAGCGTGACGCCGGCGATATCGTATGTCTGGACTTCCATATCGTCCTCTTGATGAAGCACCATATCTGTCGTCAATTGTTACTATTCTGTATTACAGAAACTGCGCTAGTCACGGTCAGAACGGGTGAGAAAAGCTGACTGATGAGCTGGACTAGCTTGCTGGGCTGGTTAGCCGCCGCGTTGCCAAAGTAAAGAACGTCTTTATCACGCATTGTGAATTTCTGGGCGAGAAAATATGAGCCGGTTTTCATCATGTTAATATGATATACTTTCGGCACTTCCTGCCCCTCCTCATTGCGGACATACCGAAACAGGAAAATGGCCGCGGGATTACCGAGGTTCGGGTTTGTACCGCCAGCGCTAGCGATAGCTTCAGCCAGGGCAACGGAGGAACGGCGGAACGGCACCTGCTCGACGCGGCCGGACGCACCAAGGATGGAGTAGGTGCGCGGATCGTCCACGAGCATCAATCTGTCACCGGGACGAATCCGCACGTCCAACGCGGGATTTTCAACCATGTCATTGACCCGGACATCGACGTTGGAAGCACCGCGCATGATGCGTACCATCAGATCCTTGGAATTGCCCCGGTAGCCACCTGCAAGCGCGATCACGTCCGAGAGGCTTTCCCGATTGGTCTGAAGCACGAGCCGACCTGGCCTGGCCACTTCACCGCCGATGATGATGGAGTTAGTAATTACCTGACTCAATGTCACAATCACTTGAGGATTTTGGGACAAGCGGCGTAACGCGTTGCGGATCGCGCTTTCAACCTCGCCCGTCGTCAGGTTCGCGACATGCAGGGTGCCGGCATAGGGAATCGTGATGTTACCCAGGTCGTCGATCCGGGTAGGCGGCAGCTTCTGTACCTGTACGCCCGGTACAGTGGCCGAAGAGACTACGTTGCTGGTGAAGAGGGTGACGCCCGCTTCGTATATGTTGATGTCCAGGATGTCGCCTGGTCCTACCATATCTGTCGGACTGGGGGGAGCGTCGGGCAGAAGCGGTGTCGGCACCCCATTCTCAGACGTGATAGGCAGGTCTGCCGCAGCCTGTATTTCCACTAGCTGGATCGGCGTGGACCCATCCTTAGGCGCAATTGCGGCCCGTTCGATCTGACCCCCGGTCGGTCCACTGGACGGCAATGTGGAGCAACCCGCAACCCCTGCAAACAGGGCCAAATATATGCTATTCTTGATTTGCATTGATGAGTATCTCAAAAGGCGTTTGGGCTGATCTGAGCTGTGCCTTAGCACCGCGATCCAAGAATGGACAATAGTTCCTCTCACATGACCTCGCATCGGGCGGCATATTCTGTACCCATCGTGTGAAACACTCGACACGCCCCAAAGCTTCGCAGACACCCTTTCCATGCGAACAGCTTAGCCTTGCGTGCAACTCCATGTTGTCCTAGCGCGGGAAGGCTTAGGTCACGTTGAGGCGCCGAACAGATTTATGAACGTCAATCCCTCGTTCCCCGTGGAGGCCGAAGCCCCGGTCCGCTATTTTGCTTTCGCGCAATGGCTGCGGAAGCGGCGGTGGTTCCTGTTGCTTGTGGTCCTCCCCACCCTGTTGGCAGCTGTATATTACGGGCTCATAGCGTCAGATATCTATGTATCGGAATCGCGTTTCGTCATCAAAAGTCCTGACCAGAAGCGATCGCAGACATCGACGCTGGCTAATCTGGTGCAAACAACCGGCTTGTCCGGCGGGCAGGAGCAGACGAACGAGGTTCTCACTTATGTGCGTTCACGCGACGCCCTCAAAGCCCTCGATAAGAACATCGAAGTCAGGGATCGTTTCGCTACGCCGCGTGCCGACTTCCTCGCCCGGTTCCCGCAGCCGTTTCGGGACAATAGTTTCGAAAGTCTCTTCAAATATTACGGCAAGATGGTCGACGCGCGCATCGATGCCGATACGGGTACTGCGATCATCAAGGTCAATGCCTTCACGCCCGAGGACGCTTTCATCATCAATCGGCAGTTGCTGGATCTGAGCGAGGGTCTGGTCAACCGTCTTAGCGGCCGGGCGCAAAGCAGAGGCATCGTTGAAGCGCAACGACAGCTCGAACTCGCCGCGCAAAGGGCAAAAAATGCCCGCGTGGCGCTTGCCGGATATCGCAACTCGCAGTCGTTGATAGACCCAGGCAAGCAGGCCGGTGGCGTGCTGGAAATCTCCAACACCATGATTGCGGAACGGGCTGTGCTTCAGGCCCAGCTGGACTCGATGCAACGCTTTGCGCCCAATAACCCGGCCATCCCTGCATTGCGCGACCGCATTAAAGCCATTTCCGTACAGATAGCGTCGCAGGATAGCCGGGTGGTAGGTACGGGCAGCGGAATCGCTTCCAAACTGGGCGGTTACGAAAACCTGTTGGTGGAACAGGAATTTGCGACGCAAAGTCTGAACGCCGCCAATTCTGCGCTTGTTCAGGCGCGGGCGGAGGCGCAGCGCCAGCAATTCTATCTCGAACGCGTTGTCGATCCCAACACGCCGGACACGCCCCTGCTGCCCAAGCGCCTGTTTAACATACTCGTCGTCTTTGCGGCCGCGCTGTGTGTGTATTTCGTATTTTGGATGTTCATGGTCGGCGTTCTTGAACATGCGTCGGACGATTGACGATGGTGAATGGCAGCTTTCATAAACTGCGCCAGGCATGGATGTTACAGGTCCGTATCATCCATGCCTTGATGGTTCGCGAACTCATCACCCGTTTTGGCCGCGAAAATATCGGCTTTCTCTGGATCATGGCTGAACCTCTGCTGTTTGCAGGCCTGGTCGGGCTCTTGTGGCACTTCGCCAAAGGGCCGACAGATCACGGGATAGGGGTTATCGCCTTTGTCGCGACGGGATATATTCCACTCACCCTGTTTCGTCATTGCGTCGCGCGGAGTGTTGCAGCTTTCACAGCCAATCAGAGCCTGCTGTACCATCGTCAGATCAAAGTCATCGATTTCATCCTGTCGCGCTTCATCATTGAAGTCATAGGCGGCATGATGGCCTATATGTTCATGGCGATCGTGCTGTTTGTATTTGATGAATTCCCTGTGCCCGCGGACATTGGTCTCCTAATTGCTGGTTGGACCCTGTATTCGATATTTTGCCTGTCTCTTTGCCTTATGCTTGCGCCCCTTTCGGAAATTTCGGACGCAATGGAAAAATTCATCCCGGTCACGACCTATATCATGATCCCTTTTTCGGGCGCTTTTTCACTTCTCGCCTGGGTCACACCCAGCGCCAGAGAATTTCTGCTTCTTTCACCTTTCGTAAATTGCATGGAGATGATGCGCAAAGGGATTTGGGGCGACCAGATATTGGTCTACTATAATATCTGGAACCCTATAGGCTGCTCGACTGTCTTTGCGATGATTGGCCTTGTACTGTGCCGCCGCGTGCGTCGGACACTGACCGTAGAATGATCATTTGCACCGACATTGCGAAATCCTATTCGCATAATGGAAGACATAAGCAGGTCTTTACCGACGTCAATCTGACGATCGAGAAGGGAGAGCGCGTTGCCCTATTGGGTCGCAATGGAGCTGGCAAAAGTACCCTGATAAAGCTGATCGGCGGTGTGGAGATGCCCACTTCAGGCCGCATCACACGTGCCATGTCGGTGTCTTGGCCGCTCGGTTTTGCCGGCGGCTTTCAGGGCAGTTTGACAGGATATGACAATACGCGCTTTATCGCGCGTATCTACGGTCGCGATCATCACGATGTTCGCAGTTTCGTTGAGGAATTTACGGAACTGGGCAAGCATCTGAAAATGCCGCTCAAGACCTATTCCTCCGGCATGCGCGCGCGACTGGCATTTGCCCTGTCGTTGGCGATCGATTTCGAATGTTATCTGATCGATGAGATTATTCTGGTCGGGGACCAGAATTTCCAGCGCAAATGTCAGGCAGCATTGTTTGACCGGGGCCAGAACAGGACGATGATCGTCGCTTCCCACAGCCCCGAATTCATCAGGGAATTTTGCGACAAGGCGATCATTATCGATAATGGACGAGCCGTCAAATATGATGATGTCAATCTGGCGGTGGAAGCCTATTCCAATCTTTAATGGCGATGCCGTATAGAGAAAGGCATTATCGAAGACCCGACCATGACATAGCGCAGCAATATTGGGGAATCTGGGTAATGGATACCGAACCGGGACGGCTTTACGACAACTACGTCTCGTTGGGTAGCAGTTGCGAGGTTGCTTTCCAGTTCCGCCGCGTGCTTGGGGCAGATAGGTCGGGATTTTTCAACTGGAACATCACGCCTGTTCAATCTTTATTGTCGCTTTTGGAAGATTTTTCGGGGATCCTGCAGCCGGAAAACCTGCAGCACAGTGATGGCGATCTGTTCTCCGATGCGTCGCACGGCTATTGCTTTCACGCGGATTTCAGCAGCCCTGATTTGTACGCTGACGGCTTGTTCGAGCCGAAATTGATGAACCTGCGTGAAAAGACCCAGCATTTTTTGCACCGTTTCCGCACGTTGTCACAGCGCGGGCGCACGGCTTTTTTCTATCGGACGAATGAAGGACCGCAGGCGCACGAAAATATGATGGCCGTGCGTGATCTGTTGATCCGCTATGTGCCCCAGGATCGCTTCGATCTGGTCGTCGCACTGCCGGCAACGATCCTGGTTGGCCCCTATAATGTAGAAAATGTCTGTTTTCGTCCTCTCGCCCGACTGGCACCTGGCGATGATGCGTCCGATGGTCACGTCTTTTCATGGGACAAGATATTTTCGGAATTTCCTCATCGCGATGGTTTGAGACTGGCCGGATATTAGGGCGCAGATGCAAAAATGGCTAATCGACGAATTTGCATGAGACTTCAATAATGCAGTAGTTCGTGCATCCTCCCGCAGGGGAGGATCAGGACGCCGCAGTGGTTCTGACAGGTTCTTCATGACACGCGCCTGTCCGAAGCGCCCCCATGTTTACAGGGAGGCGCACGCGGATTTTCTTTGTGATCCCGTTCAGAGGCGCTATTTGCCAGACTGGCATGCGATCAAAATCAAAAGTCCATTTTTTCAGGCGCATTGCCGATATATTGGAAAGCGCGATCGTTCATTACGACGCTTTCCGCGCCGATCCGCGTGCCTATCTGACGGCAACCAAATGGTGGATAAAGCGCAAACGGGTGCGCGCCCGCGGCCAGTTCGCTCCGCTGCTTAGCCAGTCGCCCCGTTCTTATCGACTGTGGGTATTCCGGCATGAACGCAGGAATGTGGCGCACAGTGTTCCCGATGCCAATCGTCCGATCATCGCCTTGATTGACCTTTCGGGCACCGATGATCCGAAGGCACTGGCGGCCACGCTGGACAGCGCGACAGCCGAAGGCATGGTGCCATTTCTGATCGGATCCGCACAGACGCCCACACTCGCGTCCGTAATCGCCGACATTGAATGGGAAAAGGCACCCTGGCTTTTGCCACTTGTCCCTGGTGACACGATCGCTTCCGGTACTGCCGCGGCCTATCGTGAGGCGATGCATCATGCCGGGATGGGCATCATCTATGCTGATGACGACCTGCTGACTGGTCGTTATCGACAGCAGCCTTACTTCAAGCCCGACTGGAACGCCGAGCTGTTCCGGCATTGCGACTATATCAGCGGGGCTTGCCTTATACGCCCGACGCGATCGGATATGGAGGATGTGGCGCAGGTCGCCAACTGGGTAGAGGAACTCATCGCCAAGCTGGTCGAAAGAGAGTCTCCGCTGCACCTGCGCGAAATGCTGCACCATCGCCGGTCCAGACCCATGCCGCGCCTGCCCCTGGCGCCGTTGCCCATCGCGTGCGAGTTGCCGCCGCTATCCGTCATCATACCAACCCGCAACCGGGTGGATTTGCTTCGTGTCTGCCTTGATGGCGTATGGGCGGCCGATTATCCCGACATAGAGGTCATCATAGTCGACAATGACAGCGACGATCCCGAAACGCTGACCTATCTGGCGGCGCTTTCCCCCGCCCGGCATCGCGTGTTACACCATTCGGGCGCATTCAACTACTCCGCGATTAACAATCGGGCGGTGGCACAATCGCAGGGACGGCTGATCTGCCTGCTTAACAACGACGTAGAAATGACGGCACCGCATTGGCTCGCCACCCTTGCGACGCAGGCGCTACGTCCGGAGGTGGGCGCGGTAGGGGCCAGGCTCCTCTACCCCGATGGACGCATCCAACATGCTGGTGTGGTGATCGGTGTCGGCAATGCGGCTGGTCACGCCCACCGCTTCCTGCGACCCGACGAGGAAGGCTATTTTCACCGGCACAGCCTCCCGCAATTTACGACCGCTGTAACGGCTGCCTGTTTGGTGGTGGAACGCGAGAAGTTTCTGGCCGTTGGTGGTCTCAACGAACGTGATTTTGCGGTAGCCTTCAATGATGTGGATCTGTGCCTGCGCCTCAATCAGCATGGTTGGCAATCGCTGTATGAACCGCGCGCCACGTTGATCCACCACGAATCGGTATCACGCGGTCTGGACAAGGACCCGGCAGGCGCAGCGCGCTTCGCGAGCGAACTGGCCGCACTTAAACGCATTTGGAAGACCGACGCAATTTTTGACCCCTATCATCATCCTCAGCTCAGCCGCGCCAGTGAGCGTTTTGCAGTAGCGCTGTGATGCTGGTGTCTCCACCCTCGCCCCGGCCAGCATTGCCGCAAGTGACACTCTGCGCTGCCAGCTCTGTCAATGTCATGGCCACGATCCGCGCGCTGGAAGCCAGCCTATCCCACATCGATGTCGCAGCCTGCAAACTTTTCACAGACACACCGGTCAAGCCCGATCATCCTGCGATATCCGTGGTGCCGATCGCTCGTATCACATCCTCTCGCGCCTATTCCAATTTCCTGCTGTCGCAGATGGCGGACTATGTCGATACCTCGCACTGCCTTGTCGTACAGTGGGACGGGCATGTCATCGACGGGGCGCATTGGCGCGCTGATTTTCTGGACTATGACTATATCGGTGCAAGTTGGCCGCAGTTCGATGATGGCTTCAATGTGGGTAATGGCGGCTTTTCCCTGCGCAGCCGTCGACTGATGGAAGCATGTCGAGACCCTGCCTTCCACACGCTTCATCCCGAAGACGTCGCGATTGGCCGGATCAATCGCGGATGGCTGGAAAGCAGGGGGATGCGGTTCGCCCCCAGCGCACTGGCCGATCTGTTCTCGACGGAACGGGCGGGGGATATATCAGCCAGCTTTGGCTATCATGGTGCCTGGCACATGCTGCATGTGATGGGGAGGGACGCCTTCTGGGCGCTCTATCGCGATCTGGACGATCGCAGCACGATCCGGCATGACTTTGGCACCATATTATATCAGATTGGAAGGGGCCGGGGCGGCTGGCGCCGTGCTTTGCGTATGATCTTGGACCATAATTTCGTCAGAGTTCGTAGTGACGCTGCCTGAACATCTTTGCCCGCTGGAAAGGGACCGACGCGCTTGATCAACATCTTCCCGGGCCTGCCTCTCATCGAATCTCCGCTCTTCTCCTCGCTCAAGGCGCAATGGGCATTGACGCCGGAAGAGGATCGGATCGCCAATGATCTGCATGATAAGGGCTATGCGGTCTTCAATTTTCCGGACAATGAACTGGACAATCGAATCGATCGTATCCGACACAATTTGGGGCCGGTTTACGGGATCGATTTTGACAATCCTGATAGCCACAAGACCATGGGTGAATGCCGCATCCAGGATGCCTGGCGATTCGACGAGGATGTTTGCGCCATAGCGGCAAATCAAATAGTCATCGACCTTCTGAGCAAGCTTTACGGACGTGAGGCCTTTCCGTTTCAGACGCTGAATTTCCCGGTGGGCACGCAGCAGGAAGCCCATTCCGATTCCGTTCATTTTTCGAGTTTGCCCGAACGCTTTATGTGCGGCGTGTGGTTGGCAATGGAGGATATAGGCGCGGATGCCGGACCGCTTTTTTATTATCCCGGTTCGCATCGTTGGCCGATCATGACCAACGCGATGATCGGACGCCGGGGCTATGGCAGCGACTTGGCATCGGCGCAGGATCCCTATGGCCCGGCGTGGATCGCGCTATGCAATGCTTATGGCCTGTCGAGAGAAGTCTTTTTACCGCGAAAGGGACAGGCGCTAATCTGGTGTGCGAACCTGCTCCATGGCGGTACGCATCAAAACGACCCGCGATTGACCCGCTGGTCTCAGGTGACGCATTATTATTTCGATGACTGCATCTATTACACACCTGCCTTCTCGGACGAGTCGATTGGGAAACTGGACATGCGCGATCTGGTAGCGATTAGCGACGGGGTGCGACGACCGAACCGGTATCTTGGGGAAGATGTGCCAGGGCTGGAGAGATCGGTCGGCAGTACCGCAAAAAAGAAGCACGGGCGACGCATTCTAAAAAAAATTCGCAAGTTGCGAGGAAAATTTGGTAAAAAAGCCACGGAAAGTCAGTAGATGATATGAAGAAAGTTCGACAAATGCGTGTGAATGCAAATCAATTTTCTACTACAGCAAATTTATAAATATCGCCCCGTGACGTTGTGGCAATGTGAGAAAGAGAGCGTTTAATGCAACGCAAAGTTATCCTGATACTTGGAATGCACCGGTCCGGGACCAGTGCACTCGCACGGATGCTCTCCTTGTTAGGATGCGATCTGCCTAATACGCTGATGCCTCCAGGCCCGGCTAATCCGAGTGGGCATTGGGAATCCAGCGCCTTCATGGCATTGAACGATGAAATTTTACGATCGGCCGGGAGCCGCTGGGACGATTGGCTGGAATTTAATCCGCAATGGTATGACTCGCCGGTCGCCCCCGGTTTCATCCAGCGTGGTCTGGAAGTCCTGAACAAGGAATTTGGCGCTTCGCCGTTGTTCGTGCTCAAGGATCCCCGAAACTGTCGGTTGTCACGGCTATGGTTTGACGTGCTGGACAAGGCAGATGTCGAGCCACTGGTCGTCATACCGCTACGTAATCCGCTTGAAGTGTCCGCATCGATCGAAGCTCGCGATGGCGTGCATAGTGACGTGGCGACTCTGCTTTGGTTGCGGCACGTTCTTGACGCTGAACATGGCAGCCGGGGTCGACGCCGCGTCTTCCTTACCTATGAGGAGCTGCTCGATAACTGGGCAGCTTTAGCTGACAGGTTGCAGCACACTCTTGGCCTGTCCTGGCCGCGATTCACCGCTCTAACGGGCCAGGATGTCGATGCCTTCATCGACCATGACAGCCGCCATCATGTCCGGTCCAAAGACAGTGTGCTGGCCAATCCGATGATATCGCAATGGGTGCGCGAAACCGACCGTATTCTGACAGAATGGGCAACGTCCGGAGAAGATCAGGACGAACATCCTCTATTGGACAAAATCCGCCAACAGTTGAACGACTCAGGTCCAGCCTTCGCACGGCTGACATATGCCGTTACTGGTGAGCGACAGAAAAATCGGGAACTTCGTGGAACCATCACTGCCAAGGATGGCGAACTGGTCCAGTTGCAGGGACAAGTTGCTGCACTGAAAGAAGCGCAGGCCTTACATGCACAACGCAACGTCGAACAAATAGCAGCCCATAGCGAACAACTTCAGCAGTTGGAGGCGCTTCGACAGGATGTGGAGAAGGGTAAGGCCGCCGCTGAGGCTGAACTTGCGAAATTGCGCAGTCATGTGGAATCGGGCGAGGCAGCAGAAAAAGCGCTGAGCGCTGCAGTGGTGGACAAAGAGCAGCTTCAAAAATCCTTTTCTGCCGAGCGCGACAGGCTTAACCAACTCTTGGCGCAAGGTGATGCTGCATTCGCTCAGGCCACCAGTGAAAAGGCCCAGCTCCTGTCACAGATACACATGATTCAGCAGGAACTGGATCATTCTAAAAAGACGCTGGATGATCGCCAGCATGAATTGGCAACGGTCAACAGTACATTGTTACAGCGCGAAGAAGAGATTTTCCAGACGCTTGCAGCGGTCGATGTGGAGCGTGGGCGAGTGGCTGAGGTAGAAGAGCAGCTCAGGATCGCTGTCGAACGTCTGGAGGCTTCTGAGGCAAAGCTAAGAGCGAGTGAAGCGTGGGTTTTCAGCCTGGCCAAGGATCGTAAGGCTGCTGAGGATCAGACGGCGGTCGCTCAAGCCCGTCTAGCTACTGTCGAGATGGCTTTGAAGTCAGCTTCAGAACAGTTGGCGTATCTACAACGCCAAAAGGCGCGGGGGACGAAGGAGAATCGCCAGCTCTTGCAGCATATAGAAGAGCTGAAGGCGCAAAACGACACCCTGCATGACCGTTGGGAGAAGTCTGACGAACGATGGATTGTGTCACAATCCGAATTGGTGACGATGAGCAGGATTTTGCAGCAACGTGAGGCCGAACTCGCTGCCAAGGAAAATTCAAAAGAGCGTTCGGATTCTGCCGAACGGGGCAATGAAGTCCGCATGTTATCCAATTTGCTGCGTGAAAAGGAAGCAGACGCAGACCACAGGGCTGCTCAGCTGGAGTGGCTGCAGAAAGTCAGTGCAGTGGTGACGGGCTATCCGCGGTGGTGGGCGCTTGCACCACGACATTGGCGCGAAAAATGGCAGCGGGGGCGGTTAAGCCGCCGGGGGCTCTTCGACGCAGAGGCTTATGTGAGCCGCTATCCCGATGTAGGGTCGTCGGATTTGGATCCGCTACGTCATTACATCATCCATGGGATGGGCGAAAATCGGACCTTTTGAAATGCAGTTGTAGGGACTTTTGATGCGCGACACATATGGCAAGTCGAGCGACCAGTTGGTCTCGCCGGATGGTTTTGATGGCGATTGGTATCTTGAGCAGTATCCGGACGTCGCGGCGCTGGGCATGGCACCGCTTGAGCATTATCTGTGGATAGGTGCCCAACTTGGCCGCAGGATCAGCCCCACTGATAATGGAGGGGCACGCGCCGTCAGCACAGCCGCAATCGTGGCGCCTGTCCCGCAGGCCATTGAGGTTGCTGATGAAGCGCCGCCAAGTCCTGGCCATGTACCAGCTGAATTTATTGGTGACGGTACGGTCCCGCCGGAGGCGACGGTCGGAGTTTCGGTTGGCATCCATGCCCACATGTATTACCCGGACCTGGCGGCGGAATTTGCACATTATCTGGCGCATATGCCTTGCCGTTTTGATCTGTACGTGTCTGTGGCCGATGAGAAAGCGCGGGCGAGTGTCACTGCGCATTTTCAACAGATAGCTAGAATAGACCGGCTTGATGTCCGTGTCGTACCCAATATAGGCCGCGATATCGCTCCATTTGTCGTTGAATTTGGCCGCGAACTGGCGAAATATGATGTATGCGCCCATATTCATTCGAAGAAATCTCTGTACAATCAAGGCGCAACAGACGGATGGAGGCAATATGTTGTTGGCTCATTGTTTGAAAGTCCTGGAAGAATATCATTATTCATAAACTCCCTTAAGAAGAATCGCTATGGATTAATATATCCTCAGACTTATTATAATATTCCGTATATGGCGCATACTTGGCTAGCCAATAGCGGGTTGGCTCGGCATTTTGCTCAGCGTTTTGGCGTTTCGTATATTCCTGATGGTTATATCGACTTTCCGGCAGGCTCCATGTTCTGGGCCAATACCGACGCAATACGGCCATTGCTGGAAGCGGGGTTGGACTGGACCGATTTTCCGCCTGAACAAGGGCAGACCGACGGAACGCTCGCGCACTGTATCGAGCGCATGTTAGGTGTGGTGCCGACTGCGCGACATTTTCAGCATGGTGTCATCAGCGACAAACAAACGCCTAGCTGGTCGATGTGGCGGTTCAATCAATTCCTTGACCGGCCTCTTGAGCATATACATGATGCTATCGACGACCCGGCAATCAAGGTCGTGGCTTTCGATATTTTTGATACTTTGCTGACACGCCCGTTCCTGGACGCGGACTATGTTAAGACCTTGCTCGACCGGGAGTATGAAAAGGCCGGCTTTGCAGGTTTTCATGCGGCGCGTGCATCCCATGAGGGCGCGGCGCGCAATGCAAAGAATCAAGATGTCGATATTCATGAAATTTATGATGTTCTGATCACCGCGACGGGACGCCAAGACCTGCTTCGCAAGGAACGGGAGATCGAACTCGAAATCGCCACAGTTCGTCGGCGGGAGGCGGTTGTGGCGCTGTTCGATCGCGCCCGAAGAATCGGGAAGCGGGTAGTGCTTGCCAGCGACATGTTCCTGCCAAGGACAGTCATAGAAACCATGCTGGACAAATGCGGTATCGGCGGATGGGACCATTTCTATCTGTCCTGCGAAATTGGCGTCCGCAAGGACAGTTCGCGCCTGTATCAGCACATTCTCGCTCAAGAAAATTTGTCGCCAGACGAGATACTGATGATCGGAGACAATGAACGTTCCGATTTCCAGATTCCGGCAGACATGGGTTTGCGTGTCATCCATGTGATCAAACCTGTCAATTTGCTCAGGGCGGTTCCGCGCTTTGCCGACATCGTGCCCGATGCTCGCTATGCTAGTTTTGGTGAGCAGTTTGTATTTGGCGCAATCGCTGCCGAAAATTTCGGCGGGATATCCTATCCCGAATTTGCCGCAGACGACATGTTCGCCACAGCGCAGCAGATTGGCTATGGTCTTTTAGGGCCGATCGTCCTGGCTTTTTGCCAGTGGCTTGACCGTCGCGTCGTCGAGGATCGACTTGATGGCCTCCAATTCATGGCGCGCGAAGGCAAGTTCTTGAAGCGTGCATTTGACTTCTGGCAGCGCAATCGTGCCGATCCCGTCAGCACGGAATATTTGCTGGTATCGCGCCGCGCCGTCACTGTTCCTTGCATAGCATCGATGGAAGATGCGCTCGACATCGCCAGTGCGAACAATTTTTATGGTGCGAGTATGGATGCGTTCTTGGCGGAGCGCTTCGGCGTGACGTTGACGGACGCGACATGGACGGAGATAGAAAGACAGAATCTCTGGCCGCGCGGACGCCCATTGGAAATCAGCGATGGACAGATTGATGTCATCAAGCCCTTCATGGCGGCGATCATGCCCCAAATCATGGCCCAAGCGCAGGGAGAGCGAGACGCTGCGCTGGATTATTTCAAGAGCATCGGATTAGGCGAAAGTCGTCACGCCCTCGTTGACGTCGGATATGGCGGGACGATCCAGCGGCACTTGGTCAAGTTGCTCAACAAAAGCGTACCAGGCCTTTACATGATTACGGACGAAAAGGGTCGAGACTGGGGCGCGCGATCAGGCGTACCGATCAAAGGCTGCTTTGTTGACGGCGCAGCGCGATCGCCAGACGCAGCTTCGATGTTCGTCAACAGCTTTCTGATCGAGAAGATGTTGAGCGCTAATGACCAACAGGTGATGGGCTACATGCGGGGAGGCACCGTCAAATTTCGCGATCGACCGGAAGGCGGGGATCCAGGATCCACCAAACGTGTGGAAATGCAAGACGCAGCAATGCGTTTTATGAAAGAAGCTGTCCGCGTTCGCGACGAACTGGGAGAGGATCTAAAGATCAGCACCGCACTTTGCGAAATGCTTTACAAGCACTTTTCGACATTTTTGTCAGCGAACGAGCGCAAGATATTCGCGGAAATGGCGCTGGACGACTTCTATTGTGGCCGAGGCATGGTCCATTAGGCATGAAGTAAATGGGATAGACGTGCTAAACAGAAAAAAGTAGCGAAGTGATGATAGCTGGGCAGCCGATCGGATTAATAGGGGCGAATGGAACGCCAAGCCTTTTGGGGTCGCCGACTTCGGGGGCGAGCCGAGGATAGATACATCTATAATCGGCAGAACCGCCGGTAATGTCGACCCTCGCGGCTGCAGCAAACTTGTTTCGCAATCGCACATGTTATACCATGCGACCTGTTCTCAAATTCAGGCATATGCCAGGCCGGTATTTCAACGATTGATCAAAGTTATAACAATCATAGATAAAATATTGATAACGGCACAAGTCTTAATTAAATGGATTCACACTAAAGAATTTGATAATAATTCAGATAATATTTTAT
>JAEMRT010000029.1 GCA_016463225.1 Sphingopyxis sp. | reverse complement strand
ACCAGCAATGCGATTTAATGCATGTGTTGCGACGAACAGTTGAACCCACCGGTGGGAAGCGGACGTTAGCCTTGCTGTGTACCCCGGCGAAGGCCGGGGCCCAGAGCGGCTAACAGCAAACATCAGCTTATCCCGCTCTGTACCCCGGCCTTCGCCGGGGTACAGCTAGTTTCGGTCGATGCGGTCATATCGTTCGGATCGGAGCCTAACGGCGGGAACGGGGTGGGAAGCGGCCCTTTATGATTCGTCATCCCGGGCTTGACCCGGGACCCGCCTTCCGTTCCATGACAGCATAAAAAGAAAAGGCAGGCCCCGGGTCGAGCCCGGGGTGACGATCAAATCCAAAGTCGGAATTTCAGACGAAAACGCCAGCTATAGCATCGCCACCAGCCGCTCGACCTCCTGCCCCGCCATCCGCGCCGCGCGGACGAGGTTGGCGTGGAAATCGCCCGCGCTGGCGTCGTTGGCGTCGTCGGTCACCGCCTTGATCGCCGCCCAAGGCTTGCCCAGCCGCGCCGCGGCCTGCGCGATCCCGCCGACCTCCATATCGACGAGCGTCGCGCCGAGCGATTGGAGGTCGGCGGCCGCATCGGGGCAGGCGATAAAGCTGTCGCCGCTGGCGATTCGCGCGTGCGGCAGGCCGAGGCCGGGGTCGGGCATGGCGGTGAAATGCGCTTCTGCCGCTTCGCCCATCGGCCAGTCGCCGGCGCGGTAGCGGCGGAAGGCGCCGGGGTGGGTCGCACCATAGTCATGCTGCACCGCCTCGGCGAGCCAATAGGCGCCGGTTGCCGCGCCGAGCGCGCCGCAGGTGCCGGTCATCAGGATGAGGTCGGTATTGGCGGCGAGCAGGCCGACGGCGAGCGCGGCGTTGACCTTGCCGAGGCCGGTGGTGGCGATGGTGAGGCGGTGGTTATCGGTTGTGAGGTGGCGGCGGGGGATTGGACCCACGTCGCGGGTGCCCGCGTTGGGGAAAAGGGCATCGGCCTCTTCGGGGAGCGCGGCGAGGATGAGGAGGTTGGGCATGGGCGTTCTCTAACTCGCTCTCCGTTCGTGTCGAGCGAAGTCGAGACACCGTGAGACCGCGTATTTACGATGGGCATCTCGACTTCGCTCGATGCAAACGGAATTGCGTTCGTCGCCCCCGCGAAGGTGGGGGCCGCTATCAGCGTAGCGCAACGTCGCCAGCGGCCCCCGCCTTCGCGGGGGCGACGATATTGTGTCGCTTGCCAATCCCCTTCCACCCCGCCATCGCTTCCCTCCATGCTCGCCCGCGTCTTTCCCGACCGCTTCGTCCCCACATTGCTCGCGACGATCCTGCTCGCCAGCCTGCTGCCGGTGCGCGGGAACATGGTCCCGGTCGCGCAGGGGGTGTCGACCGCGGCGATCGTTTTCCTGTTTTTCCTGAACGGCGTGCGCCTGCCACGGGGCGAGGTGCTGCACGGCATCCGCAACTGGAAATTGCAGGGCAGCGCCTTTCTCTTCTGTTTCGGCGCGATGGCGCTGTTCGGCCTGGCCGCGCAGCTGGCGACCGCACCTTTCTTGCCCGCGACGCTCGCGCTTGGGTTCCTGTTCCTCGGCATCCTGCCCTCGACCGTCCAGTCGGCGACCGCGGCGAGCAGCATGGCCGGCGGCAATGTCGCGGCGAGCGTCGTCGCGGCGGCGCTGCTCAACCTCAGCGGCGTCGCGCTCTCGCCGCTGCTGTTCGCCGCGCTCGCGGGAAGCGCGGGCGAGATTCACGGCGAGGCGGTGCTGCGCATCGTTTCGACCCTGTTGCTGCCCTTCATCGCCGGCCAGCTCGTGCAGCGCTGGCTACGCCCGTGGGTGCTCGCGCATCGCGGCCTCGCGACCTTCATGGACCGCACCGCGATCGCGATCGCGGTCTATGTCGCCTTTTCGGCGGCGGTGGTCGCTGGTATCTGGCAGCTGCTCGACGGGCGCGAGATCGGGGTCGTCGGCGCCGCGGTCGCGGTGCTGCTGGCGCTGTCGTTCGGCGGCGCGTGGCTGTTCGGGCGGTTGCTGAAGCTCGCACGGCCTGACCGCATCACCCTCCTGTTCGCGAGCGCGCAAAAGAGCATCGCGGTCGGCGCGCCGCTTGCCGCGACGCTGTTTCCGCCCTCGATTGCCGGCATGGTGCTGGTCCCGATCCTCGTCTATCATATGGCGCAATTGATCCTGTCAGCGTGGATCGCGCCGGTTCTGGTGCGGCCGCCAACAGGTGTGGTGCTTGAATAACACAGAGCCGCATGCCATATAGGCAGACGGCAAGGGGTTGGAAGGAAGACGAATGAGCGAGCAAACCGCGACGGCAACGGTGACCGACGAGTTGAAGCTGACCCCACCCGACCCGGTACCCGTGGTGTCGCCCGAAAAGGCCGCCGGGCTGGTGCCGCTGTCGGGCGAGCAGAAATCGAAGCTGGAAGAACGCGTCGACGGATTCATCGACGACCTGGTCGCGCAGGACGTCAACTCGCCGGCGTTCGGGCAAAAGGTCGACCAGATCACCAACATGGGCCGCAAGGAAATGCTGGAGGCGGCGAACCAGTCGAACCGCTTCCTCGACCGCCCGATCAAGGCGATGGACCGCGACAGCGACATCGGCCTGAACCTGATCGAACTGCGCAACACCGTCGAGCGGCTCGACCCGTCATCGAACGGCAAGCTGATGTCGAAACGCGGTATCCTCGACAAATTGTTCGGCAGCAGCGTCACCAATTATTTCGCCAAATATCGCAGCGCCCAGTCGCATATCTCGGGCGTGCTCAACGCGCTGGCGAACGGCAAGGACGAGCTGTTGATGGACAATGCCGCCATCGACGTCGAACGCCGCAAGCTTTGGGAGGCGATGGGCAAGCTGGAGCAGATGGTCCATATCGCCCAGACGCTCGACGCCAAACTCGAAGCGAAGGCCGAAGAACTCGACAGCAGCGACCCTGCCAAAGCCAAGGTGCTGCGCGAAAATGCGCTGTTCTATGCGCGCCAGCGGACGCAGGATCTGCTCACCCAGATGGCGGTGACGGTGCAGGGGTATCTCGCGCTTGATTTGGTCAAAAAGAACAATGTCGAGCTGGTGAAGGGGGTCGATCGCGCCAGCACCACCACCGTCGGCGCGCTGAAAACCGCGATCACCGTTGCGCAGGCGATGACCAACCAGAAGCTGGTGCTCGAACAGATCACCGCGCTCAACACGACGACCGCGAACATCATCGACGGCACGTCGAAGATGCTGAAGGACAACACCGCGCGCATCCACGAGCAGGCGGCGTCGAGCACGATCCCGATGGAAACGCTGCAGCGCGCGTTCCAGAATATCTATGATACGATGGACGCGATCGACACTTTCAAGCTGAAGGCGCTCGACAGCATGAAGACGACGGTCACGACGCTGGAGGGCGAGGTTGCCAAGTCGAAGGGCTATATTGCGCGCGCCGAGGGCGCGAGCCAGGCGCAGGCGAGCGTCGGCGGCGCCGAAAGCCCGCTCGCGTCGCTCGAAGGATGACGATGAGCGAGGTCGACAAGGTCCGGATGTCCGCGGCATCGGCGATCGAGCGGTCGCGCGAACGCCGACGCCCGATCGGGACCAAGAGCGTCGCGCTGCGCCGCCAGCATTTGTACAAAAAGCTGGGCCGGGTGCTGATCGCGGGCGGGATCGTGCTGCTCGGCGCGGCCGTCTTCGGATTGCTGATCCAGCCTTTGGGTTTCATCGGGCTGCTCGCATTGGTCGTGCTCCTGATCGGCGTCGCGGTGCTGTTCGGCCGCTCGCCCTTCCCCGAGCCGCGTCAGGCCGATTTGCCCAAGACCGACCTCAAACAACTCGCGGGGCGCACCGAAATCTGGCTCGAGGCGCAGCGCCCGATGCTGCCCGCCCCGGCGCGCACATTGGTCGACGGCATCGGCGTCCAGCTCGACCTGCTCGCGCCACAGCTCCAGACACTCGACCCCCACGAACCCGCGGCGGCGAACATCCGCAAACTGGTTGGCGAGGATCTGCCCGAACTCGTCGCGGGTTATCAGCGCATCCCCGCGGGGCTGCGCACCGAAGCGCATGCCGGGCGCACCCCCGACGAGACGCTGGTCGGCGGGCTCAAGATGCTCGAAGCCGAGATCGGCAGCGCCGCGCGCAATCTGGCGGCCGGCGAACTCGACAAGCTCGCGACGCGCGAACGCTATCTCCAGCTCAAATATCAGGGCATTGAGGGCGAGGATTCGCCGGTCCGCTAGGCACTCCGCCAGCGCTGCACCCCGAACCACAGCAGCAGGATGAGCAGCAGCGGTGACGCGAGTCCCCAATGCGTCGCCCCGGACAGCGGTGCGGGCAGCGGCGCCGACGACAGCAGCCACAGCGCCGCGAGCAGCGCGCCGACCGCGAGCGCCTCGAAGCCAAAGCTACGCCAGAAGCGGGCGCGGGCGCGGGCGTAAGCGGCCTGCGCGTCGATCGCGCGTTCAACCTGAACGGTGAAGGCACGGTCGCCGGGATGCGCCGACGGCGCCAGCATCGCGGTCAGCATCGCATCGATGTCCGTATGATTCGGGGCCGTCATACGTCCGCTCCTTCGCCGATCATCTTCTGCGCCTTGGCGCGCCCGCGCAAGACCAGGGATTTGAGCGTGCCGAGCGGCACCCCCATGATCTCGGCCGCCTCGCCATGCGACCAGCCGTGGCCAAAGCACAGCGTGAGCGCGGCGCGTTCCTGCGGCGACAGCGCGCCCAGCAGCCGGTCGGCGTCGATCGCCGCGTCGCTGGCGCCGCGCGGATCGATCGACGTCGGCGCATCGTCATCGCGGCCCGCCAGTCCCTCACGCCGCCGCGCCGTACGCCGCTGGTCGAGAAACAGCCGCCAGCCAATCCCCATGATCCATGCCGCATAACTCCCCTGCCCCCGATAATCGCCCGCGCGCTGCCACGCGCGGACGAAGGCTTCCTGCGCAAGATCGTCGGCGTCGCATCCCGCGGCGCGCGCAAGGAAAGCGCGGAGCCGCCCTTCGTGCCGCAGCACGAGGAGCTGGAAAGCGGCGCGATCTCCCCCGGCAACCCGCTGGTTGAGAGCCCAATCTTCTTCGGCGCTCCCGTCATCACGCAGCGGCGCGCTCCTCGGCAGCCGCGGCGCGCGCGAGGCGGCGGCGGACAAGCAGGGCGATACCGACAAAGATCGGGAACAGCGCGGCGCCGACCGCGGTGCGGATCAGCTGCTCATGACCCTGGATCAGCCCGAAGCCGGCCATCGCGAGGCCGATCGCCAACAGGACCAGGGCGTTGCGGTCGTCACCGCCGCTGACCGTTTCCTTGCCACCCTGCCAGCTGAGATGCTCATAGGGCTTGTTGAGCTTTTCGATCAGCGGGCCGACCGCGTCCGACTTGGCTTCGAGCGCGCGGCGAATCGAACGATGCAGCATCCACGCGTGGAGCAGCCGCGCGAGCAGGAAGAAGCCGACGACAAACAGCGCGACGACCGTCAAATTTTCGAGCAGGCTGAACAACTGGTCGCTCACCGCGACCAGCTCGGTCGTCGGCGGCGGCGCCGGGATATAGGATGCGATTTCGCGCGGGCTGATATAGGCCGCGATATCTTCGGCGCTGATCGATTCCGCAACCGGAACCGATACGGTCGTCGGGGCGGGCGGCGTCGCCGCGGGCGCGGGTACGGTGGCGGCAGCGGCCGCAGCGGCAATCAAAAAACTCATCGACATATCTCTCCGTCATACCGCACCGGCATCGTGAAACCACAGGCGACGGCTTCTCGCAAGGCGGGGATGAACTGCACCGGGGAGCACATATCAACCGCCGCGCGAAGCCGCCGCCCGGACCGACGCAAGGGCCGATCATCAGCTAGACGGCACGGCGACGGCGAATGGATGCGCGGGGTAGAATTCTTTTTTTCGCAGCGGGCGGCAGCCAGCGCCTAAAGCCCCTCGCCGCCCGTCCAGTGCGCGTTGACGAGGCGCCGCGCGAGCGCGCTCACCTGTCCGCGGATGTCGGGGACCGCCACGACTTCCCACAGATCGCCGCGCGTCATCGGCCCGATCGCAAGGATATGCTCGGACGGCTGGCCCGCAGCGTCGATGACGTGGCCGTCGCGGTCGATGTCGAGCCCCAGCCGCAGCACATCGGGGCGGATGCGCCGGGCGCCAAGCAGGCGCTTCACCAGCGGATCCGATGAGCGCAGCAGGTCGCCCTGCGGCCCGGTGCAATTGATCACCCGCGCCGCGCGCGTCGTTACCAGATCGGCTTCGCCGCGCGGCAGCCACGCCACCGCGAGCGCGTCGGGCTCGACCGTCACCCCGGCGATCTTGCCGGCGCGAAATCGAAGCTGGCCCGACGCGACCAGCGCGTCGACGCGGTCGGCGACTTCGGGCGCGAGCCGGTGGCGATGAACGTCCCAGAAGGGCCGCAGGTGACGCAGGAAGCGCGCGCGCTTGTCGGCGTCGGCGCCCGCCCACATCATCTGGGTGATCGGGCGGATCGAATCGACGACCAGCCGCCAGTCACGCGTTTGCGCTTCATCGCGCGCCCAGCGCACCAGTTCGGACAGGTCTGGCGCGGGCCGGGCGAGCACCGGTTTCGGGCGCGGGAGGCCGTCGACATGACGATGCGGGCGCAGCCCGCGCCGCGACAGCGCGGTGATCCGCCCGGTAAAACTGCTCGCCACAAGGCGCAGGATGACGTCGACCGCAGTGAGCCCGGTGCCGACGACCAGCACCGTCGCATCGCCCGCCAGCCCTTCGGCAAAGTCGCTCGCCCACGGATCGGCGATATAGCGATGCGAGGGCAAATGCGCGTCGGCGATCGCGGGTGGATCGTGCGGCGGCAAATTGCCGATCGCCAGCACCGCGCGGTCGGCCTCGATCAGCCCGCCGTTGACGAGCCCCAGCGTGACCTGCCCACCCTTCTCCTCGATATCGAGCACTTCATCGTCGACCAGCTTCAGCCGCCGTCCGTAACGCTCCATCGCGGCGCGCAGTGTTTCGCGCAGGTAGCGGCCATAGGTGGCGCGGGTCACGAACGCCGCCTCGCAGCCTAGCCCGTGCGCCGCCAGCCAGTCGCAGAAATGGTCGGGCCGGTCGGCAAAGGCGCTCATATTGCCGGCGCGAACATTGAGCAGGTGCGAGGTTTCGGTGCTGCTATACGCGACCCCGGCGCCCATGCGGTGTCGGTCGCGTTCGATCAGCAGCACCTCGACATCGGGCTGTTCGAGCAGGTTGATCGCGAGCAGCGTCCCCGAAAAGCCGGCCCCGACAATCGCGACGCGCGTCGCGGTGCGAAACCGCGGGCGCGGCGAATGGAGCTGCGCCTCGATCAACGCGTCACCACATCGCCCGACACCGTCACCCGTTCGAGTACGCGGTGCGCGGGCCAATAGTCGCCGACGGCATAATGCTGGGTCGAGCGATTGTCCCAGATGCCGATCGCATTCGGGGTCCAGCGAAAGCGAACCTGATATTCGGGCACCTTGATCCGGTCGAACAGCAGGCGCAGCAGACTGTCGCTCTCCTCCTCGCTCACCCCGATGATGCGGCTGGTGAAGGTATAGTTGACGTAGAGGATCTTTTCGCCGGTTTCGGGATGGCTGCGGACCACCGGATGGCGCACCGGCGGGAAGTCGCGCGCGAGCTGGGCGCGCTTTTCCTCGCTCACCCGACCGCCAAAGCTGCGCACGATGTCATGTTCGGCCTCCAGCCCCGCGATGCGATCCTTCACCGGTTGCGGCAATCCGGCATAGGCGGCGGCGGTGTCGGCCCACATCGTGTCGCCGCCGAGCGGAGGCAGCACGCGGGCGCGCAAGATGGACGCGATCGACGGTTGCTGACGAAAGGTCACGTCGGTGTGCCATTTGTTATACGCTTGGAACGGCGCAAGCGTCTCGGCGGTCAGCTGGACCCCTTCGACCCCCTCGATCCGCAGCACTTCGGGATAGCCCTCGACATGCGGGATGACCGGATGACCTTCGAGCTCGCCGAACAATTTTCCGAGCCGGACGTGGCTGTCGTAGGAAATGTCCTGATCGCGGAAAAAGACGACCTTGAAGCGCAGCCATGCGGCGCGGAGCAGATCAGCCTCTGCCGAGGTGGCAGGTCGATCGAGGTCGAGCCCACTGATTTCGGCCCCAATCGTCGGGGTCGACGGCGAGATCGATACGCCCAGCGAACGCGCGGCATCGAACAGGTCGGGAGTGTGGGCCAGCGTGGCCATGGTCAGGCTCCTCTCGTCAAACGGACAGGTCGGTTCGGTCGACTCGGCATACGTCCCGAACGTCCAAGTTAACTCAACTATAATGATTGACAAGTGAAAGCGCGGCGAGCCGGACGAAAGGCGCGATCGATCGCGCCGTGCGAGCGGCGGCCGGGTCCAGCGATGGGAGAATTGGATGCCCCGCGAGGATTCGAACCTCGATAGGCGGTATCAGAAACCGCAGTCTTACCATTAGACGACAGGGCAATCGTGAGGCGGGCGCAATATGATTGCGGGGCCGCGCTGTCAAGGCCGCTGTGCCCGCCCGCACAAGGTCGCTTGCCCTGCCGCATTTCGCCGCTAGCATCGTCCTATAACAGACAAGATAACAGATAGGGGACCGCGCGCCCGCGCGGACACCCGAAGGAGTGGGTTGATGCGTCATGTCGCGATCGTCGGGTCCGGCCCCGCGGGCTATTACACTGCCGAAACACTTCAGAAAGCAGAGGATATTGCGGTTGATGTCATCGACCGGCTGCCCGTCCCCTATGGCCTGATCCGCACCGGGGTTGCGCCCGATCATCAGTCGATCAAGGCGGTGTCACGGCGGTATGAGGGCACCGCGCTGGCCGACAATGTCCGCTTTGTCGGCCATGTTTCGGTGGGCAGTGATGTGACGATCGACGAGCTGGTCGGGCTATACGATGCGGTGGTGCTGGCGACCGGGGCGCCGAACGACCGGCCGCTGGATATCCCCGGCGCCGAGCTGCCCGGGGTGATCGGCAGCGCCGCCTTTGTCGGCTGGTACAACGGCCATCCCGATTTCGCCGGGCTGAACCCGCCGCTGGGCGCCGCGGGGGTGGCGGTGATCGGCAATGGCAATGTCGCATTGGACGTCGCGCGTATCCTGGCCAAGACTCCGCAAGAATTCGCGGGCAGCGACATCGTCGCGCATGCGCGCGAGCAGCTGGCGGCGAGTGCGGTACGCCATATCCATATCCTGGGCCGCCGCGGGCCGCACCAGATCGCGATGACGCCCAAAGAGCTGGGCGAGCTTGGCCATCTGGAGCGCGCCAGCCCGCGCGTCGACCCCGCCGACCTGCCGCCAGAGGGCGACGATGCGCTGCTCGAACCCGGGATGCGCAAGTCGGTGACGCATTTGCGCAGCTTTGCCGCTAACCCCGTCGCCAAACCGGTGACGATCGATTTCGATTTTTTCGCGATGCCGGTGGCAATCGAGGGCGCCAAAGACAATGGGGGCCATGCCGAGCGGATCATCGTCGAACGCACGACGCTCGATGCCGAGCTGCGCAGCCATGGCACCGGCGAAACCTATGCGATCGACGCGGGGCTGGTGATTAGCTGCATTGGATACCAGACCCCGCCGATCCCGGGCGTCCCCTATGAACATGGCCGCGGGCGCTTTGCCAACGACGACGGACGAATCCTGCCCGGCCTGTATTGCGTCGGCTGGGCGCGGCGCGGGCCGTCGGGGACGATCGGGACGAACAAGCCCGACGGCGCGCGCGTCGCCGAGATGGTGCTGGAGGACGTTGGGCGCGGCGCGGGCAAGGCGGGGCGTCCGGGGCTCGATGTACTGCTGGCAAGCCGCGGGGTCACGCCGGTGACCTTTGCCGACTGGCGGCGGATCGAGGCGGCCGAAATCGCCGCGGCGCTCGACGGCAATCCGCGCGAAAAATTCGTCAGCGTCGAGGCGATGCTCGAAGCCATCGGGCGGTGAGCCCGCTGAACGACGCGCAGTGAAAGAAACGCTCCGCACTGTTCTTCGCTGGTTGCTCGCGTTCGCCTATGGCTATGCCGGCTGGGCGCATCTCGCGCGCCCGACGCCCTTCCTCGCGATCACCCCGTCATGGGTGCCGCGACCCGAGCTGGTCGTCGCCGCCACCGGGATGGCCGAGATTTTGGGCGCGATCGGGCTGATGATCCCGGCCACGCGCAAGGCGGCGGGCTGGGGACTCGCGCTCTATGCGCTGTGCGTGTGGCCGGCAAATTTCCAACATGCGTTCGCCAATATCGCGATCGGCGGCGAGACGTTGAGCTGGTGGTATCATGGGCCGCGGCTGGTGCTGCAACCGGTCATCATCTGGTGGGCGCTGTGGGCGAGCGGGGCGGTGAATTGGCCGTTTGGCGAGCGCGACAAATAGCGTCGCCCCCGCGAAGGCGGAAGCCGCTGCCGGTTTACGCAGCGATGCAGGGCAAATCCGCTAGCGGCCCCCGCCTTCGCGGGGGCGACGGTTTCTTTACTTCGCCACCGGCGTCTCGATCGGCGACTGCCCCTTCTGGCTCGCCGCATAGGCCTCGACCGCCTTGAGTACGCGCAGCATGTTGCCGCTTGAAATTTTCTCCAGCTCGGCCTGCGTATAGCCGCGCCGCGCCAGTTCGGTGAACAGCGCCGGATAGCCGGTGACATCCTCCAGCCCGACCGGGGTGGCATCCATGCCGTCATAGTCGCCGCCGATGCCGATATGGTCGACGCCGATCGTCTTTTTGATATGATCAATATGGTCGGCCGCCAGCCCGAGCGGGGTCGACGGCGGCGGGTTGGCCGCGTCCCACGCCTTCAGCGCTGCCGCGGCGGCGTCGGGATTGCCCAGATACAGCGCGTCGAGCCGCGCGCGCTCCGCCGTCCGCTTCAGACCATGTTCGCGCAGATTGGGATCGACGAAGGCGGCGTAGAACACCACCATGATCACGCCGCCATTGGCCTTCACTGCGGGCAACACGCTGTCGGGGACGTTGCGCGGATGGTCGTTGACCGCGCGCACCCCCGAATGGCTGAACATCACCGGTGCCTTGGTCGCCTCCAGCGCGTCTTTCATCGTTGCTTCGCTGACGTGGCTGAGGTCGACGATCATGCCGAGGCGGTTCATTTCCTGCACAACCTGGCGCCCGAAATCGGTGAGCCCGTCGTGCTTCGGCGCGTCGGTGGCGCTGTCGGCCCAGGGGACGTTCTTCCCATGGGTCAGCGTCATGTAGCGCACCCCCATGCCGAACATTTCGCGCAGAACCGCGAGCGACGAGCCGATCGATTGGCCGCCCTCGATCCCCAGCATCCCGGCGACCTTGCCCTCCTTCATCTGGCTTTGCAGCTCGGCCGCGTTGTACGCCAGCGACAGGTCGGCGGGGTAGCGTGCGATCAGCCGTTTCGCGACGTCGATCTGCTCGATTGTCTGCTGGATCGCCTGCGCCTCGTTGGTGTTCGACGGCACATAGACCGACCAGAATTGCGCCCCGACCCGCCCTTTGCGGAGGCGCTGGATGTCGGTGTGCATCACCGTTCCGTCGGGCTTTGGTTTGGTGGTGTCGCGAAAGTCGAAGTTGTTGATGACGTTTCCGACTTGCCCGCGCAGTTCCCACGGCACGTCATTATGCCCGTCGAACACCGGCGCCTTCTTAAGCGCGGCCTCGGCGATCGCCTCGGGCGATTTCTGCGCCGCAGCGGGGGTGTTGATGAGGGCGAGAGCGGCGATGCCGGCGAGCAGAGCGGGTTTGTTCATGGCCCGCGACCTTAAGTGCTTGGACGGAAGGCGCAACCCCGCAACCACAAATGCGCGGCCGAGAGGTCGCGCCATATATTTCGCACGAAGACACGAAGAGGACCGGCACAACCTCTTCGTGTCTTTGTGTCTTCGTGCGAACCAAAAATTGGCAGCTTCGCTAGAGCGAACCCGCCTTGACGTTTACGTCAACCACGCGCAGCATCGCGCCATGACAGCTTTCGACGACTGGCGCGCAAGGTCGCCCTATTATGACGAAACCCACGAGGCGCTGGCGCAGAGCGTCCGCCGCTTCGTATCGCGCGAGATCGCGCCGCATATCGACCGCTGGGAGGCTGAGGGCGAACTGCCGCGCGAGCTCCATAAAAAAGCCGCCGAAGCGGGCATCCTCGGGCTGCGCTACCCCGAACAATATGGCGGCCATTCGGACGGCTTCGACAATTTTCACAGCCTCGTGCTGACCGAAGAACTCGCCGCGGTCGGCGCGGGCGGGCTGGGCGCGTCGCTGATGACGCACGGGATCGGCCTGCCGCCGATCCTCGCGCTGGGGTCGGACGAGTTGAAACAACGCGTCGCACCGCCGGTGCTCGCGGGCGACAAGATCATCGCGCTCGGCATCACCGAAGCCAGCGGCGGCAGCGATGTCGCGAACCTCAAGACCACCGCGGTCAGGGACGGCGACGCCTATATCGTCAACGGCGGCAAGATGTTCATCACGTCGGGCATGCGCGCCGACTGGCTGACCTGCGCGGTGCGTACCGGCGGGCCGGGCGCGGCGGGCATTTCGCTGCTGCTGATCGACATGGACAGCCCCGGCGTCGAACGCACACGGCTCGACAAAATGGGCTGGCGGTGCAGCGACACCGCCGCGATCCATTTCAGCGACGTGCGCGTTCCCGCCGTGAACCTGATCGGCCCCGAAAATGGCGGCTTCATCGGCATCATGCGCAATTTCAACAGCGAACGGCTCGGCATGGCGATGGGCTGCTGCGCCTATGCGCGCGTCGCAATGGCCGAGGCGGCCGAATGGGCGCAGAACCGCGAGACGTTCGGAAAGCCGCTCGTCGGCCACCAGTCGATCCGCATCAAGCTGGCCGACATGGAACGCCAGATTGAGGCAACGCAGGCCTGGGTCGACCTGTGCGCCTGGCAGGTCAAAAACGGCAAGGACCGCCCCGCCGACTTTGCGATGCTGAAGGTGCAGGCAACGCGGATGCTGGAGGCGGTGGCGCGCGAGGCGGCGCAGGTGCTGGGCGGCGCGTCCTACATCACCGGCAGCAAGGTAGAGCGCATCTACCGCGAGGTGCGCGTCAACGCGATCGGTGGCGGCAGCGAGGAAATCATGCTCGACTTGGCGGGCCGGCAATTGTTCGGGGGCAGGCGCTAGCCCGCGAGCCGCCGCGCGTAGCGATCGAGCCGCGCCAGCTGCGCCATCAGCGCGCCGAGCAGCACCAGCTCGACCAGCGCCGTCCCGACGATCAGCGCATGCGCCGAATCGCCGGTCGCGCCTTGGAACGCGCGCACCAGACTCGCTCCAACCGACAGCGCCAAACTCCCGGCGGCAATATGCAGCCAGCGGCGCACCAGCGCGATCCGGCGGCGCGACGCCATCCACCACGCCGCCCCGATGCACGCCAACGCCGCGAGCAGCCCGCCGCGATCGAACCAGGTCAGCGGATCGGCGCCGCCCGGAATGTCGAGAATGACCGTCCGCAGCCGCATCAGCAGCAAGGTCGCGCCGCCGAGCAGCGCCGCGGCGACGCACGAACGCCGCAGCCGGTCGGGCAGCGCCGCCTCGGCATAAGCGCGCGCGATTTCGGCGGGGCGCCCGAAGCGGCGTACCGCATCGGCCTCACCGACCTGTTCGGCGGTGTCGCACAGATGCGATTCGATCTCGTCGCGCACCCGCCGCGACAGGCGGGGATCGAACGCCAGCACATCGTCGATCTCGTCGAGGTAGGTCGCAATCGGCCCGCTCATGCGCGCGCGCCCAGCACCAGATCGATACCGCTGGCAAAACTTTGCCAGCCCGCGCGCCGCTCGACCAGCGACTGGCGGCCGCCGTCGGTCAGCGCATAGACGCGGCGTTTGCGCCCGCCGTCGGGCTGGACCCAGCGGCTGGCGAGCAGCCCCGCGAGTTCGAGCCGGTGCAGCGCCGGATAGATCGTTCCTTCGGGCAGGTCGAAATGGCCGCCGCTGCGCGCGCGAATCGCCTCGATGATCGCATAGCCGTGCAAAGCCTCGTCGCCGATCGTGGCGAGCAGCACGGCGTCGAGATGGCCCTTGAGCATTTCCGCAGACATGTCTGCCGATTTAGCTTTGCAATGCTAGGTATGCAAGCTATACCTAGCAACACTAGGCTTCAAACGGAGGATGTGATGACGGCGACAACAAGCGCGGCAACGACCGCGACAAGGGGCTGGGCCGAAGGCTGGGGGCTGTTCTGGACGCTGACCCTGGCGCTGGCGGCGATGGCGCTGGGCTTCCTGTTCGTCCTCGGCTGGGACACCGACGGTTATCGCATGGTGATCCGCGCCACCGCGCGCACTTCGCTCGTCCTGTTCCTCGCCGCCTTTGCCGCGTCGGCGGCTGCCAAGCTGTGGCCCGGCCCCTTCACCCGCTGGCTGCGCCGCAACCGGCGCCAGCTCGGACTGGGCTTTGCGATGTCGCACTTCATCCATGCGCTCGTGATCATCGCGCTGTGGAAAACCGATCCCGCCACCTTCTGGGTGCTGACCAATCCCAAATCGATCGTCACCGGCGGCACCGCCTATCTGTTCATCGCCCTCCTCGCCGCGACCTCGTTCGACCGCATGGTCAAGGCGCTCGGTCCCAAGGCATGGGGCCGGCTGCACTGGTGGGGCGTGTGGATCGTCGCGCTCAGCTTCATCTTCACCAACGGCAAACGCATCCCGGTGAGCGGCTGGTACGCGCTGCCAGTCGTACTGGTCGTCGCGGTGATCGTGCTGCGCGTTGTGGCGGGGCGGAAACAGCGCCGGGCGGCGGCGCTGGCGTAGGCGGGGCGGAAACAGCGCCGGGCGGCGGCGCTGGCGTAGGCGCGGCGCTCTCCCCTCGACTTCGCGGTGGTTCGGCGACAAGGTGCCGCAAAACCCCCGCGAACGAGAGGCCGCGCATGACGCTCATCACCACCGACTGGCCTGCCGAGGCCGAAACGCTCCTCGACGACCTTGTCGACCTGCGCCGCGCGATTCACCGCGAGCCCGAACTGGGCCTGCAGAATCCCAAGACGCTGGCGAAAATCAAGGACGCGCTCGCCGGGCTGCCGCTCGAATTTCGCGAGGGGCCGTCGACGACGGGGTTGGTCGCGATCCTGCGCGGTCCTGCGAACGGGCGCACCGTGCTGCTGCGCGGCGACATGGATGCGTTGCCGCTGGTCGAGGACACGGGACTCGACTTCACCTCCGAAACCACCGGCGCGATGCATGCGTGCGGGCATGACACGCATGTCGCGATGCTCGTCGGCGCGGCGAAGCTGCTGTGTGCGGCGCGCGACCGTTTGCCCGGAACGGTGATGTTCATGTTCCAGCCGGGCGAGGAGGGGCATCATGGCGCGCGCTTCATGCTCGACGACGGGATCATCGATCCGCTGCCCGATGCCGCCTTCGCGCTCCACATCATGCCCAACGCGCCGCACGGCATTTTCGCCGGGCGCGCGGGGCCGCTGCTTGCCTCGTCCGATGTGCTGTCGATCATCGTCAAGGGCGCGGGCGGCCATGCGTCGATGCCGCACGATGCGATCGATCCGATCCCCGTTGCCTGTTCGATCGTGACCGCGATCCAGACGATGGTGACGCGCCGCGTCTCGGTGTTCGATCCCGCGGTGGTCACGATCGCCAAGATCAGCGCGGGAACGACGAACAATATCATTCCCGAAACCGCCGAAATGCTCGGCACGATCCGTACCCTGTCGCCCGAACGCCGCGCGATGGTGGCGCGCGAGCTCAACCGCCTCGCCCCCGCGATCGCCGAGGCGCATGGCTGCACCGCCGAGGTGCAGATCGACGAAGGCTTTCCGGTCACCATCTGCGACAGCCGCGCGGTCGCGTTCGGCCAGTCGGTCGTCGAAGAAACCTTCGGCGAGGCGGCGTGGCTGACGATGGACCATCCGGTGATGGGCGCCGAGGATTTCTCCTACGTCCTCGAAAAAGTCCCCGGCGCAATGTTCTGGCTCGGCGCGAGCGCGGAGGGCAGCGACTGGCGGGCGTGCTGCGGCCTCCATTCGAACCATATGGTCCTCGATGAAAAGGTCATGGCGCGCGGCGCGGCGCTCCACGCCGCACTCGCCGAGCGTTTTTTGAGCGAGGGATTCGCGCGCTAGCGCGAACATGGCTGTGCGCATGATCACATAACTCGCTGTGGATGATACGATAATGTTCAACGAGTTGGTTACGCCGGATCGCGCTGATACGCGCAGGCTCGGCCAATCTGGCTCTGTTATGTCGCAAGGAGCGCTATGTCCCATCGCCTGATCCTTTGCACCGCCGCGTGCCTGGCCATCGCTGGCACGCCCGCAAGTGCACAAAAAACTGGCATCGCTGCGGAGGCGTTGCCCGCCGCTTTGACCGACTGGCATAACGCCGCACGCGACGAATGCGAACGCGACGGCGGAACATTCCGCGATGGCGATTATTGGCAATCGGGCGATTTCAACGGCGACGGCCGGCCCGACTTTCTGGTCACCCGCGCCGCACTCGGTTGTGAAGGCAATGATATTTTTTCAGGAGGAACGCGCGGTCAAATTTATGACGTTCTGGTTTCTAAAGCCGCGGGCTACAGCGAAGAAAGCTTTCTCGCGCATGACGCCAAAGTGGCCGAACGGGCGGGGAGGACCGTCGTCCTGACCCCCGATCATGATGATCCCAATATCCTCCACCACTGGGCGTGGGACGGATCGAAGCTTGCAGTAAACGGGGACACCGACGGCCCGCGTTAACGGCCCGCCCTTAGCTCATGGCACCAGCACCGTATCAACCGCCTCCGCCAGCATCGCCGGATAATCGAGCGTGTAGTGCAGCCCGCGGCTTTCCTTGCGGTGGAGCGCGCTCTTCACGATCAGTTCGGCGCATTGCAGCAGGTTGCGCAGCTCGATCAGGTCGGTCGTCACACGGAAGTGGCCGTAATAGTCCTCGACCTCGCCCGTCATCATGTTGATCCGGTGCTGCGCGCGTTCCAGCCTTTTGGTCGTGCGCACGATCCCGACATAATTCCACATGAAGCGGCGGATTTCGGTCCAGTTCTGCTTGATGATCACCTCTTCGTCGGAATCCGTGACGCGGCTTTCGTCCCACGGGCGGATCGCGGGGGGCGGTTCGAGCTGGTCCCAGCGCGCGATAATGTCCTTCGCCGCCGCTTCGCCGAACACGAAACATTCGAGCAGGCTGTTTGAGGCGAGGCGATTGGCGCCGTGCAGCCCGCTTTCGGTGCATTCGCCCGCGGCGTAAAGCCCCGGCAGGTCGGTGCGCCCGGCGAGATCGATCAGGATGCCGCCGCAGGTATAATGCTGCGCGGGGACCACCGGGATCGGCTGCCGGGTCATGTCGATGCCGAGCGTGAGCAGCTTTTCATAGATGTTCGGGAAATGCCCGGCGACGAAATCGGGGTCGAGATGGCTGATGTCGAGATGGACATAGTCGAGCCCCGAGCGTTTGATCTGGTCATCGTTGGCGCGCGCCACCACGTCGCGCGGCGCGAGTTCGGCGCGCGCGTCATAATCGGGCATGTAGCGGTGGCCGGTGACGGGGTGCTTGAGGATCCCGCCCTCGCCGCGCACCGCCTCGGTGATCAGGAAATTCTTCACGTCGAGGTTGTAGAGGCAGGTCGGGTGGAACTGCATCATTTCCATGTTCGACACGCGGCAACCCGCGCGCCACGCCATGGCGATGCCGTCGCCGGTCGCTCCTCTGGGGGCCGTCGAAAACTGATAGACGCGCCCGGCGCCGCCGCTCGCCAGGATCGTCGCGCGGCCGACATGCGCGTGGACCTTGCCGCTCTTTTCATCGAGCGCGTAGACGCCCCACACGCGCCCCGAGCCCGAATAGCGTTCCTCGTGCCGCCCGGTGATCAGGTCGACGCACGCCTGCCCGGGCAGCAGGGTGATGTTCGGATGCGCCTCGGCGGTCTTGAGCAGCGCCGCCTGCACCGCCCAGCCGGTCGCGTCGTCGACATGGACGATGCGCCGGTGCGAATGCCCGCCCTCGCGCGTCAGGTGCAGCGCCTCGGCATCCTTATTGAACGGGACGCCCATTTCGACCAGTCGCTCGATCGAGGCTGGCGCATTTTCGACCACGAACTCGACCGTCTCGCGCCGGTTGAGCCCCGCGCCCGCGACCATCGTGTCCTCGATATGGTTCTCGAACGTGTCGCCCGCATCGAGCACCGCGGCGATCCCGCCCTGCGCCCACGCGGTCGACCCGCCGGTGAGCTCGCCCTTGGCGAGCACGAGCACCTTGCAATGATCGGCGAGGGCGATGGCGGCGGTGAGACCCGCGGCGCCCGAGCCGATAATGATGACGTCGTGGGCTAGTTCGCCTGTCACTGAAATTCCGTTCGTTTCGAGCGAAGTCGAGACACCCCGCGTTTCAGCGCTGATCCGATGGGCATCTCGACTTCGCTCGATGCGAACGGAAACAAAGGGCTATCCATTTGCCGCGCGCGTCAAATTCAGGAACACATCTTCCAGATCGGCCTCGCGTGTCGACACATCGACGATGCCGTGGCCCATCGCGTTGACCGCGGCGAGCACTTCGCCCGCGTTCATCCGGTCCTTGTTGTAACTGATCGCGAGGCCACGCTCCCCCTCACGCTCGATCTTGTCGAAAGCGGGATGCGTCGGCAACTCGGTGATGTCTTCGTCCAGCGTGACGACGACGATCTTTTCGCGTGCCATATCGACCAGTTCGCGCGTCGGCTTGTTCGCGATCAGCTTGCCATGGTTGATGATCGCGATCCGGTCGCACAGCTGTTCGGCCTCTTCCAGATAATGCGTCGTCAGCACCACGGTGACGCCGCGGTCGTTGAGCGACTGGACATAGGACCAGAGCTGTTGCCTGAGTTCGATATCGACCCCCGCGGTCGGTTCGTCGAGGACGATGATCGGCGGCGAATGGACCATCGCCTTGGCGACGAGCAACCGGCGCTTCATGCCCCCCGACAGCGTCCGCGCATAGGCGTCGCGCTTGTCGGTCAGATGCACCGCGGCGAGCAGGTCGTCCGAAATGCGTTTCGCTTTGGGTACCCCATAAAGCCCGGCCTGATTTTCGAGCGTCTCATACGGCGTAAAAAACGGGTCGAAGACGATTTCCTGTGGGACGATACCGATCGAATATTTGGCGTTGCGCGGATCGGCGTCGATGTCGAAGCCCCAGATGCTCGCCGATCCGGCGGTCTTGTTGACCAGCCCCGCGAGAATATTGATCAGCGTCGACTTGCCCGCACCGTTCGGCCCGAGCAGCCCGAAAATCTGGCCGCGCGGCACGTCAAAACTGACATTATCGAGCGCTTGCTTGCCGCCGGCATAGGTTTTGGAGACGGCGTCGATGCGGATGGCGGCTTCGGTCATGGCACGTGCCATAGCCGCGCACCTGCGCGTGTAAAAGCCCTCATCGCCCCGCCCGATTTTGCCCAACGCCGCGTTAACGCTATCTTGGAAAATGGCCACTAGAGCCAAATGGGTGAGGACCACACATACCCCAAACCCGCAGCCCCTGCTGCGCGGCATCGCCGTCTGCGCGCTGATGATGGCCCCGGCCATCGCGGCGCCGGCCCATGCCCAACAGACGGCGCAGGGTCAGAGCGAAGCCATCGTGCTGCGCCCGCTATCTTTCTTCAAGGTCAACGACCTTAGTTTCGGCGACATCATTCCGTCGAATGCCGCGGGAACGGTGACGCTGGCACCCGACGGATCACGCAGCCGCACCGGCGGCGTCACGCTGGCCGGCAACGGCGGCGCGCCCGCACGTTTCGCCGGGCTCGGCAGCCTCAATCGCCAGGTCAATATCTCGCTGGGGTCGAACACGATCTGGCTCACCGGGCCGGGGGTACGGATGCGCGCCCGCACGTTCGAAATCGGCAGTACCCCGACCGCGGTCCTGTCGACCTCGCCGACACGCTTCCGGATCACCTCGCCGCTCGGCAACTATAATTTCCCGGTCGGCGCGACGCTCGAGGTTGGCGCAAACCAGACGCCCGGCGACTACAGCGGCACGTTCACGATCACGCTCAACTATCTTTAGACCTTCTGTGGGGGAAGGACGGCACCGGGGACCACCTGTGTTCGCAAGAATGCCTGCCGGTGCCGTCAAACCCCACATCAAACCCCCGCCGCGGAAACCCCGATTGCTCCTGCCCTGCGCGCTTGCTATGGGCGCGGTCGATGACCCAGCCCGCGCCCGAAACCATCCGCACCCCGAAAACCCGCATCGCCTGCGACGGCACCGGCGACGGACTGTCCGATGCCGCGCTCGGCCATCCGCGCGTGTGGCTGGAAATCGATCCCGACGCGGGCTTTGCCGATTGCGGCTATTGCGACCGGCGCTTTGTCCTGAGCGGCGGGATCGCCGATCACGCCTGATCGCTGCCGTCCGCGGCCAGATGTAAACAGCCCCTTTACCACGCCCGTGCATCAACGACTCATGTCCCGCTGGCATATCTGTGCCAGACAGGAGCAGAATCTGTGGGGATTCGAGGGACCAGACACTGTCGGGGCGCGCTACGCGCCCTGACCATTGCCGTCGCGACGGCCAGCGCGACGCTGTGCCCGCCGACTTATGCCGCCGACACCAATGTCACGGCCAATGCGGCGGTTGTCCGGCCCAACTCGCTGATCAAGACCGACGATCTGAATTTCGGGACGCTGGTCAGCGGCGCGACCGGCGGCACCGTAACCGTCAATCCCGTTACGAACGCCCGTACCTCGGGCGGCGGCGTCACCCTCGTCGGCACCAACGCGCAGCGCGCAATATTCCAGGGCACCGGCGGGATTTTCCTGATCACCGTGTCGGGCAGCACATCGGCGACGCTGGCGCGCGTTGGTGGCGGCGCACCATCAATGACCGCCACGCTGGTCCGCGCCGCCAGTACCAGCGGCGGCGGTATCGCACTGCTCGGCAGCACGCTGCTGCCCAGCGGGGTCCAGACCTATTATATCGGCGGCACCCTCACCGTTCCCGCGAACCAGCCAGCGGGCGACTACAGCGGGACCTTCACGCTCACCGTCAATTATCTCTGACGGCGGTTTGCGCGTGCGGCGTGCCGTGCCTATATCGGCGCCATGACCAGTCCAACCGACCCCCGCCGCTTCCTCTATCGCGCCGACGCGCTCGACCCCGATCTGGCGCAGGCGCTCGCCCGCGAAGCACTCGCCAAGGCCGACGACGGAGAGCTCTATCTGCAATATCGCGCGACCGAGAGCTTTGGCTTCGATGACGGGCGCTTGAAAACCGCCGATTATTCGACCGACGCCGGTTTCGGCCTGCGCGCGGTGTCGGGCGAGATGACGGGCTTCGCCCACGCCAGCGACATCAGCGCCGGCGCGATCCGCCGTGCCGCCGAAACGCTCGCCTTGCTCGATCCCGCCAGCCAGCCGCACGCCGCGCCGCCGCCGCGCACCAACCGGCACCTGTATGACGAGGCGAACCCGCTCGACCTGATCCCCTTCGCGAAAAAGGTCGCGCTGTGTCAGGAAATCGACGCCGCGGCGCGCGCGCGCGACCCGCGCATCGCGCAAGTGTCTGTGAGCCTTGCGGGCAGCTGGTCGGTGGTCGAAATCGTCCGCGCCGACGGCTTCCTTGCGACCGACATCCGTCCGCTCGTCCGCCTTAATGTCTCGATCGTGGTCGAGGAAAATGGCCGCCGCGAAACCGGCACCTTCGGCCTTGGCGGCCGCTATATGTACGACCATCTGTTCGAACCTGCGCAGTGGAACCGCGCGATCGACGAGGCGCTGGCCCAGGCGCTCGTCAATCTGCGCGCGGTCGACGCCCCGGCGGGCGAATTCACCGTGCTGCTCGGCCCCGGCTGGCCCGGGGTGCTGCTCCACGAAGCGGTCGGCCACGGGCTGGAAGGCGATTTCAACCGCAAGGGCACCAGCGCCTTTTCGGGCCGGATCGGCCAGCGCGTCGCCGCGCCTGGCGTCACCGTGGTCGACGACGGCGCGATGGACAGCCCGGTCGGCGGCGGTCGCCGCGGCTCACTGTCGATCGATGACGAAGGCACGCCCACGAGCGAGACCGTGCTGATCGAAGACGGCATCCTGAAAGGCTATATGCAGGATCGTCTCAACGCGCGGCTGATGGGCGTCGAACCGACCGGCAACGGGCGCCGCGAAAGCTTTGCCCATGCGCCGATGCCGCGGATGACCAACACCTTCATGAAAGGCGGCAACGACGATCCCGCCGAACTGCTCAGCCGCGTCAAAAACGGCATCTTCGCCAAGAGCTTCGGCGGCGGACAGGTCGATATCGTGTCGGGCAAGTTCGTCTTCAGCTGTACCGAGGCGTACAAGATCGAGAACGGCAAGCTGGGCAATTCGATCAAGGGCGCGACGCTGATCGGCGACGGGCCGAGCGTGCTGACCAAGGTCATGGGCATTGGCAACGACATGGCGATCGACGAAGGCATCGGCATCTGCGGCAAGGGCGGCCAGAGCGTTCCCGCCGGGGTCGGCCAGCCGACCTTGCTGGTCAGCGGGCTGACGGTGGGCGGGACGGCGTAAACCCACGTCGTCACCCCGGCGAAGGCCGGGTTCTCGACCTCGCGAGTTTACGCACCGGCGAGATCCCGGCTTTCGCCGGGATGACGGATTACTGATAGCGTGTGACGCACCTCACTTGGCGCCGCGCCTTCGCTCGCCTATAGTCCTCCAAACAGAAAAGAAATCGGGCCGCATTGTCCGCCGGGTCTTCCCCGGCAACAGGGAGGATATTCATGCGTTCGAGTCTGCGTTTCATCTCCGTCGCCGCCATCGCCGCGATGCTGGCCGCCGTTCCGGGTTCGGCGCAAAAGACCACCGGTCCTGTCGAACGCTATGAAATGGATGTCGCGACCGCGTCGGGCTTTGCCGCGATGGCGGCGGGCGGGCGCGGGGTCGGCAATATGATGGGGATGATGTTCGGCGGCGGTCCCGAGGGCAAGGTTGCGCACACGCTGGAACTGCGGCTGGGATCAAATCAGGCGCCGACCACCCCGCCGGTGAAGGCCGATCATTTCTTTCTGCCGCAAGCCAAGCTCGGAAAATCGGTGCCGCTGTGGGGGCCCGAGCCGGGCAAGCGTCAGGACGAGACCGGCACGTCGGAAATGCCCAAGGATTTCGAACGCCCCAAGGGCCGTCTGCTGCTGTTCTGGGGCTGCGGCGCCAAGGCGGGGCCGGGGCAGCCGGTGATCATCGATTTCGCCAAGCTGGCGGCGGGCCAGATGCCCCCGAACCTCTACACCACGACGGTGCCGCGCATCCGCGAAGTGATGACGTCGAACAGCAAATCCTATGCCGGCTGGCCGAACAGCAAATCGTCGAAACAGCCGTCGTCGGGATCCTCGCTGCTCGGCGCGCACCGGATCGCGGGCAATGTCGGCCCCGAAATCAATTTCACCCTCGCGCAGGATTATATGGCTGGCCTCAACGCATCGACGACGATGCAGGGCGACGGATCGGTGATGATCCGCTGGAACCAGCTGGTTCCGGCGACCGGCTATGTCGCCTGGGCGTTCGGCGGCATGGACCGCGGCAGCGCGGGCGGCGACATGGTGTGGTGGACGAGCAGCAACGCGCGCGAATTCGGCGGGGGGCTGTGGGACTGGCTGCCGCCCGCGACGGTCGCGGGGCTGGTGAGCAAAAAAGTGGTGATGCCGCCCGCGCAGACGAGCTGCGCGATTCCGAGCGAGGTCAAGAAGGCGTCGGGCGAGATGATGTTCGGCAACCTCAACGCCTTTGGCCCCGAGGCCAATTTCTCCTACCCGCCCAAACCCGCGGGCAATGCGGTGTGGAACATCGACTGGACGGCAAAGGTCCGCTTCCGCTCGCACACCAGCCTGCTGATCGGCGCCGATTTCGGCGGCATGGGCGGATCGGGCACCGCGGGCAGCACCCCGGAAGCTCCCGCGAAAAAGAAGAAATGCAAAGGCCCGCTGGGTATTCCGCTGCCCGACGGGGCGTGCTGACCGGCGGGAAAGCTACCCCGAGTCAGCCCTTGTTCACGCGGGTTGGCGCAGGGCGGAACCGGGTAGGGCAATGAGCAAGACAGGAGTCAGACCATGCACCCACGCATCGCCACCATATTCGCCGCCGCCGCAATTGCGGCCATGCCCGCCGCCGCACCCGCGATGGAGAGGCTCGCGCCCGAGGACAAACTCGCCAAGCTGCTTGAGGGCCGCGTCGCGGGTGAGCCGCAAAATTGCATCTCGCTGTCGATGGCTCGCAGCAGTCAGGTGATCGACAAGACCGCGATCGTCTATCACATCGGTAGCACCCTGTGGGTCAACCGGCCCGAAGGCGGCGCCGCATCGCTCGATGACGACGATATATTGGTCACCAAACTGTCGGGCAGCCAGCTGTGCAGCATCGACGCGGTCCAGCTGCACGACCGCAGCAGCAATATGTACAGCGGCTTCGTCTCGCTCGGCAAATTTGTGCCGTATCGGCGCGTGAAGGGCGAATAGCCTCGTCATTGCGACCCCGGACTTGATCCGGGGGAAGCAATCCAGGGGTTGCGTAAACCGCTCTGGATTGCTTCGCTGCGCTCGCAATGACAAATGATCTGAAAACGCCCCTCGCCCCACCTACAGACTGGCCGCAGCAACTGCTGACCTTCTGGTTCGACGCGCATGGCATGGACGACTGGTACGGCGGCGGCCCCGATTTCGACACCGAGGTGCGTGGCCTCATCGGCGACTGGCACGCCGCGCTCCGCGCACAGCCCGCCGAAACCTTCCTCACCGACCCCGACACCGCACTCGCCGCGGCGATCCTGTTCGATCAGGTGCCGCGCAACATCTTTCGCGGCCATGCCGACGCTTTCGCGACCGATCCGCTGGCGCGTGAAATTGCGCGCGGGATCGTCGCAAAGGGCTGGGACCAAGGGTGGCCCGACGAGCAGCGTCAATTCGCCTATCTGCCGTTCGAGCATAGCGAAGATATCGCCGACCAGCGCGAATCGCTGCGGCTGATGACCCAGCTCGCCGATCCGGTCTTTCACGACTATGCGCAAAAGCATTTCGACGTGATCGACCGGTTCGGCCGCTTCCCGCACCGCAACGCGGCGTTGGGCCGCGCGACCCGCCCGGACGAGGAAGCGGCGATAGAAGAGGGCAAGAATTGGTGATAAGACGGCGCTGACACGGAGACGAGCCATGGCCGAATTCACCGATACGCTGACCGACAAACATATCGCTTTCATCGAAAAACAGCCGGTCTATTTCACCGCGACTGCCGCCGCCGATGCGCGGATTAACCTGTCACCCAAAGGCTATGCCGACAGCTTCCGCGTCCTGTCCGGCACCCAGGTCGCCTATCTCGACCTCGCCGGATCGGGCAATGAAACCCACGCGCATCTCGCCGCCGATGGCCGCATCACGATCATGTTCTGCGCCTTTGATCGCAGCGCGCTGATCCTGCGCATCTATGGCCGCGGGCGCCCGGTGCTGCCGCAGGACGGTGAATGGGACGCGCTCGCGGCGCATTTCACGCTGCTGCCCGGTACCCGCCAGATTTTCATGATCGATGTTGAGAGCGTCCAGACCAGCTGCGGCTGGGGGGTGCCGATGATGGAACTGCAACACGAGCGCGACACGCTGCAAAAATATCACCGGCAGGCCGACCGCGCGTTGTGGGTCGAAAAGACGCTGGGCCGAACGAAAAGCATCGACGGGTTGCCGACGCGGCCGACCGATCGCTTTATCGAGGGCGAGACCGCCTGATGCCGCTGGTCGAACTGGTCCGCATTCCGAACGGCGCCGAAGCCGAACTGCTGCGCGGACGGATCGAAAGCGCGGGGGTGCATGCGGTGTGCTTCGACGCGGGCATGAATATCGCCGAAAGCGTCGGGCTGATGATCCCGGTGCGGATCATGGTGCTCGACGAGGATCTGGACGAAGCGCGGGCGTTGCTGGCGGAATTTGAGGATCCGGGGAACGGCTTGGCAGCTGGAGCGCTAGACCGCTGAGACCATGATCAAAGTCGCCAGTTACAATATGCGCAAGGGCATCGGGCTCGACCGGCGCCGCGACCCCGGGCGGGTGCTGTCGGTGCTCGGCGAACTCGACGCCGACATCGTTGCGTTGCAGGAGGCCGACCGGCGCTTCGGCACGCGCGCGAGCGCGATTCCGACGCATATGTTCGACGAGCATAGCGATTATGTTCCCGTCGGACTGAGCGGACGCCCGCACAGCATCGGCTGGCACGGCAACGCACTGCTGGTGCGCAAGGGCACCGAGGTCGAGGAAAGTCATGCGCTGCACCTGCCGACGCTCGAACCGCGCGGCGCGGTCGCGGCAACGATCCGCATCGGCGATACAAGGTTGCGCGTCATTGGCATGCACCTCGACATTTCGGGGCTGCGCCGCCGTCAGCAGGCGCGCGCGATCCTGAACCATGTCGCGGCGGGCGAGGAGCTGCCGACGATCCTGATGGGCGACTGCAACGAATGGCGCGCGACGGGCGGTTGCCTCCACGATTTCGGCGAGCGCCACCGGCTGGTCGACACCGGCCACAGCTTCCACAGCCGCCGCCCGGTAGCCAAGCTCGACCGCATCTTCGCCTCGCCCCACCTCGAAGCCGTCGACGCCGGGGTGCATCGCAGCGCGCTGGCGGCGCGGGCGTCGGATCATCTCCCGATCTGGGCGCGGTTCAAGGCGGCGGAATAGCATATACAGGATTGGCTGGCGGGCTAGGTGTGGGGCACCACCACTCGCTTCCCTACCCTCGTCATCCCGGACTTGATCCGGGATCCATCCGCTCTCGCAGCGTGGGACGGTGCATGGGGTCGTGGACCCCGGATCAAGTCCGGGGTGACGAAAGCGGAGGTGCGCAATCGGTCCACATCGGTGATTGTAGTCATCCGGATGTCAGCAGTGCTCAAGCAATGAACTTGCCCAAAATTTAGGCAATTCCCTGCCTCTCCTGCCCAGCAAACGACCGAATATTCGCCGCACACCCCTCAAAGCACCACAAAATGTTAACTTTTCCAACCGTCGCGCAATCTGGCACGGCTGTTGCAGTGCAACATGGTGCTATTGGGCAAAAGGGGGCATCATGAAATTGATCCTGGCAATCATCAAACCATTCAAGCTCGATGAGGTGCGCGAAGCGCTCACCGGCTTGGGTATCGCTGGCATGACCGTGACCGAGGTCAAGGGGTTCGGTCGGCAAAAGGGGCAGACCGAAATCTATCGCGGCGCCGAATACGCCACCAACATGGTGCCGAAGGTGAAGATCGAGCTCGTCTGCGACGACGCGCTCGCGCCGCGCGTGGTCGAAACGCTGCAGCAAAGCGCCGGTACCGGTTCGATCGGCGACGGCAAGATTTTCGTTCTCGACGTGGGTCAGGCCGTGCGCATCCGCACCGGCGAGACCGGCGAGGCGGCACTGTAATGACGAAGGGGGAAATTATGACGTTCGCAAATAAATTTGCGGCGGGCGCCGGGGCCGTGGGCCTGTCGCTGTTCGCCGCGCTGCCCGTCTGGGCGCAGGACGCTGCAACGGCGGTGGCCGCACCGGCTGCGCCCGCTGCCGAAGCCGCGGCGCCCGCCGCTTTCGTGCCCACCGCCGAGATGGTCAACAAGGGCGACGTCGCCTGGATGCTCGTCGCCTCGGCCTTGGTCCTGATGATGTCGGTGCCGGCGCTGGCGCTGTTCTATGGCGGCCTCGTCCGCGCCAAGAATATGCTGTCGGTGCTGATGCAGGTGCTGACCATCGTCTGTGTCGCCGCGCTGGTCTGGTTCAGCTGGGGCTATTCGATGGCCTTCACCTCCACCGGGACGCCATTCCCGACGATTGTCGGCGGCCTCGACAAGGCGTTCCTCTCGGGCGTCGATGTGACGACCTTTGCCGCCACCTTCTCGAACGGGGTCTATCTGCCTGAATATGTCTTCGTGATTTTCCAGATGACCTTTGCCTGCATCACACCGGCGCTGATCGTCGGGGCTTTTGCAGAGCGCGTGAAGTTCACACCGCTGATCATCTTCACGGTGCTCTGGCTGACGCTGGCCTATTTCCCGATCGCGCACATGGTGTGGTACTGGGCCGGCCCGGACTTCCTTCACGCCGCGCCGACCGACATGGGCCTACTATGGGGCTGGGGTGCGCTCGACTTTGCCGGCGGCACCGTCGTCCACATCAACGCAGGGATCGCCGGACTGGTCGGCTGCCTCGTGATCGGCCCGCGCCTCGGCTATAATTCGGAACCGATGCCCCCGCACAATCTGGTCATGACGATGATCGGCGCCTCGCTACTCTGGATCGGCTGGTTCGGCTTCAACGCCGGTTCGGGTCTCGAAGCCAACGCCTTCGGCGCGCTGGCCTTCATCAACACGCTGGTCGCCACGGCAGCTGCGGGTGCGACCTGGGCGATCATCGAGCAGATCGTGCACAAGAAGCCTTCGTTGCTGGGTGGTGTCTCCGGCGTCGTCGCCGGTCTGGTCGCGATTACCCCGGCGGCGGGCTTCGCCCATCCGGGCACCGCGATCCTCCTCGGCGCCGTCGCCTCGCTGGGCTGCTTCTTCTTTGTCACCACGGTGAAAAAGAAGTTCAAATATGACGACTCGCTCGACGTGTTCGGTATCCATGCGGTGGGCGGTATCATCGGCGCGATCGGCACCGGCTTCGTCGCCAACCCGGAATGGGGCGGTCAGGGCTGGATCGATTACACCGCGCCCGTCGCTGTGGCCGGCGAGTTCGACCTGGCCGGTCAGGTGATGACCCAGATCTGGGCCGTCGGCACCACCGTGTTGTGGACCGGCGTCGTCAGTGCGGTGCTGTTCCTCGGCCTCAAATACACCATCGGCCTGCGCCCGTCGAAGGACGTCGAGCAGGAAGGGCTCGACCTCGCCGAACATGGGGAGCGCGCCTACAATATGTAACGAGACAGGATACCCGTCGCCGCACGTCTCTCTCTCCTTTCAAACGGCGGCGGCGGGATCCTCACCAGGTTCCTCCTGCGAACCACTGGCCGGGGTTTATCCCCGGCCATTTTTTTGATTGTGGCCGGGACGGCCACGGGCAGGGGTTTATCCCCGGCCATTTTTTGCCCTGCGACACCGCACGCTTGCATTCTGCTACTGTGGCCGCCGCGCAACAGCTCTCGGTAATTTTGTTGCGTGGGATTCGCGGACCATTGCGAATTGCCGCGGACAGGCGCACCTCTCGCCACGTGACGGGGCAGCATGGCCCCGCGCTTCACAGGGAGGATATTATGCTCGCACGTTCCACGATGCTGGCCGGTCTGTCGCTACTCGCGATCGCCGTCAGCGCGCCCGCAGCCGCGCAAGATGCCGGCGCCGCCGAAGACGACAGCAACATCATCATCGTCACCGCGACCAAACGCGATGCCAATCTTCAGGACATTCCCTTCTCGATCAACGCCCAGACGGCCGAGGACATCCAGAAATCGGGCGCCGTGACGCTCGAGGATCTGTCGCGCAACGTCGCCGGGCTGTCGGTGCAGAACCTCGGGCCCGGCCAGAGTCAGGTGTCGGTGCGCGGCGTTTCCGCGGGGCAGGTCGTACGCGATCAGCCCGGCGTCAAGGAACAGGTCGGGGTCTATCTCGACGAAAGCGTGATCTCGCTCTCGCTCTTCACCCCCGACATCGACCTCTACGACCTCAACCGCGTCGAAACGCTGCGCGGGCCGCAGGGCACGCTGTTCGGGTCGGGTTCGGTCGGCGGCACCATCCGCTACATCACCAACCAGCCGAAAATCGGGGTGATGGAGGGCAGCGTCGAGGCGAACCTGAACCTCGTCGACGGCGACGATATCGGCGGCCATCTGAAGGGCGCGGTCAACGTCCCGATGGGCGACAAGGCGGCGATCCGCGCGGTCGGCTATTACACCCGCTACGGCGGCTTCATCAACGCGGTCGGTCCGGCTAGCGGCGACGACGTGAACAGCGGCGAACGCTATGGCGGCCGCCTCGCGCTGACCTTTGAACCCAGCGACAATTTCTCGATCACCCCGCGCGTCGTATATCAAAAGATTACCGCCGACGGCTTCAATCGCCAGGACATCTATAACCTCTATGGCAACCAGTTCACAACGACACGCCCGCAGGTCACCTATGACGAGCGCGAGCAATATCTGCTGCTGCGCGAAGGGTTCGAAGACGAAACGCTGATCGCCGACCTCAACCTCAACGTCGGACTCGGCGGTGCCAAGCTGACGTCGGTGACCAGCTATATCAACCGCGACATCCTGGTCAGCCGCGACGCCAGCGCGCTCACCGGCTCGGTGTCGGTCGACCTCGGTTTCCCGGCCGCCGGGGTGCTGCTGCCATCGAATCTGGTTGACACCACCGACCTTGAAACCTGGTCGCAGGAACTGCGCATCGCGTCGGACAATGACAGCGCGTTCCAGTGGGTGCTCGGCGCCTTTTATTCGAAGGTCGACCGCGTCTATAGCCAGACGCTGCCGACCCCCGGTTATGACGCGGTCACCGACGCGGTACTCGGCGCCGGAACCTCGGCGGCGGTCGCCAACGGCTTTGCCGCCAATTCGCCGTACAACGCCTTCCTGCCATACGATATCAAGCAGTTCGCGCTGTTCGGCGAGGTCAGCTATGACCTCAGCGACGCCTTCACCGCCACCGCAGGCGGGCGCTATTATGACTTCAAGGAAACACGCAGCTTCAAATCGGGCGGGCTGTTCGCCAATGGCGACAACCGCACCGACAGCACCAAGTCGAGCGGCTTCACCCCGCGCTTCCTGCTGTCTTATGAACTCAGCGATGCGGTGACCGTCAACGCGCAGGCGTCGAAGGGCTTCCGCCTCGGCGGCGTCAACGATCCACTCAACCTGCCGCTCTGCACCCCCGCCGATGCGGCGCTGTTCGGCGGTTTCCAGGATTATGACGACGAATCGCTGTGGAATTACGAACTGGGCGTGAAATCGCAGGGCCGCGGCTTCACCTTCAACGCCGCGGGCTTCTACAACGACATCAAGAACCTCCAGGTCACGCTTGATGCCGGCAGCTGCTCGTCGCGCATCGTCTTCAACGTCGACAAGGCGCATTCGATGGGGTTCGAATTCGAACTGGGGCTGTCGCCGACCGACGGGCTCGACCTCAACCTGTCGGGCAGCATCATCGAGGCCGAATTCGACACCACCCTGCCCGGGGTGCTCGCGACCGCAACGGGGATTCGCGAGGGCAACCGCCTGCCGTCGGTGCCGAAATTCCAGCTATCGGCGTCGGGCAGCTATGAATGGCCGATCGGCGATGCTGCGAACATGTATGTCGCGGCATCGGTGCAGCATGTCGGCACCCGCTTTACCCAGCCGGCCGATCAGGAGAACAACCCGCGCACCTTTGTCCACGGCCTGCCGTTCGGCGGTGCTCCCGCGGGTTCATCGACGACGGTCGACCTGCAATTGCCCGATTACCAGCTGGTCAATCTCAGCGCCGGGGTCGATTTCGACAATGGCCTGTCGCTCATTGCTTACGTCAACAATCTGTTCGACGAAAATGCGCTGCTGTCGTTCGATCGCGAACGCGGCGGGCGGGCGCGGCTCGGCTATACCGTCGGTCAGCCGCGCACTTTTGGCATCACCGCGCGCAAGACGTTCTAAGACGTTTCAACACCAAATTGGGGGGGTCGGTTCGGTAACGAATCGGCCCCTTTTTGCTGCACGCTGCACTGCACAATAATTGGGCAGGCTTGCCGCAAATTTAGGCCTTCCCAACATGACATTAATATGGCATTCATTGCGTCAACAGTTTCAGGAGGGGAGAGCCTGAAAGGCTGGGCCGGGACGCAAGTCCCGGCCCTCTTTTTTTGCGCGCTGTCCAAGCCCCGCCGGAAAGTGCGTGATTTCAGGGTGTTCGCTGAAAGCGCAGCGTCGCAAAGATGCGCCAGCTGCCATCATCTTTTAGCACCGAATCGGTGACGATCAGGCGATCGGGCGCTTCCAGCGCATAGGTCGAGCGCCCGATTTCAACGTCGGCACTGCCCCAAAAATTGTGCCATTCCGGTCCGGCGACGCGCCCACTGATCGGGCGCGTCCGACCCGTGCTGTCGGTCCAGCTGCCGCGCACCCGGCCCTTGGCATCGACGCGGTAGATTGCTTCCGCCGCATAGGAGACCGGCGGCGTGCCGGGCACCGCCAACCGGTAGGCGAGCGCGGTTGCGCTGCCATCAGGCGCCGCGACGATCACCAGCGTCGCGGTCGCCGCCGTGCCGAACGCGGTCCCCTCACCGCTCCACGTTCCTTGCCATGCGGCCAGCGACGGTGCGGGATCTTCGGCAGCAGCGGGAGACGCGACCGCCAGAAGCGCCGCGGCGCCCCACCGCGCCGTCATGTCGCCGCTTCCGAGCGCGAGAACATGAACGCATTGCCGTCAGGGTCATAGAAGGTGATCAGCTTGACCAGCCCCGGGATATGCTGGATGTCGCCGTCCTGCCGCACCCCCTCGGCATCGAGATGGGCTTTGGCCGCATCGATGTCGGCGACCTCGAACACATTGGTCGCGCCGCCGCCCTGCACCACGCTCTCGACCTGGCTCAGCCCGATATTCACCCCCGTCATCGGGGTCGCGAGTTCGCACCAGCCGATCTCGTCAGCGCGGTAGAGCAATTTGCAGTGCATCACCCGCTCGTACCAGGCGATCGCAGCGGTCATGTCCTTGACCCCCATCGAACAGGTGAGTTCGGATTCGATTTCCAGTGCCATCTTTTTGCCTCCCGCTACCAACGCGCTTGCGCCTATAGTCTGGTTTGTATAGTTAGTTGCAAATGCCGTCAAGCACGCCTGACCCGCTCCTGCTCCAGCTCGGCAGCCATCGCTGGCTGGTGCCGCTGCTCGCCGATCTCGCGGCGCATCGCGGCGCGCGTTTCGTCGAGCTGATCCACCGGCTGGGGCTATCCCGCGACAGCTTGACGCGCACGCTGGAAGCGGCGGCGACGATCGGCTGGGTCCAGCGCAATCCCGGCCACGGCCACCCGCTGCGCCCCGAATATATCCTTACCGACACCGGCGAAGCCGCCGCCGCGCGCGCCGCAACGATCGCCGAAGCACAGGGCGCGATCGGATTGCCGCCCGGCGCCGCGACACGCTGGGGGCTGCCGCTGGTCGCCGGGATCGGCGCCGGACACGACCGCTTCAACGCGCTCGCGCGCCTGCTCGCCCCCGCGACGCCGCGCGCGCTGTCGCAGGGGCTCACGGCATTGGGGAATCATGGACTGGCGACGCGCGAGGTGGTCGATGGGCGCCCGCCGACCAGTCGCTATGATTTGACGACGAACGGACGATTGCTCGCTGCGGCCTGCATATAATGTTCCCCGGCGAAAACCGGGACCCATGAACGGGAGCGCAACACCTCTGGACCCCGGCTTTCGCCGGGAAACAACTATGCCAGCGCCGCCTTCACAAAATCCGCTGCCCGCTCGCCGATCATGATGCTCGGCGCATTGGTGTTGCCCGACACCAGCCGCGGCATAATGCTGGCATCGGCGACCCACAGCCCATCGATCCCGTTCAGCTTCAACGTCGGGTCGACCACCGCATCGGCGTCGCTGCCCATCCGGCAGGTGCCGACCGGGTGATAGACGGTGTCGGCGCGGCTGCGGATCAGCGCATCGAGCGCGGCATCATCGTCCAGATCGACCGGATGCCGGTCGCTCCCCGCATAGTCCGCCAGCGGCGGCGCCGCGACGATGCGGTGCATCATCCGTACCCCCGCCCTCAACGTCGCCATGTCGCGATCGTCGGTCAAAAATCCGGGATCGATCGCCGGTGCCGCCGCGGCGTCTGACGACGCCAGCCGCACCGTGCCGCGGCTTTCGGGGCGCAGCACGCACGCGTGGCACGAAAAGCCGTGGCCCTTGACCTTGGTCCGCCCATGATCCTCGAGCATCGCAGGGACGAAATGATATTGAATGTCGGGCGCGGGCAAATCGGGGTGCGATTTCCAGAAGCCGCCCGCCTCGGCGAAGCAGGTCGTCATGATCCCGGTGCGCTTGGTGCGATGTTCGAAGATCGCCTTCACCATCCGCCAGGTGCCACCCAAACTATTGCCGAGCGGATCGGTCGAGCGCGTTTCCCAGCTCGACACATAATCGATATGGTCCTGCAGATTGTCGCCGACCGCGGCGCGGTCGAGGGTGACGGCAATCCCCATGTCCTGCAAATGCGACGCCGGACCGATTCCCGATAGCTGCAGGATCTGCGGCGACCCGAACGCCCCCGCCGACAAGATCACCCCGCCCCGCGCGCGCAGCGTCTCGCGCTGCGATCCGCGGCGGATCACCACGCCCGTGGCACGGCCATCGTCGACCAATATCTTCTCGACCAGCGCGCCGGTGCGGATGTCGAGGTTCGCGCGCCCGCGCAGCGGCTCGACATAAGCGCGCGCCGCCGACCAGCGTTCGCCATCCTTTTGCGTCACCTGATACAGGCCGAAACCTTCGTTGTTCGGCCCGTTGAAGTCGCCCGTGCGCGGCAGTTGCAGCGCCGCGGCGCTCTCGACAAAACGGCGGCTGGTCACATTGGGCCAGCGCTGATCCATGACGTTGAGCGGCCCGTCGTCGCCGTGATATTCGTCGCCGCCGCGCTCATTGCCCTCGCTGCGTTTGAAATAAGGCAGCACGTCGGCGTAGCTCCACCCGGTAGCGCCCAGTGCCGCCCACTGGTCGTAATCGAACTGGTGGCCGCGGATATAGACCATCGCGTTGATCGCGCTCGACCCGCCGAGCCCGCGGCCGCGCGGCTGGTATCCGATCCGCCCGTTCAGCCCCGGCTGCGGCAGCGTGTCATATTGATAGTTAGACGATTTGGGGATGAAGGGCATGAACCCCGGCGTCTTGACCCGGACAATGTCATTGGTTCCGCCCGCCTCGATCAGGCACACGGTGCGCATCCCATCCTCGGCCAGCCTGCCTGCCGCCGCGCTCCCCGCGCTGCCGCCGCCGATAACGATGATGTCGAACTGATCCCCAAGTCTCATGCGCGCCGCTCCCCTCGCCACCCGTTCGGTGGTCAATTGCGACTTACATGAATGTCATTAGCGAGCGTGGCAACCCCTCTCCGTTCGTGTCGAGCGAAGTCGAGACACGCCTGCGCCAGCCTTCGCGTGTCTCGACTTCGCTCGACACGAACGGGATTGGAGGTGGGGCTATTCCGCCGGCTCTTCCACTGGCCGCCCCGCCGCCCAGCGGTCCTTTATCATCGCGCTCGTCGCACGGCTGCCGTCGTGGCTCCAGCCGGGTTCGCGCCAGATATAGGAGAGCTTGTGCCGCCACGGCGCGGCCCACACATCCTTCGCGATCCCGACCCATTCGTGCACCGCGGCCCACAATATGTTGAAGCTGCCGAGCTGCCTGACGATGCCGTACCGCACCGGCTCGTCGTCGCGTTCGGCAACGAAGCTGCCGAACATCTTGTCCCAGATGATGAAGACCCCGGCATAATTGGCGTCGAGATAGCGCGGATTGACGCCGTGGTGGACGCGGTGGTGCGACGGCGTGTTCATCACCGCCTCGAACCAGCGCGGCAGCCGCCTGATCGCCTCGGTATGAATCCAGAACTGATAGATCAGGTTCAGCCCCGCGCAGAAGAACACCATCGCGGGCGGAAAGCCGATCAGGAACAACGGCAGCCGGAACAGGAATGTCAGGCTGAAAAAGCCCGTCCATGTCTGCCGCAGTGCGGTCGAGAGGTTATAATGCTGGCTTGAATGGTGGATGACATGGCTCGCCCAGAACCAGCGCACCCGGTGGGCGCTGCGGTGAAAGGCGTAATAGGCGAGGTCATCGAGGAAGAAGCAGAGGATCCACGCCCACCACCAGCTGGCAAATTCGATACCGATGTCGAACAGCCGGAACTGATACACCCACACCGACGCCGCGATCACCCCCGCGCCGACCAGCGCGCCCGCGACCTGGCTGCCGGTGCCGAGCATCAGCGAGGTCAGCGTGTCACGCACGCTGTAGCGGCTTTTGTCGGCGCGCCGCGAAATCACCATTTCGGCGATCAGCAGCAGGATAAACGCAGGCACCGCGTAGGTGACCGGATCGGGCAGCTTATCCACAGTGGAGATCCCGCATCCGGCTCGCCCACATCCCGGCGTCCTTGCCCAGATGCAGCGTCACCGCGCCAAACGTCCGCTCGGGCATCGTCAGCGTCAGGAAATCCTTGTCGAGCCGCCCCTCGACCGCGGCATCGATCGGGCGCGCGGCGAAATGATTGCCATGCGCGCGGACCAGCAGCTGGTGTCCCTCGGCATTGCGGACGATCGCGGCAAAGCCCGCGCGATCGCGCGCGACCTCGATCCCCCGAAACCCCGCCTCGGCCTCTTCGGCGAGCTGGATCGCATGCGCGTCATCCTCGATCCGCGGATCGGCGCCCAGCCCCATCTTGCCCACCAGCCACACGACAAACAGCACCGCGATCACCGATCCGCCAAGCTGGATCAGTTCGGCGAGGGTCACCGCTCGCCCGCCAGCGCGTCGAGCATCGGCCGCAGCCCCGACAGATCATAACCCGCGTTCGCTGCCGCCTCGCAAATCGCCTCGACATCGTCGCGCGCGCGCGCGCGGGTCAGCGCCCACAAATGCGTCGAGCGCGTCCCCGACCGGCAATAGGCGAGCACCGGCCCGGTCGCTCCCGCCAGCACCGCGTCGAGCGCGTCGAGCTGCGGATGGCTGAACCCCGCATGGCCGACCGGGATCGCGGCATAGGCCAGCCCTTCGGCGGCGGCCGCCCCGGCGATATCATCGCCCTGCGGCGCCTCGGGCTCTTCGCCGTCGGGGCGATTGTTGACGATCATCGAAAAGCCCGCGGCCTTCGCCTCGACAACATCCTCAAAGGAAATCTGCGGGGCGACGCTATAGTCGGCGGACAGGGTACGAAAATCGCTCATGGCCGCGATGTATAGGACACGCGGTTTGACTGACAAGCGTGAAAGCTAAGCCGCCGCGGGCAACCGATCGGTATCGGTCTCCGCCGACCGCGCCACGACCGCGTGGAAACGTTCCGCATAGTGCGGATGCTCGGTCCCCATCCACCTGTCCCACCAGGTGAAATAGAGCCCGTAATTGCGGTTGAAGCCGCCATTGTGGTGCAGATCATGATGCGTCGTCGTGTTGATCCAGCGCGTCAGCGGCGTCGACAGCCACCAGCGCGGGTGCAGCTCGAACCCCGCATGCCCCATCGCGTTGCGGACAATCTGGAACAGGATCCACGTCAGCATCACCCATCCCGGGGTCGCAACGAAGAATAGCCAGATCGGCACGAAGGCGATCATCACAAAGGCCTCGGGAATGGCAAAGCTGTACGCCGCCCATGGCGTCGGGGTGATCGAGCGATGATGCGCGCGGTGAAAGATCTTGAACAGCCGCGGATGGTGCATCGCGCGGTGAACCCAATAGAAATAGGCGTCGTGCGCGACGATAATCGCGGCGAGCAGCGCCAGATCGCCCGCCCAGCCATAGCTGCCCTCGAACCGGTGCAGCACCCCGGTGTCAACGCCCCAGATGATAAACACCGACACCAGAGTATAGACCCCGACCGTCTGCACCGACTGCGCGAATTCGCGGCGCTGGTCGGCGAGCGTCGCCTCGCGCGCCTGAATCTTGCGCGTCGCGAGCGTGGTTCGGCGCAGGCCCCAGACAACCGCCGCGACGACTGCCGCGGCGATCAGGTAGCGCCCGAAATCGAAGGCGAACACGAACGGCCCCTTGGTCAGCAGGATGTGGAGCGGCGGAATGGCGTCGAGCATCGGGGCAATCCTGTCGGTGGCGGGTGCCCCGGTTGAGCACGCCCGCCGCGTCACCGCTCCGCAATGATAGAAATCGGCTAGCCGATTTCGGAATCGCCCAGCCGTGCCGCCGCGGCCCGGGCGCGATAATCGGTCGGCGTCATTCCCTCGGCATCGCGAAAAGCGCGGTTGAACGGGCCGAGCGACCCGAACCCCGCGTCGAGCGCGATGGTCAGGATTGGCGCCTCGCGCTGCGCCGGGTCGGCCAGCGCCGCGCGGATCTCGTCGAGGCGAAAGCCGTTCAGAAAGGCGGTGAAATTGCGAAACCCCATCTCGCCATTGATCGCGCGGCGCACGCGATATTCGGGCTCGCCGAGCCGCGCCGCAAGCATCGCGATCGAAAAGCCTTCGGCACGATAGGCGCGCTCTTCGGCCATCAGCGCGCGAAGCCGCTGCGCGAGCGGCGACGGCGCGGCGGACGGTCCCGCGCGTTTTGGCGTCGTACCCGGCGCGGCGAACAATTCGGGCGAGCGGAAACGATAGAGGCCAACCGACACGATGAAGGTGGCGATCAGGATCGCGGTCAGCGTCAAGGATCGCCCCAGGTCAGGGCTCGCGTTCCGGTTGTCGAACATCTCGATAAAGGTCGCGAGCAGGATGAAGCCGCCGATCGCGCAAACCAGCGCGGCGCGAAAGCCCCGCCGCGCCTCGATCAGATCATTGGCGCGCCCGCGCCACGCGATCCACATGCCCGCCAGCGCGAAACCGAACATCCCGATCCGCTGCAGCACCCAGATTTCGATGTTCAGCCACCCGGTCTCGAGGATCAGCCCGATCTGAATCAGCGGCAGCGCCCCGAATGCCGCAACGAGCAGCCAGCTGCGCGCACCGATCCGCTGCTGGTCGTCGAACCACAGCCGCACGAACAGCCAGAACAGCGGGGGCACCATCACCGACAGCGAATCGCAGAGCAAATAGGCGGAGCGCACCGGCCCGTCGGGGCGCAGGTTGGCGGCGAGCAGATAGGCGATGATCGCCAGATGCATCGCGATCGCGACGCGCGCCGACAGGCTGGCGCGATGGTCGCGCCACAGGATCGCGATCCACAGCAGGAACAGCGCGATGGCACCGCCACGAATCATCGGATCGAGGATCAGCAGCGCCGTCATCGCGCCCTGCTACTGCAAGCGGTGCCGCGGCGCCACCGTCGGCGACGCGCCCGGCATCGATGGACGCCGATCATTGCGCGGCGAGTTGTTGCTGTTGCCGAGCGCGCAGCTTTTGCAGCGCCAGCCCGCGCATCGTATCGCGACACTCACGCGCCGTGCGCCGCGCCTTCACGGTCAGATGCTCGACATCGTTGCGGCAGGCTGCCTTCGCCGCGCGGGCGATCCGGCGCTGCACCGTCGTCACGTCGGCGGGGGCGCTGAGATCGAGCGCGCGCATGTCGACGCGGACGGTCGTGGGGGCGTCGGACGCGTGCGCGGTCAGCGGCAGGGCGACAAGGCATGCCGCGGCGAGCGCGCGAAGGAGGGGAAAGCGCATGGTCATGGTCCTTTCATTGACCGGCGCCGCAAAGGGAGAGCGGCCCCGATGAAAGGCGAGATGACGGCGGTGTCGGCGCAGGTCGCGCCGCGTTCCGAATCCGACTAGCCATTTGTGAAATCGACCAGCCGTGCCGCCGGCGATCGGTTCAGAAGTGGCGGATCACCGCCAGAAACGCATCGCCCCACGCCTCCAACTTCTTGGCGCCCACGCCGGGAATCATCCCCATCGCGTCCAGCGTTGCAGGCTTTTCGGTCGCCATCGCGCGCAGCACCGCGTCGTGAAAGATCACATAGGGCGGCACATTGGCTTCGGCAGCCAGCTCACGCCGCGTCGCGCGCAGCGCGTCGAACAGCGGATCGCCGATCGGGTTGGCGACCCCCGCCCCCGCACCGCCGCGCGCTTCGCGTTTCGTCCGCTTCACCGGCGGCTCGGCGATCAGCACCGGCGCCTCGCCCTTCATCATCGCGCGCGCGCCGGGGCCGAGCATCAGCCCGCCATGCTCGGTCGTCTCGAGCGCCTCGCGCGCCACCAACGTCCGCACCAGCGGCTTGATCAGCCGCGCCTCGTCGCCCGCGACAATCCCGAACACCGACAATTTGTCATGACCGCGCCCCACGATCCGCTCGTCGCTGCGCCCGGTCAGCACCGCCTCGATATGCCCGGCGCCATAGCTTTGCCCGGTGCGATAGACCGCCGAGAGCAGCTTCTGCGCGAGCACCGTCGCATCGACCTGCGCCGCGGGGTCGAGGCAATTGTCGCAATTGCCGCAGCGTGGCGCCGGGCTTTCGCCAAAGTGGCGCAGCAACTGCGCGCGGCGACATTCGACAGTTTCGACCAGCGCAGCGAGCGCGTTCAGCCGCACCCGCTCGCCCGGCACCCGCGCCTCGGGCAGCTCGCTGAGCCGCATCCGCGCCTTGGCGAAATCGTCGGCGCCCCACAGCATCATCGCCTCGGCGGGGTCGCCGTCGCGCCCGGCACGCCCGGTTTCCTGATAATAGCTTTCGATCGATTTGGGCAGCGCGGCATGCGCGACAAAGCGCACGTCGGGCTTGTCGATCCCCATCCCGAACGCGACCGTCGCGGTGACGATGCCATCCTCCGACGCGACAAAATCATGCTGCACCCGCGCGCGCACCTCGGGGTCGAGACCGGCATGATAGGCGGCAACCGGCCGCCCCGTCGTCTTCGCCAGTTGCTCCGCCAGCCGTTCGGTGCCGCTGCGCGTCGGGCAATAGACGATCCCCGGCCCCGGATTGGCGGCGATGAATTCGACCAGCTGACGCGCCGGGGTGACGCGCGGGCGGATCGCGTAACGGATGTTCGGCCGGTCGAACCCTGCGAGGATCAACCCGTCGTCGGGAATGCCGAGCTGGAAGAGAATGTCCTCGCGCGTGTGCTTGTCGGCGGTCGCGGTCAGTGCAAGCCGCGGCACCGCCGGAAAGGCATCGAGCAACGGGCGCAGCAGGCGGTAGTCGGGGCGGAAATCATGCCCCCATTCGGACACGCAATGCGCCTCGTCGATCGCGAACAGCGCTGGGGTCCGCGCCTCGAGCAGCGTGCGAAACCCCTCACCCGTCGCGCGCTCGGGCGCCACGTACAGCAGGTCGAGCTCGCCGTCACGGTAACGCTGCCGCGTCTCGGCGCCATCGGCATCGACGCTGGTCAGGCTGGCGGCGCGGATCCCCGCCGCGCGCGCGCCGCGCAGCTGGTCGTGCATCAGCGCGATCAGCGGCGATACGACGACGACGCAGCCGTCGAGCGCGACCGCCGGCAGCTGGTAGGTCAGCGACTTGCCCGCCCCGGTCGGCATCACCGCCAAGGTCCGCTCGCGCGCCATCACCCGGTCGACGACATCGGCCTGCCGACCGCGAAAATGGTCGAAGCCGAAGGTGGATTTGAGGAGGGGGAGGAGCGTGGCGGCGGCGGTCATCGCCCGCGCCGTAGCAAGACGCGGTGCGATGCGGTAGGGGCTGGCGGCGGTTATTCTCCGCCGTGGCGCAAATCATCCGCCGCGAACAGCCAGCGCCCGACCGTCCACGCCGCGACCGCCGCGACCAGCTGCATGGCAACAAAAGCCGGCACATCGGTAGGGGCGATCCCCGCAAAACTGTCACTCAGGCTGCGCGCGATGGTGATTGCGGGGTTGGCGAAGCTCGTCGAAGACGTGAACCAGTATGCCGCGGTGATGTAGAGCGCGACGGTCGGCGCGGCCCATTCGGGGCGGTGGCGAAGCGTACCGATGATCGTCAGGATCAGCCCGAAGGTGGCGACAAACTCGCCCGCCCATTGTCCGGTGCCGCTGCGCGCATGAGCCGAAAATTGCACGATCGGCAGTTCGAACATCAGATGCGCCGTCCAGACCCCCAGGATGCCGCCGCCGATCTGCGCCGCGATATAAGGCGCCAGCGCAGACCAGGACAGGTCTCGGCGCAGCGCCATCACTAGGCTCACCGCGGGGTTGAAATGCGCCCCCGACACCGGCCCGAGCATTGCGATCAACACGAACAATATCGCGCCGGTCGCCAGCGAATTGGCGAGCAGGGCAAGCGCGACGTTGCCGTCCGCCAGTTGCCCGGCCATGATTCCCGACCCGACAACGGTCGCGAACAGGAAAAAGCTGCCGAGGGCTTCGGCGAGCAGCGCGCGCCTCACGCTGCGCCCTCCATCCGCCCGATCGCATCGAGCGCCGCGCGCCGCTCGGCCGGCGCCATGCCTTCCAGCGGCAGCGCCAGCATCGCGTCAACGCGCAGCTCCAGCAACCGGTAGGTTTCGGCGAACGCCGCATCCTCCGCTACCGCGCCCACCGCGTCGGCAGGATCGGCGAGTCCCCAATGGGCGCGCACCGGGGCGTCGGTGAACAACGGGCACGCCTCGCCCGCCGCATTGCCGCAGACGGTGATCGCGATGTCGATGCGCGGCGCGCCGGGCGCAGCGAATTCGTCCCAGCTTTTCGAGCGGAAGGCGCCCGTGTCATAGCCCTCGCGCGCCAGCAGCCGCAGCGCGCCGGGATGCGGCGCGCCCTTCGGCTGGCTGCCCGCACTGAACGCGCGGATCCGGTCCGCACCCTTGCGGGCCATCAGCGCCTCCCCCAAAATGCTGCGCGCCGAATTGCCGGTACACAGCACCAGTATGTTTAGCCCCCCGGCGGCGTCCATGTCAGCAGCAGCCGACCTTGACCGGCGCGGCCTGCGGCATCGTCGGAACGCAGCACGCGCCTTCGGCGGCATTGTCCGACGCCAGCGGCGCGAAGTCGGGGCTGTCGCCGTACACCGTCGCTTCGCCATTGGTCAGGAAGGCTTCCCACACCACCCCGTCGGGGTCGGCGATCCAGCTCTTTTCGGACTTGGCGTAACAACAGGTTGTCGCGCCCTCCTCGAGCACCGGCGCCCCGGCGTCTTTCAGCCGCCCATAGACCGCCGCGAGTTCGGCTTCATCCTCGACCTGCAAGCCGACATGCTCGATCCCGCGATGCGCGCCCTCGCGCACCGAAATCGCGAAATTGATCCGCGGGTCGTCGAGCATCCATTTGGCATAATCGAGCTTGGTCACGCTCGGCGCGGTGCCGAACAGCCCCGAGTAAAAGGCAATCGACTTGTTCAGGTCGGCAACCCCGACATGCATATGAAACCGGCTCATGCGCTTTTCCTTTCGTCGTTTGTCTGGGCAACACAGGCGGCCGCAGGCGCACATACGGCGCCGCCACCGCAGCAATTTTCCATGAGAAAGCCGACGAGCGCGTTCATCGCACCATAGTCGGCGGTGTAGATCAGCGACCGGCCATCACGGCGCTGGGCGATCAGCCCGGCCCCGGTCAGCTGCGCCAGATGAAAGGACAGCGACGACGCAGGAACCCCCAGCTCTTCAGCAATCGTCCCTGCCGCAAGGCCCTCCGGCCCGGCTTGGACGAGCAGCCGGAACAACGCCAGCCGATGCTCCTGCGCGAGCGCGCTCAGCGCGCGGATGACAGGTTCGGATTCCATTACGACCTCCATGATTCGATAATTGTCGAAATATGGAAACAGCAAGGCGTGGTCAAGTTATAATTCGATAAAAATCGAAATGATGAATGAGGCGGATTAAACCGTCCCCTCTTCCTTCTCCGCCTGCTGCCGCGCCCACATGTCGGCGTACAGCCCGCGCATCCGCAGCAGCTGGTCGTGCGTCCCCGTCTCGGCGACGCGGCCCTTGTCGAGCACGATGATCCGGTCGGCGCCGGTCACCGTCGACAGGCGGTGTGCGATCACCAAGGTCGTGCGCCGTTCGGCAATCCGTTCGAGCGTGTCCTGAATCGCCGCCTCGGTGCGGCTGTCGAGCGCGCTTGTCGCTTCGTCAAGGATCAGCACCGGCGGGTTTTTGAGCAACGTGCGCGCGATCGCGACGCGCTGCTTCTCGCCGCCCGACAGCTTCAGCCCGCGTTCGCCGACTTCGGTGTCATAGCCCTGCGGCAGGATCGCGATGAAGCCGTCGATCGCCGCACCTTCGGCCGCCGCCGCAATCTCTGCCGCGCTCGCACCTTCACGACCATAGGCGACATTATAGCCGATGCTGTCGTTGAACAGCACCGTGTCCTGCGGCACGATGCCGATCGCGCCGCGCAGGCTTTTTTGCGTGACCTGCGCGATGTCCTGATCGTCGATCAGGATCCGCCCGCCCTGCGGATCGTAGAAACGGAACAACAGCCGCGCGATCGTCGACTTGCCCGCCCCCGACGGCCCGACAATCGCCAGCGTCTCGCCCGCGCCGACCGCAAAGCTGACGCCGTTCAGGATCGTGCGGTCGGGCTCGTAACCGAACACAACATTGTCGAACGCCACCGCGCCGCCATGCACCACCAGCGGCGGCGCGACCGGCGCATCCGAGATCTCGGGCGGGGTGTCGATCAGGCGGAACATCGCCTCCATGTCGATCAGCCCTTGGCGGATGACGCGGTACACCATGCCGAGCACGTCGAGCGGGCGGAACAGCTGCGCGAGCAGCGTATTCACCAGCACCACGTCACCGACCTTATATTCGCCCGTCGACCAGCCCCACACGGTGTACGCCATCGCCCCGGCCAGCGCGGCGTTGGTGATCAGGCTCTGGCCGATGTTCAGCCACGCGAGGCTGTTCTCGCTCTTCACTGCGGCGCGCGCATAACGATCAGCGACGTCGCGATAGCGCGCCGCCTCGCGCTCCTCGGCGCCGAAATATTTGACCGTTTCGTAATTGAGCAGGCTGTCGACGCTGCGCCCGATGGTCAGCGTGTCGAGATCGTTCATCTGGGTGCGCAGCGCGTTGCGCCAGTCGGTCACCTTGCGGGTGAAGATGATATAGACGACCACCATCAGCGCGGTTGCGCTGGCGAGGCCGAAGCTGAACTTGGTCCAGAAGATGATCAGCACCGCCAGCAATTCGATGATCGTCGGCGCGATGTTGAACAGCAGGAAGTAGAGCATCGTGTCGATGCTCTTGGTCCCGCGCTCGATCACCTTGGTCACCTCGCCCGTCCGCCGCGCGAGGTGGAAGCGCAGGCTCAGCGCGTGCAGGTGGCTGAAGGTCGCGATCGCGAGTTCGCGCGTCGCATCCTGCCCGACGCGCTCGAACACGACATTGCGGAGGTTGTCGAACAGCACCCCAGCAAAGCGCGCGCCGGCGTAAGCGAGCACCAGCCCGATCGCGAGCGCGACGCCCGCCTCCATCCCCGGCGCCATCGCGTCGATCGCGTCGCCATAGAGGAAGCCCATCGACAGCTGGACGCCCTTCGACGCGAGGATGATGATCCCCGCCAGCATGATACGGACCTTGTGCTCGGTATGCCCCGCCGGCCACAGATAGGGCAGGAAGCGCTTCAGCGTATCGAGAACGGGCGGTTCTTTGGCCGCGTCGGCGGAAGTGGCAGTATCTGGCGGCATGCGCGCCCCATGTAGGGTGGCGGGGCCAGAACGCCAAGCGAGTCTCGCGGTTCACCGCTGTTGTGCGCATTCGTCGTCCCGGCGAACCCGAGGCCACCGACGTTGTAACTCGGCTGGCGACGGGTTGCTGGTTGTCGTTCACGAAGTCAAGAATGCCCATCAGCGATCCGTGGAGGGTGGCATGGACCTCGCCGCGCTTGTCGCCGGGATGTAGGACGATCTTGCCGACGAGCGAGCGAATGTCGCTTGAGGCATCGAGGTGCGTTTCCGGGTCTTCGAGTGTTTCGGTGAGCCGCGCAACCTTCGCCTTGTAGGTTTCAGCAACACCCGGATGGATGTCGGGAATGTGCTGAGGCGCTTCCGCCAGCCGTGCGGTGATCTCGGCCTTCTCGCGTTCCAATTCGGCCATACGGGCCTTCATGCTGGGCTGGTAGAGGCCGTCCTCGATTGCCGCCATGATGCCCGCGACCGCGCGGTCGATCTTTGCCAGCACACGGACATCGGCATCGGCCTGAATGCGACGCTCGCGGTTCTCGCCATTGATATGCTCTGCGTAGGCAGCGACCGCTGCGTCGATCTTGTGCGCCGACACAAGACGATCGGCGATACCAGCCAGCGCGCGACGTTCCAACTCCGCTCGCCGAATTGTGCGGCCATTTGTGCACGAGTGGCCGCGATAGCGACCTACACAGCCGTAACGGTCACCGACCACAATCGCATACGTCCCATCGCAAACGCCGCATTCGAGCAAGCCGGAGAGCAGATAGGCCGGACGCCGCGCCTGATACAGCGAGCGGGCCTGTGCGGCATCCTTGATGCCGACATATCGGTCAGCCACGATTTCCTGCTGACGCTTCACCCCAGCCCATAGTTCGTCGCTGACGATGCGCAGTTCCGGCACCGCGTTCCTGATCCACTCGGATTCAGGATTGAGCCGCATGACTTCCTTGCCGGTGCTGGGGTCTTTCACGCTGTGTTTATGGTTCCAAACCCGGACCCCGACATACAGCTCATTGTTGAGGATGCCGGCTCCGCGGCGCACGTCGCCCCGAATGCTGGTGTCGCGCCACGCTTTTCCCGCAGGTCCGGCAACACCGTCGGCATTGAGATCGCGCACAATCGCAAGCGGGCTTTTTCCCGCAGCGAACTCGCGAAAGATGCGTTGGACGATCAGCGCCTGCGCCGGGTCGATCTCGCGCTCGCCGCGCACAAGTTCGCCTTCGCTGCTCAGGCGCCGGATCATGCGGTAGCCATACCCTACCGCCCCCGCCGAAAAGCCCTTCTCGACGCGCCCGCGCAGACCCCGATGGGTCTTCTTGGCGAGGTCTTTCAGGAACAGCGCGTTCATCGTCCCCTTGAGCCCGACATGCAGCTCGGAGATTTCGCCCTCGGAGAGCGTGATGAGCGGGACGCGCGCAAACTGCAAATGCTTGTACAGCGTCGCAACGTCGGCCTGGTCGCGCGACACGCGGTCGAGCGCCTCCGCAAGTACGATATCGAACTTGCCCGCCTGCGCGTCGGCAACCAGCCTTTGGACACCGGGCCGCAGGATCGTGCTGGCGCCCGAGATCGCCGCGTCCTCATAAGTCGCGACGATCTGCCATCCTTCCCGCGCCGCGCGCTCGCGGCAAAGATTGAGCTGGTCCCCGATCGACGCGGCATTCTGCTGGTCGGAGGAGTAGCGGGCGTAAAGCGCAGCGCGGATCATCACATCTTCCTTTGCAATGGCGGGACACAAGCCCGCAGAGCTGGATTAGACAGTGTCGCGCGCCATGACCTTAGGGTCAACGCTCGGGCGGCCGCGCATTTTTCCCCAACGGCTCATTGTCGTTCGCCGCATTGCGCGTTCGGATATGTTCGCGGGCGATATGCCGCCCAATGGCTCGGGCAACGCGGGTCAGTGCCGCATCGACCTGTTCTGCTCGCAGAACAGGCTCGTTGTCGTTCGCCGCAATGCAGCCGGGTGCGGGCCGCGCATCACCCTCTTGCATGGCCGTGTCCGCCATTCGCGTCGCCATTGTCATTGTCATTGTCAGCGCGGTAGGCAGGCGGATCGGCGATCCAGCGATTAATTGCGGACTCGTACCAGCCGGCACCATGAATGCTGATCTTCACCTGCGCCGGGAAAGTGCCTTCGGCCATCTTGCGATAAATAGTCGATCGGGACAGCCCGGTGCGTGCAAGGACGGTCGGGAGGCGGATGATCTTTTCAGAGTTTTGCATGGTTTAGGATCCATCGTCTGACAGTGGCTGGGCTCCCCTGGGTCCAGAATTGGTGATCTTTTCACGCCGCACAACTGTCTCTTCACTGCCTCTTCGCTACCAGCGAGGGGCTTGTCGGGTCCTGTCGTTTCCTGTCGTTTCTTGGCGCCCAATTTCGGAGCGCATTTATTTTCCCAGGCTGTCCCGAGCACTCACAATGGCGCCATCGTTAGCACCATTAAGAGCGGTACATTTGGTAAGTTGAAATCCGACTCGGACTTAGAGGGTTAGTCGCTTTGGCCACGGATGAGGCACAATAGACCCCAAGATGGATCAATTGATCCTTGGCGCAGCGGATGAAAAACATTGCGTGCTCGTCGGGGCCGACTAGGTTGCCAGTCACGAATTGGGGGGCGGACTAAATATAATGCGATTTTCATTTGGGCCGCGCGATCCCGGTATGCGCGCCCGACTGCAAACTATTGACGAGCAGGACCGGTACGAATTTATCGTACGGCAACATCTCGCAGCCCTTCGCCGCCGTCTCCGTCGGCGAAACGGGCGGCGCTCGGCGAATCCGTTGCAGCGGCGTGCGGCCGATCGCCACGCGCGCGACCAGAGCCGTAAGCTCAAGAAACAGTTGCTCGCCAACCGGCGTCCGATGAACAAGGCGGCGCTGCTCGTTAAGCACCGTCACTCGCGCCTGCTCGATGGCCTTGATCCGAAACGCGAGACGCGCTGGAAGAATTTCGGAGCCCGCAAGCTGCGCAAGAAGCCATTTCATATGTCGTTTAAATCGTTCAATTTTTTGGAAGACCCGGTCGGCACAATGGAGCAGATCGCAAAGCTGTCAGAAGCGGAATGCAATGAAATAGAGATCCGGCTCGACTTCGACGACGATTATTGCCTCGACGCTGGCGCGTTTCTTGTCCTCGCCGATTTTTGGAACCAGTTGAGTCCCGTCATTCGCAGCGGACGGATGTCGGCACCCATCCTAAAGGTTGTAAGTGCAACGGGAATCGACGAGGATATCCGCATCCAGCTTGAGGGTGTGCGCAATCACAATGATGTTTGGGCCTATCCGATCCAGCGCCGCCGTCCCAAATTTTCGACGAGAGATGAAGGCGCGCAACTCAATTGGCAGGAACGCGAAAGCATCGCCGACCAGCTTGTCGGCAGCTTTGACGAATGGGTCGGGGTGCCAACGGGCGATCCGGAACTCGATCATGACGAAGACAGCTCAGGGTGGGAACTTTCCGATATCGGCAAGCAAAATATCTCCGCCATGGTTGGCGAGGTGCTTTGCAATGCCGAGCGTCATAGTCAGCCGGGTTCGGATGATGGCGACTGGTCAGTTATGGGTTTCATGGCCCGACGCAATGGCCCGGATGGCAAGAAAACCCATCAGTGTTTCCTCGCCTTTTTGAGTGTTGGCCAGTCGATGGCGGAATCGCTAATGCACGCCGACCCGAAAGTCAGGGCGTTTGTTGACAAATATGTTGCGGGGCATCGGGGGTCAGGAATTAGCAAAGCAACATTGGCGACAGTCGCGGCGTTACAGGACCGGGTCACTGGCGATCCCGATGCCTATGCGGACGGCCGTGGCGGTACAGGGCTGCAAGATGTAATCGATTTTGCTTATGATTTGGCAGGCGGTGGCACCAATATGGCTAAGGCGCGAGTCACGATTGTGTCAGGCAAATCTTGCATTAGGCTCAAACCACCCATACTTAAGGGGCGTCGCGACGACTCAACGAAGCCGAGATATCAGTGGTGCAACGCGGCCAACGATCCAGCCATACCCCCGGATAGGGATATCGTTTTCGATATGCCCCGGTATTTTGCGGGTACGTTGGTCACGGTCGCCTTCACTCTCGACCTCTCACTCGAACGCGACGAAGCGGAAGGCAAAGATGATGCAGACGATTGATCTCGATCGACTGACCGGCAATGGAAAAGTCCATAATCTGAGCGGTCATGTCCGCGGATTGGCCGCCCGAACTGAATTTGGCCTTGATGACCTCGATACTGCGAGCGCGCAGGTGCGGGTAATCGTCCCCGATCATGTTTACAGCCTCAGCCCCTCCTTTGTGCAAGGCTTGTTCAGCGCGAGCGTCAAGGCGCTTGGAAATAATCCTGCGACCTTTTTCTCACATTATGAGATTGTGGCGTCGGAACTCGTCCGCCGCCAGATCGATCGCGCGATGCTGAACATCACACTCGACCGCGACTTCACAGCGAACTGAGCCGGTTCTTGGTTGAGGCAGCTCCGATCGCATGGGGGCAGTTCATTGGCTGGTCACTTACCGGACTTGGCATTGCCGCCAGTCTCGTTTGGAATCTGCTCAACCGTCGGCATACCAACAAGGTCGCGGTCGATGTTCGGGTCGCAAATTTTCGCGGCGATCAATGGGCCGGCTCACGGGGTAAAATAGAAGGTGCGTTAGAAAATCTTGCTCAGGCGATCGAAGCTATCGTCGTGGCACTGCCAGATCGGAGCGATCCGACGTTCGACGCCAAATTCCAGTTTCACAATCTCACGCTTATGATCAAGCATGAAGCTTTCTTTGAAGCCCTCTCGGATGCTGCCGATAATTCTGAATATGTGACCAACCGAAACTGGACCGATCTCGCGCTTGGAACAAAGACGGGCAACGAATCATCGTGGGATAAGATACAAACAGCGCTCGAGGCTGTTGGGACGGCCGCAACCAATCCCGAGACCCGCGAAGCCTTGGCCCCTGTTCGGGCTTGGTTTCAGGATATCCGCCGCGGCGTCGTCGTGGCGATCCGCTCAGAAAATATGCTGCACGACCCGACTCCTAAAATTTAGGCTCGACGCGTCTCACGCGTGGATGCTGCCAGCCTTCGGGAGCAAACCGGCGGCGGGGATGTCATGCTAGGAAACAACCGAAATTCAACCGCGCCTATTTACCAATAGGATTGGCGTCCCGCCTGCGCCGGCCGCGCTCTATTCCGCTACCCTCCACCGAGCCGCCGCTGCGCGCGTCTCGTCGGCTTCGCCGTGACGATCGCTGACGCGGGGCCGGAGCCTGGCTCCGTCCCGTAAAGTCATCGCGCTAGCGCGCGCTGGCGGTGGCCTCCGGCCGTGCGAGGTGGTCGTCGCTCTCCTCTGAGGCCCGCCCGGCAGGGCGCAACCCCTGCGGGGTCCTCCATTGCATTTCGGCC
>JAEMRT010000103.1 GCA_016463225.1 Sphingopyxis sp. | reverse complement strand
CGACCGCCGGCTGTCTGGCGCGCGCTGCGATCGCAGAAGGCGAATTCTCCGACTATTCCGGCTGCTGGCCGAAGGAAATCCGGCAGAAGATCGAGTGGGATCAGTCCGATGATGTCGTCGGACTTGGCAGCGGCCTGATGACCCTCCTGCCGGTTATGGGCACAGCGCTGATCAACGCGAACAAGCTCGATAGCGGCAACAAGATCAAGGGCGCCGTGTTAACAATTCGCACTGCCGACGCACTGCGTGTCTCTCCGTCATTCCCACGGCAGGAAGCGCGCGACGCCGCCCGTCTGACGATGATCGATTGGGTTCACGCAACTTCTCCCTATATCGACGAGATCGTCGAACGCGCGAGGATCGCGACAATGAGCCCAGATCAGCTGCGGGCCTCGGTTCGCGCCTATATCGCGGGCCAGCCCGAGCTATCTCCTGCATGGCTTGCCGGCACGACCCAATATGGCAGTCTCACCGAGACGGACGACGCTGCGGGCGCATAATCATGGCGCGGAAGAAAGACCTTGTAGGCGATCCGGAAGGGTCGATCGACTTTTCGGTCGCGGAGGTACTCTCTGCTGCCGGTCAGGTCGGGCGAAGCGGCGGGGCCGGAAAAGCGTCTTATTGGCAGGCCTTCGGTGTCCTGGAAGCCAAGCTCGAACGCGGTCGATTTTCTAGGTGTCGCCGGCTAGCTCGACCGTGGAATGGCGTAAAGTGCAGTCAATTCCGCTAACTTGCTACCCAGGCTTCCGATTGACGGCAAATCGCCGTAAATCGCTGAAAGCGCAATGGCGATGTGGGAACGATCACAGTGTCTAAATCTTCGTCGCCCACCGGTGGTCAAATCAATCTTTCCGGCATTCTCTACCAGTTGCTGGCGAGCCTCTCCGATGGCCTCGACGCGGTCGTGACCACGCTCGCAGTCGGTGCCGACGCGGCGACGATCGAGCTGCAGGTCGAGCCATTCGAGGGTGGCGACTATACTGTGATGGGGCCCCACCGGACCGTCGTGCAGGTCAAGCGTCGCGCGGCGCACCGCCACTGGACGCTCGGCACAATCATCGCCGACGTGCTTCCCGATCTCTTTAAGGCGGTCCGGCCAGGCACGGACGACGCTTATCAGTTCCTGACCGACAATGATGCCGGTTGCGAGGACTTTCGTCGCTTCTTGGTATGGTGTCGGGAGCGGGCGGCGGGTGAGCCGACCGATGACGAGCCATTCCGTCTAGGGCGGGGCGGCCGCAAGGTCGGAGGGGACGCAGTGCTCGACGCGGTGCGCAACGCGCTAGATATATCCAGCCAAGACGACCCGCGGCTAGCGGCGTTGCTCTATGCGCTGACGATCATGCAGCGTAGCGAAGCCGATCTCGACGAGGCGATTGCGCGGCCGTTGCGGATCATGGTCGAAAATGTCGAAGACGTCGCCGCCAAGCGGGCGCAGTTGGTCGGCGAGCTGGTGCGGCTTGGGGGCCGCGGCGCAACGCTACGTACGTCCGAGTTCCTTCGGGCAGCCCAGCTCGACCCGCGCCGGCTGGTTCATGCCGGACGACTAGCGGCGACCCTGCGCGACGAGCTGATAGGCGCGTTCCCGCGGTTCCGCTACGACCCTGCACGGGACGTGCGCGGCCCGCTTACCCCGCCGACGCGGTCGGTGACGGTACTGCGCGGAGAGTCCGGTTTGGGTAAGAGCTGGCGCCTTTGCGCTACCGCGCTGCGGATGGCCAAGGCGGGCCATCCCGTTGTGCTGCTGCGCGCGACTGCCGAGGTCGATCGTTTGCGCGAGGCGATTGCATCGCTGGTGTGGAACCCGGTCTATACTGCAGCGGCGCCATTGCGCTCAATCGCCGACCGGCTACGGTCGGCGCTCGGAAACGAGCGCGGCGTCTGGCTCACCGTTTTCCTCGACGATCTCAACGATCCTGCGCTCGCCGGCCGGGTCATCGAGGACGGCTGGGATCGGCTCGGGATTGACCTAGTTATTTCCGCGCAGCCCAGCACCGCCGAATGGCTGCGCACCTCATTTGCGGCGCCGTACATTATAGATGTGCCCGAGTTCACCACGCCCGAGCTGATCAGCTATCTCGAAGAGCATCATGTCGATCACTCGCACGTCCCCGAAGATGTCTTCGCGCTCCTGCACAAACCGGTGCTGGCGAGCTTGTATCGTCAGATCCCGCATGGCCTCGTGCTTAAAGAGGAAACCGAGTATCAATTGATGCAGGGCTTCTGGAGCCACGTCGGAAGCGAGCGGCCGGCGTCCTTGGCCCAGACGTTCGACCTTGACCGGCTCCAGCTCCTGGTCGGCGATATGCTCGCCGCGTCGCCAACCTATCCCTGGCCGCCCTCGGCGTTCGTGCGCACGCTCGATTTCGACGCGGTCGAGCGGCTGGTTTTGCGCGGGCTGGTCGAACTCGACGGCGAACGGCGGCTATCGATGACTCACGACCGGCTGCTCAACTGGACGATGGCGCGCCACCTCGCCGATACCGCACGCGACCGCCAGCTCGATCCCGCCCAGCTGCTCGACCTACTGCGCCAGGTCCACAACATGGTGACGGTTGCCGGGGTCAAGATCGGCGCGCGCTTCGGTTATGTGCTGATGGACCTTCTGTGGCTGTTGCTCGAACCGGCGCGATGGCCGGCGGCACGCGTCGCCGAATTGCTGCTCGGCTACATGCGTGACCCCGAATTCGAGACGCACGACCATCGCTTCTTCAGCCGAACCCTGCCGACGCTCGGCGAACGTGCGGTGCCTTTGCTCCGCGCACTTGCAGAAAGCGCTATGGGCGGCGATCGCGAGGCGTCGTGGCCGGCTTGGATCGCGCTGGGCTTATGCAAAGCGGCGGACGTCGCCTGGGACGATGTGCGTGCCACCGCCATCGAGATGTTTCAAAGCAACGATCCCGTGATCGCTGAGATCGCCTTGCGGGTGCTCGGCAAAGTCTCCGCGCCCGCGCTGCTCGATCCGCTTCACACGCTGAACATCGCTCGTGCAGCGGCGCTCGCCGAGGCGGATCCTGACGTCCGCATGGACCGCACCCACGACAAAGAGCGCTCATCTTTGGCGTTCGCACGCGCAGCGGCGGCCGATCCTGCCTGGCTCGACTGGAAGATCGCTTCGGCCACCGAAACGCTTGAGGCCGAGCAATTGCTGTGGACGCTGCGCAAGCTCGACCGTTCAGTGGCCTTTCCGATCTGGCAGGCGCGGCGCGCGCATCTGTTCGCCACCATCCGAGCAACCGCGCGTGTCCTGCCGCAGGCAGTGCGGACCTTCGCCGACCCGGTCGATCTGTCGCGCCTCACCCTGCCCGCACCTGAAGGTGCCGACCTGCTGTTCGGGGCAGCGACCTTCGATGCAATCGCCCGGCTCGATCCTGAGCGCGCTCTTGCTTTGCTCCACGCCGACCGTGGCGACGAGAGCGCGTTCGACGAGATCGGCGCGGATGGCTGGTGGGTGCCCGGGCTGCACTATCGCACGCGTGAGCGTCTTGGCGCGGCGCTGCGCGAGCGCGCCAGCCGCGGTGACCCGGCCGAGAGCATCAACGCGCTGGCCTCAATCTACCAGCGCCACCCTGAGCTGACCGACGAGGAGACTGTCGACCTGCTGCTTGACGCGCTCGCCGCGCGGCTTGCCGCGCCCGCAACCGACGCCGACGATCCGCTGCGCGGCAGCTGGCGTTTGTTGTCGACGCTCTCATCGCTGCGCACCGCCGCCGCGCTCGAGCGGGTCGCGGCACGGCGCGGCACGGCGTTGGAATCGGGGCTGGCCGAGCTCGCCGCTGGGCGGCCGCCAAATAGCTCGCGGATGGTCGATCGGGACGCGGAAATGGTCGTGCGGCTGCTGGCGATCATGGCGGGCGAAGGGTTCGACCGGCTGACCGTCGCCCAAATCGACAGTTCTGGCCAGACGACGCGCGACTACGGGCTCGAGCACGCCCTTTGGACGACCTCGCCAGCGGTAGGCGCGGCGCTCGACCGGCTGTCGAGTGCTACCGATCTTGACGACGATCGGCCTTATCGGCTCATGCAGGCGCTGGCGGCGCATCGCGGTGACAATGGCATCGCCCGCCTTATCGGCGCGAGCAGTCCTGTATACACCCACGCCGTCGACATCCGGCAGGGCAATGCCGGCGACTACGAACAGCTTGAAGCGGCGATCCGCGCGCGGGTAGCGACGTCGGACGGCCAAGCCCATGTCGAAGCTGTTGACCTATCGCATTTCCTGCCGCCGCATGCAGCACTCGACCTGACCGCGCCGCTGATCGCGGTGGCGGCACCGGGCGACGCGCTTGCGCACCGGCTAATGATGCTCCATTTTCACCACGGCCATTACGAGCCGGCGTTGAGCGCCAAGCTCGCGCCGCTCGTCGACGGAGACAACGAGGGCGGCGAAATCGCGGCACTTCACCACGCGCTGCATGGCGACGCGGCTGGGCGCACACTCGCGATGCGCTGGCTCGAAGGACGGGGCATTGATAGTTGGCGTAGCGTGCAAGTTGCGATGACGCTGCTCGACCATGACGACAGCCGTGCGGCGGCGATTGCCTTTTTCGACCGTCATCGGGACCGTCGGTTCCACATGGGCCGGCTGGATGCCGAGGTGCTCGACGCACTCGCCCGCCATGGCGACACGGTCGCTTCGGAGGAACTGATCCAGCTTGCGTTCGGGACTGGCGCGCGCGATCTCGACGCGGTCGCTGGCGCGGTTCAGCTGGTAGCGCGACAGCGGACGCCGGGGATATTCCATGCTGCGCGCCGGCTATTCGCGAAATCGGGTCAGCAGGAAGCCGCACGGTTGCTGATCGAGACCGATGCGCGCCAAGGTTTGACCGAACTGGTCACAACTTATGTCGGTGCGCCCATGCCGCGGCGCCTCGCAATCGCACGGACTTTGCGCTGGAACGTCTCGCGCGCGCAGCTTGCCCCAGCGCTCGTGGCGATGAGCCGCGCGGAAGACGACGCGACGCGGCAGAGGGCAGCGGAGATCGCCGGCTGGCTGCCGCACCGTTGGCAGTTGCCGTGGCTTGCGGATCTCGCTGCGGACCCGGTCCGCGAGGTCGAAGAGGCCGCGCTCGCTGCGTTTCACCGCCGCGCCGCCGGGGTCACTGCCGCCGAGTTGATGGCTGTCATCCCGGGGCTCGCCAAGCCCGCGCAATGGGCGTGCCTTAGCGCGTTAATCGAGCTGGTCGATCCGCATCTCCTGATCAAGACTGGCGATCCGCTCGACATCCGGCCGTTACTCGAGCGCCTACCGCCCGAATTCGGGATCGAGGCGAAGCGCATGCTCGAACGACGGCGCGACGACATCGATCGCAAGGTCGCGCGCGAGGCCAAGGACTAGCTTGAGATCAGGCCGAGCCGTCGATTAGGCCCATCCGCACCGCATGTCCTCGACTGCGCGCGCCAACCAACGCCGCTTGCCGGCCATCGGCTGGCGTAGTCCGGCGTGGTTCGTCGGAGACGAACGCGGCGACGCTTTGTCGCGGACCAGCCGCCTATGCGCTGAATGCCCCGATCCGGCCCAGTTCCTGCCGGCCTGTAGCGTGGCTGTGTTTGGGCTGAACGTATTCTTCTCACCGAAGCGACCGTTCGTCATGTCGCGTGCACATGACCGCTTTGTCCAGAGTCCACCGATCGCGACCCTTCGTTTCCCTTCAGCGGTTACCACTCGCCCACTAGGTGCAGACGGTCGACAAGAAGATCAATCAACGGTGAATTCTTTCCGTGAGGATCGGTGGGCTGGGCATTGTTTACTTAGAACGAATGGCTCGTTGCAAAAATTTGAACTGCAATACATTATGAAAATACGACAATTCGTAAAATTAAGGTTTCGGTGGACAGTTATTCGGTTAAGTCATCCATCTACGCAGGGGGGCAGATGACATACCGCCGAGAATGGAAGGGCGTTGAATGGCAAGAATTTGCGCTGCAACTTGTTCAGCGCCGCCACGGCGCCGAGAACGTCCAGATGGTGCCGGACAAGGTCAAAGGTGATGCAGGCCTCGAATTCTTCACGACCTGCGGTTGTCTCTACCAGTGCTATGCCCCTGAAGAAGCTTCTGACGTAGCCAAGGCAGCGAGTGCGATGAAGGCCAAAGCCAGTCGCGATCTGAAGAAGCTCAGCAAGAATAAGGACACGATCGAGAAAATTCTCGCCGGAACGAAGGTTAAACGATGGATCCTCCTTTGCCCGTTCCTGGACAACAAAGACGTCGTTGTCTCCGTGCGCGAGCATGGCGTGACTGAAAAAGCCAAGGGCCTTGTATTCATGGACCCCGGTTTCGAAGCGCTATGCCACTCGCAGCAGGATTTTCAGGCAGAAATCGAAATTCTGAAGAGCCTGTCGTTGGGGCCGTCCATCAAGGTGCCCGCCCCAACCGATGAGCAAGTCAAGGATGCCGCGGCAGATACGGAAATTGGTGCTCGGATCGACGGAAAGATTGGGCGAGCGCTAGGTCCTGCCGTTCCCCAGGCACAAATTGCTGCAAGGCGCGACCAGTATGTGAAGGCTCATCTGCATCGCGAAAACGCGCTCGAACAGCTGCGTGAAAACCACGCGGTCTTGTGGGAGCGCGCCTTCGAGACGATCGATGCCGAGGAAGCCAGGCTGATCGCCGTCGGCGCTTCCTCGACGATTCCCGTCCAGCAGCTGCAGGAAAGCATGGCCCGGATCGAGGCTTCCTTGGCCGCCGCTCTGCCAACTTTGGGCAAGGGGCTTCTTACCCACATTGCGCTCGGCACTATCAGCGACTGGCTGATCCGGTGCCCGCTCGATTTCCTAGAAAGCGACCAGGCGTGAGCACACCAGATTTTGCCAGTAGGCTTTTCTCGTTCAATAGGCGGCCTACGCCAGTGCCGGGCGACATGCGGATCGCCTGGCGCGTGTCACTAATCCTTCTCATGCTGGCGGCGTCGAGGTCTAGCAAGGCGTCTCTCGCCAAGCTCCACATCCTTAACGATGCGATCAGGTCCAACCAGATTGACCGTCTGAAGGATGCCACCACCGCCGGGGCCAAGATTCTGCCTTGGAATTTGCGGGTTGAGCCAGCCTTTGCGCGCGCAATCGACTTCGTGGTTGGTGAACGGCTAGCGACATGGACGAAGGCTGGCGGACGGGCTTCGCTTCAGCTTACCATTAGTGGAACTGCAGCGGCGACTGAACTGGAAGGCATCGAGAACGCCCTCGAGTTGGAACGCATCATCATCACCGAACACGCGAAAAAACTCACAGAAACCCGCGTGTCGGAACTTCTCGGCGAGAGATCTGCTGCATGATTAAACTTCGCCATTTGCGGCTCCGCTCCTTTACGGCAGAGCGAACTTACAAGGCTGATATCGCGTTCAAGGACGGACTCAATATCATTCAGGCGGGCAATACCTCGGGCAAGTCGACATGCCTCCAGGCGATCATCTACGCGCTGGGCCTCGAGCGTGCACTTGGGCCGCAGCTCGCCATTCCGCTGCCCTATGCCATGCGCGAACGAATTCACGCGGCCGAGAAGGCCGAATACGAAAGCGTGCTGCAGTCCTTCGTCGAGCTCGAAATCGAGAATGAGGCCGGACAAATCGCCGTCGTCCACCGCGATGTGGTCGGGGGCAAGGACACCAAGTTGATCCGGGTCGCTTTCGGCTCAACGTTGAGCACCGGCTTGGCCCCCATGGAGCAACGCGATTTCTATGTCCTCGACGGCGGGGCCGCGGTCCAAGAGGACGGGTTCCACTACTTCCTCACTTCGTTTCTTGGTTGGGACCTGCCAATCGTCTCCCGGTTCGACGGAAACGAATGCCCGCTCTACCTCGAAACCATCTTCCCGATGCTGTTTGTCGAGCAGAAGCGGGGTTGGTCCACCATCCAGGGGCCGTTTCCTACGTACTTCCGTATCCAAGACGTAGCCCGACGAGTGATGGAATTTCTGCTCGATCTCGACGTTGCGCAATATCGGCGTCAGCGTGCGGAACTGCGAAATGCCATCGCGGAGTTCAACAACTACTGGTCTCTGGAACGCATCAAGCTTCAGGATGCAGCCGCTAAGATCGGAAGAATGCGGGGGCTGCCGGAGAAGCCGACGGCTGAGTTCGCGCAAGAGCCGGAGATCGATCTTCAGCTGTTCCATGATGGCGAGTGGATCAGACTGACCGAGCTCGTCACCGAGATCGAAGAGGATGTGGCTGTACTCGAGACCGCGCAAACGCCGATGATCGATACGATCGCGCCGGAGATCGAGGCACGAATTGCATTTCTGAGATTTCAGGTTGACGCGGAGACGGCGGTTCTGGAAGCTGTTCGCAACGAACACGCTTCCGAGGTTCAGGATAGTCAGGCTTTGACCACCCGGGTTCAAGCGCTTGAAATCGACCTGCGCCGGAACAAGGATGCGCAGAAGCTGCAACGCTTAGGTTCGGATCTCGGCAAGGCCGCGTACGAGCATATCTGTCCGACCTGCCATCAAGATGTGACCAACGAGCTGCTCCCCACCGTTGATTCTGTCGGCATGGCGCTCGAGGAGAACATTTCCTTTGTTAAATCACAGCTAGAACTCTATCGCTCCGCCCTCGGCGCATCCAAGGAGCGGTTGCAGGAAATCGCCGGCCGTTTCCGCGGCGTCGACCGCAGTCTTCAGGACAAGCAACAGGAATTACGCAGTCTGCGGCAGGAACTGCTGCGTCCGGGCACATCACCATCGCGCACGGCAATTGAAAACCTGGTGCGGCAGCAGAACTTCCTCGCGCAGCTGCGAAGCATTGACGATCTGGCTCTGTCGCTGATCGACGATCTGCAGCACATCGCAAAGGGTTGGGCAGAGGCTACCTCGACGTTGCGCAACCTGCCCGAAGACAACCTCACTGCAGACGACAGGAAAAAGGTCGAGCTGCTGACCAGCAAGATAATCGAGCAGTTGGCTGCCTATGGATTCCGGTCGTTCGAGGCTGATGAAATCGCGCTCTCCCTAGACAACTTCAGGCCATTGGTTCGCGCACGCAAAGATGACGAGGTGATCGAGAAGGAGATCAATTTCGAGGTTTCGGCGAGCGATGCCATCCGGCTTAAATGGGCCTACCTCTTGGCCACATTCGAACTGAAGCGCGCGAAGTCGACGAACCATCCCGGCCTCGTCGTGTTTGACGAACCCGGGCAACAGGAAATCCGCTCTGGCGATCTTTTTGCATTCCTGAAACGCGCCTCCTTAGCGAGCCGGGAAAGCGGTCAGGTCATCGTGTCTACATCGGAGGAACTGGAACTCGTAGTTGGCGAGATGCAGGGACGTGCGCACATTATCGACTTCCCAGGCTTCATTCTGCAGCCCGATCCGGACGTCCCGCCCCAAGACGACTTTGAAGTGCAGTTGGGCTAGCTACGGCACGGAGAACCGCAATACGCTCCAGGCCATTCGCTTCTGGAGACCGCATGGACTTTCTAGGAGGTCGTGAGCGGCCGCAATGAAGCGGCTAAGGGTGGCACGTCCGGTACCACGTGGCGTCCGGAATCGATGCTGCGGCGTTCCGAAGCCGACGGTCGCAAAGGTCCCACTTATGCATTCACCCGCTCTCACTTAAAGCCCTTAACCTGCGCCAAAGAGGCGGCATATCCTGATCGTCGTGCCATTTCGCGGGACGCTGCAACACGCCCAATCCACTGACTCCGGCTCCGAATACACCGGAGACTGCTGTATAATGTCCAGCTCAGATATCGGGGCTGAGACAACGACCTCGTTCCCACAGCCACGCTTCAATCTCTGCAAGAGTGACTTTGCCCGAATTGCCTACATTCATGATTTGGCGGCGTGTCAATGCTGCAACCCGCTCCGGAAGTAGCCGGTCGCGCTCGGCAGGATCCGCTTCTGGCTCGATGACTAAATGTCGTAACACGTTATTGGCCCGGCCTGACAATGTGGCACGGTTGGTTTGAATAGCTTCCTCCCGGGCACGCAATTCCTCACGTGACATGACATCGCGCACCCGGCCGATGCTAATCCCAAATGCTGCGGCAATTTGGCGCTTTTTCATGCCTTTGGCTTTCATGGCAATCATACGCTTTCCGCGCTCCTCTGCATCGCTTGGCTTCTGTCTGGGTTGACGCATCGCAGGGCGTTTCACCTCAATTACGCGAACACCGTCCCAGAAGCGGACGGTGTGCAATGACCCATATCTGATCGCATCCATTGCCCATGTTTTCGCAGCGTCAACATCTGGTACATCGACCAGTCTCATCGATGGCTCGCCCTCGCCGGAAATCAGATAGAACGCAAACGCAGGCACAAGTTCGTCCTTCAGAAAGACCATGATTTTCAGATAAAATCATTCCGTCGGCAAGATTGCAATTGCACCGCCGTACGGCGCAAAAACACGCCGACATAAGCAAGGAATAGCAGCACATTTGCCGCAACATTCGGCCCGACAATGTTTCATCTGATATTGAATTGGTTGGACACGCAACCTTCACTCGCACGATTTGGGCGGGACGTCCGTGCGCTTTTCTCGCTGCTGTCGCTCCTGATCAAGTTCACGGGCGATCTGACGGCCCAGGAGGCGCGCAAGTCGAAGGATTGCGGCATCCGCTTCGGCAGAAAGATTGGGAGGTGAATCTCGATTGGGCCGCTTCTTCTTCATTGCGGCCATGTCCAGGATTTGAAGTACGCCCAGTTGTTAGAACCGTAAAACAAAGCCCGATGGAGGGCAGGAGGAAAGGAGGGGGCAGGAGTTTTGCGGCGGCCATGGGCGATCGGTCCACGGTGATGAGGGCGGATCGGTTTCCAGTCGGATGCACCTGTGCTATTTTTCCAGATGGAAAGGCTCTGCAAATGCAGGATGTTGATCACGTTGAACAGACAGATGCGGCAGGCTCGCCAGCGCCGCGCGCTGCCGATTGGTTTTGGCGGCCATGGTACGCGAAGCTCTACTGGGTAACGGCGCTGCTGTACTGGATTGGCCTCGAGATCATGATAGCCATCCCCTATGGCCGGATTAATACGTCCGTGGCCAACACCATGGTGCTGCTTATCTTCATCTTCAATCCGATCACGGTCGTAGCGGTTCTCGGTTATGGATTTTTGAAAGCAAAGGTCGCTTGCGGGGACTGGGTTATCGTGCCGGGGTCGGCACCGCAAAGACCGCTGGTTGATCCAACGTCTGACCCATTCGATGTGCGTTCGGGTGATTTGCATCTCCGACATATCGGTGTCGTTCAGGACTGATATCATGGATCCCGGCGCTCCTTGAAGCTAGGGTCCCCGTCTGCCATTCCGTTGTCGCGATCGAATAGCAAACGTCCCGAACTGAGGATAGAAGACTGCTCCATCGAGGTAACGGGGCCAGTGACATCGACCGTGCCCCGTCCTGAATCGGCCTGCCGCAAATACCGGTTACGAAGCCCATCATTGCCGAGCACCCGTTCACCCAACTCTCTGGCGAATGTTTCTTCTGGACGCCCGGACCGAGAGGCGGCTTTCTCCGCTGACGAGATTGCCTCCCGAACATCATAATTCACGATGTCGATTGATGATCGGGCAGAAACTGCAGCGCTGCCACGATCCACAAAGTCCATGCCGATCTTGCCGGACAGCGAACCGACAGCGTTACCCTTGGTGCCGCCCTTGCTATCGCTGCTCTTGCCTCCCGAATCCATCCCGCGTGTTGCTGAAGCGGCAAAGTCGCCCGATATGCTCTGACTATCCTGCGTCTGGTGCTCGGCCGATCGGGAAAGCGACCGTTGCCACCCGGTCTGCACCATGATCGCGGTGACGTCGCGCTCCAGCGTATCAGCGACCTGCGGTTTCAGCCGCCAGTCACCCCGCCGATCCATCTCGAACCCGCCGCGCAACCAGCTGGCCATGGCGGTCTGGCCTTGCGCGCCGCTGCCCAGAAAATGTTCGATCGTGTCCGGCCCCGCCTGTTTGCCGGCTTCGAACCGCGTGCTGGTATCGTTGCGCGCAGACTGGCTGAACCCGGTGCTGCTGGAGACGAGGAGATCATTATGGGCAAAACTGAACCGGGCATGCCCCCCATTGGCGATCGCGCCAAGCTGGCTTTCGTTGATCAAGCCGCCTTGCCACATCTGCGCGGCCAGTTCCGGCGTCAGGTTAAGGCCGATGTCCCCATTTTGGTCCATGGCGATCTGGCGCTTCGACATCTCCACACCATGCTCGCGGAGCAGCGCCTGGGTGCGGGTGAGGCGCTCCTTGTCGACGATGCCGGTCAGTCGCTCGTTGCGCGCACGATCGGCGATGCCTTCTGCGCCGCCTTCAGCCATATCGACCTGGTTTCCGGCAGTGCCCGCGAGCGCGCGGATGAAAGAATCCAGGCGCGCGGCTTCGCGGACCGACACGCCAGCGGCAGCAGCGCCTTGTGCAAAACCGGCATTGTCCGCCTGGCGCCGTTGCTCGCCTATTTGGGCCGAGCTGCGCACGCCATCAGGACCGATCTCGCGCTGGGCATCAAGCTTGCCCGACCGCTCGGCAAAATCATAACCAGCGGCCTCGCGCGTGCGGCTATAGACACTCGTGCCCTCGCGCACGGCTTCCGCTGTTGCTCCGTCGGCAGTGCCGACCTGAACAGCGGCATTATAGCCTTCCAGCGCGCGCAGCACCTGCGCCTCGTTGCGCCCTGTAGAGCGCGACAGCTGGCTGATCGCAGTCGATCGCGCTTCGCCCGAAAGTGCATTGATGAACCCGATGCGCCGGCTGGTCTCGGTGACCGAGAGACCAAGCATCCCTGCGGCCTCGCGCTGCCCCTGATTATGCCCGGTGCGATGGGCCTGTTCCGTCGACACATTGCCGCGCTCGACCGCAGCAACCCTGTCGGCGGCATAGTCCCGACGGCCTTCCATCGCGCCAACCTGCGTCTGCGCGGCGGTCAGGTCATTACGCAGCATCTGTTCCTGATCGAAGGCGTTGGCGGTGATCTTGGCAAAGGTCGGGTCGGCACCCGCCTGGGCGATGACGGTCGAGGCTTTGAGTGCTGCATCCTTCGCATCATAGCCACTGCGTTCAAAATGCCGCTGCGCGCCCGACTGCATCATCTCATAGGCTTGGCTGTCGCCGAACGCCTTCCACTGCACCATATTCTGCGCGAAGGCGGCAAAAGCGCGTTCGCCACCCTGGCCTTCGCCGAAGTAGCTCGTGCCAAGCTTGCGCAGCGCATCTCCCTGCGCAAAATTGTGGATGGCAGAGGTCGCTGCGTTGGCGCGGATCGCGCTGGCCGTGGCAGGATCGTTCAAATCCCGCCCGACCAGGGCAGGAGAGAGCCCGCCCAGTTCCCGTGCGGCATCCGCCCGGCCAAGCCCGAACGCCGCCGTTCCGGTCGCGCCGCCACCATGTTCGCCCAGTACCGACCCGGCTGACGCAAAGGCGCGATCGAGCCCAAAACTGCTGCGTTCGCCAAAATCGCCGAACCCCGAAGAGGTGGAACGCCGCGCCATCGTGCCACCAGCCGAAGCCTGTGCCTCCAACGTGGAGGCATAGCCCTCGCTGGTCCCCACGGTTGCCGCCGCCATGCTGCCCTGACCCTGGACGCCGAGCATACCGGAGGTGAAGGCGGTGAACATATTGCCCGAGAAGCGGAACACGGTGAACACGAATGCGCCCGCCAGGCCCGCGGCTGCGGTTCGGAACGAGCCGAAGATGGCCAGCGCCTTCATCGCGGCTGATGGTGCCAGGATCCAGCTATCGGCAGCCACGTTGGTCGCGCGCAATTCGGCCAGCACATCCATCGCCCGGCCAAGGGTGAGCTGGTAGATGCCGGCATCGATCACGCCCCAGAGCGCGACGAACACAAACAGGCCTAGCGCGAAGCTTGCGACCCGCAGGTTGATCGGCGTCAGAATGAAAAGCAGCGCGATCGGCATCATCATGAGCATGATCGCGAACACCGAAGCCCGGATGGTCGGCATCCATTCATTTGCCGTGGAAAGCGTCGCAAGCCCGTTGGACTCGATCGCCCGGTTTGCCATTACCCGCGCCGTGGCTGCAGGCGAATCTTCAAACAACACATCGCCGATCGTCTGACCGAGCAGGATGTTGGTGAGGAATGTCTGCCGGCTCATCGATTGACCCAGCATCATGTCGCCCAGCGCATCGATCTGCTGGCGGCAGCGATCGCGCTGGCTGGTCTGGTTCACATCGAATCCGGTGCGGGCGCAGACCTGGTCGCTATAAGCGTCGAACGCTGTGGCATCCGACAGACGGTCGGCAATATGGTCCCAGGCTGCATCGCAGCTCATCGTCGTCCCGCCCTTGTCGCTCGCCGTGAAGACCGTCGAGAAGGTGGCGGGGCCAGCCATAGCCGCAAAGGAAGCAGGCAGGTCAGTCGAGGTGCGGAACAGTTGATCGTCATCGACGCCATAGGCCGGCGAGACACGCGCAACCGGATAGCATTGGCGCACATAATCCTTCACCGTTGCATCAAGGAAGGTGTCGACGATCGGGCTACGCGGCGAGACTGCATTGAGGAACAGGTCGAACGCATGGCCGCCTGCACCAAATTCGAGCTTGGCATTGGGATCGGTGGTATTGTCGTCGATCGTTTCTGCAAGCGCCCGCTCCATCAGGTTGGTGACGCCGGCAACCAGCACGATAAGATTGGGTACATCGCCGACCGGCTGATAGGCATTGCGTACAGGGTCATAGACGTGGACCGTGCCGGTCGTAGCGATCATCCCTGCAAACAGGCCGATGCCGACCAGCATCTGGAACCCGAACGCAACCAGGCCCATGCCGGAACCGCGAATGCTGGCGATGACCGCGCCGAACGCGATGCCGACCACCGCGACAATCAAAACCAGTGTTTCATAGCGCGGATCACCGAAGATCATCGCCACCAGGTGAAGCGCATCGACGGTTTCGGAAAAGCCGTCCCAGGTGTGATAGCTGGCATCGATCGCCAGCGCGGGCGTGGCGCTCAGCAAGCCGAACAGGACGCATGCCAGGCGGATGAGATGACGCATGGCTCGCCTCACCGGTTGCGATTGGCGTTGGCGCCAGCGGCGTCACGCGCATCACGGTCGCGCTGGCGCACCACCCCGGCATAATTTGCCGAGAGGTTCGCCTGGTTCATGGCCGCGATGTAGGACTGGCGCATCTGCGCGCGCTGGCGCAGCACCTCGTCGCGCAGTTCGCTTAGCTGCTCGATGCCCTTGGTCAGGATGCGCGTCTGGCAGATGTTCGTGTTGTCCGCGTCGGCCGCGCCCGCCGTCGTCACGCCGCGCTCTGCATTCTGGAGCGCAAAGTCGATCGAGCGGGTCAGATCATTGAGCATCTGATAGGCGAGGGTGAGGGCGACCAGCTCGTCGGTGTCGGCGATCACGCTGTCGGTCAGGCCCTGCCGCACGCCCCATTCGAGCAGCCGATAGACCGGCAGGGTCCGCACATTGGCGACGAACTGCTTTTCTTCAGTGGTCAGCGCGGCGCGGGTACGGATCTTGGCGGCCACCGATTCCATCCTTTCGCGCGCCAGCAGCAGCGCGCCGCGCCCGGCGCCGTTCACCGAGCAATCCGAAGCTGTCGCGGGAATGTTGAGCGCGCGGGTGGGCACCTGTCCGCTCAGGAAATCATCGGCGCTTTCGCTATCCTGACGCGGACAGGCGGGGATGGCCGAAAAGAGCGGCACCTTGTCCTTATCATCCCAGCGCATATAGACGTCGCCCACC
>JAEMRT010000210.1 GCA_016463225.1 Sphingopyxis sp. | reverse complement strand
CGTCTCCCCTCCCTTTTAGGGAGGGGCTGGGGGTGGGTAGCCGCCGAAGGCGGCGTTCTCTCTGGGCTCGCTATTGCTCGCGCACCCACCCCTAACCCCTCCCTAAAAGGGAGGGGAAAGTCTCAAGTCCGCCCCGAAACCCGATCCTCAGCTATGCAAAAAATGCATCACGTCGCCGTCGTGGACGACATACGCCTTGCCTTCGGCGCGCAGCTTGCCCGCTTCGCGCGCCCGCGCTTCGCCGCCCAGCGCGACATAGTCGTCATAGGCGATGGTTTCGGCGCGGATGAAGCCTTTCTGGAAATCGCTGTGGATCTCGCCCGCGGCTTCGGGGGCGGTGGCGCCGGTGTGGACGGTCCATGCGCGCGCTTCCTGCGGGCCGACGGTGAAGAAGGTGATCAGGTGGAGCAGCTCGTACCCGGCGCGGATGACGCGCGCGAGGCCGGTTTCGTGGAGGCCCATTTCCTCGAGGAACTCAAGCCGGTCGGCCATGTCCATCGTCACCAGCTCGCTTTCGATCGCCGCGGACACGACAACCGCCTGCGCGCCTTCGGCGGCCGCCTTGGCGAATACCTTTTCCGAAAAAGCATTGCCGTTCGCGGCGCTGCCTTCATCGACGTTGCAAACATAGAGCACGGGTTTGGACGTCAGCAGCTGCGCGGTGCGCAGCACCCGCGCCTCTTCCTCGTCCCTTGGTTCGGTCAACCGCGCGGGCTTGCCTTCGCGCAGCAGCTCGAGCGTCTGGCCGAGCACCGACGCGGCGATCTTGGCCTCCTTGTCGCCCTGCGCGGCCTTCTTCACAAAGGCGGGGACGCGCTTTTCCAGGCTTTCGAGGTCGGACAGCAGCAATTCGGTTTCGACCGTCTCGGCGTCGGCGACCGGATCGACCCTGTTCTCGACATGCTGGATGTCGTCATCCTCGAAACAGCGCAGGACGTGGACGATCGCGTCGACTTCGCGGATGTTGCCGAGGAACTGGTTGCCCAGCCCCTCGCCCTTCGACGCGCCGCGGACCAGCCCGGCGATGTCGACGAAGGCAAGCTGCGTCGCGATGATCTTTTTGCTGCTTGCGATTCCCGCCAACTTTTCCAAACGCGCGTCGGGCACCGCAACATTGCCGATGTTCGGCTCGATCGTGCAGAAAGGATAGTTCGCCGCCTGCGCTGCCGCGGTTTCGGTCAGCGCGTTGAACAGGGTGGACTTGCCGACGTTGGGCAGTCCGACGATCCCGCATTTGAAACCCATAAAAACTCCGTGTCATCGGCATGAGGCCGGTGTTGCTGCGCCCCTAGCGCCAAGTCGCCCGCGACGCCAGCTTTTGCCGTGCCAGCTTTCATGCCCGCCGAATATCGTTGCGGCAGGTTCAGCCTTGCCGCTTTATCGCGGGCGCCATGACGACTATCTCTCGATGGACGGCCGCCGCGCTGGTGCTGGGGCTTGGCGCGGTCGCCGCCAGCGCCGCGCCGAGCCGCTTCGAAGCCGGTGTGCTCGCCGAACTCAACCGCTTTCGCGGCGATCCTGCTGGCTACACCGACGTCCTGCGCGATTATCGCGAGCGTTTCGACGGCAGGCTGCTGATCGCCGACGATGACAGCGAAATCGACATCATGACCAACGAAGGCGTCGCCGCGGTCGACGAAGCGATCCACGACCTGCGCCGCGAAGCGCCGCGGGCACGGTTGCAGCAAAGCGAGCTGCTGGCGGCCGCGGCGGCTGATCATGTCGATGCCCAGTCACGGTCGGGCGCCGTCGGCCACTACACGCGCGGCCGCGGTCCGGGCGAACGGATGAAGGCGCGCGGCGGCGGCCCCTATGTCAACGAAGTTATCACTTACGGCCATCACAGCCCGGCGGGAGTGGTCCAGCAATTGCTGATTGACGACGGCGTCCCTGGTCGCGGCCACCGTCACAGCCTGCTTCGCCCGGAGCACCGCTATGCCGGGGTCGCCTGCGGCCCGCACCCGGTGCATCGCACAATGTGCGTGACCATGATGTCGCAAACCCGCGATGGCTCGCCGCCACCGCCGCCGAAGCGCACGCCTGCGCCCCCGCCGCGCTGAGCTTCTAACGATCGCGGCGCGGCAGTTTCTTGTCGGCGACGCAGCGCTTGATCGGGAGGGGTGTCGCTGAATAAATGCGCGTGACCCGACCGGTGGGTTCGTCGGTCGTGACCTGCATACAGGCGCAGCCGTAACCATAGGAACCGTTGGTCTCGACCCACCCCTTGGTCCGCATGTCGGGCAGGCTGTTCAGCCCCGGCGCCTGATGGCCGCCCTGCAGCCCGATGGTCCAGCGCCCTGCCGCGTCGGTGAGCCACCAGTTGGCGGGGGTCGGATTGTCGATCCAGCCGCATCGCTTTTCCGGTCGCGGCGCTGCCGGTTTGGCATCGGCTATTTCGATGTGGCCGATGAGGCCGATCGCCAGCGCCAGTAATATGGTGTGCAGGACTCGCATCGACATCTCCTGAGCGTGGGGAGGGCAATGGCAACGCAGCGCATGCCTTTCCGCCACCCGTCATGCCACGGACGGCAGCGATCCCAAATCTGTCGTGTGCACCGGTATGCCGGCGACCGCCCGCTCCCCGCCGATGCTGGGAGCGGGCGGCGCGCTGGATCAGTTGCCGACCGGCTGGTTGTCCGTCCGCCGCACGACGATCGTCGACGAGCGCGGCTGCTGCCCCGCAACCGGCCAGTTGCCCGTCGGGTGCTGGATGTTGACGAAGAAGGTGCGCAGGTCGGGGGTATAGGCAAGCCCCGTGATCTCGCAGCCGAGCGGGCCGACGAGGAAGCGTTTCGACTGCTTCGTCACCTGATCGACATAGAACATCGCATTGTGCCCGAACGCCTGATCGATCGAGCGGCCCGCGACGCCCGAATTGCCCGGGACGCTATGGTCGGTCTGTACCCACATCCGCCCCTGCGGGTCGATGCGCAGCCCGTCGGGGCTGGAAAAGGTATCGCCGTTGATATTGCCGGTCAGGTTGCTGCCCCCCGCCGCCAGCGTCGGATCGCCCGCGAGCAGGAAGATTTCCCAGCGGAAGGTCATCGCCAGCGGCGAATTGCCCTGTTCGCTGAACTTGATGATGTGCCCGTGCAGATTGGTCACGCGCGGGTTCATCGGGTTCGTCACCCGGCGGCCGCTGTTGTTGGTCAGCGTCACGAACACCGCGCTGTTGTCGGGCGCGACGGTGATCCACTCGGGACGGTCCATCACGGTGCCGCCGGCGACGCGCGCTGCCGACTTGCAGTTGATCAGCACATCGGCCTGATTGTTGAAATTGACGATCGTCGGCGCGGGCGGCGTCGTGCTCTGGCTGGTGTTGCCCGGATCGGATGCCCCGGCGGTCAGGCCGTTCTGCCCGACGACCAGCGCGCGCCATTCGCCGGTGCCGTCGCCGTTGAAACGGGCGACATACAGCGTGCCATAGTCGAGCAGCTCGGTGTTCGCGGCGCGGTTGGTGGTGCTGTAGGCGCGGTCGGGCACGAATTTATAGATGCAACCCGGGGTGCCGTCGTCGCCCATGTAAAAGGCGGTGCGGCGGTCGCTGTTCGCCATAAACGCGACATTCTCATGATCGAAGCGGCCCATCGCGGTGCGCTTCGTCGGCTGGGCGAGTTCGCGCAGCGGATCGATTTCGACGACCCAGCCATAGTTGGTCGCGGGCTGGGTCGGGTCGAGATAATTGTCGGTCGACTCTTCGCAGGTCAGATACGTGTCCCAGGGGGTGCGGCCGCTGGCGCAATTGTTCAGCATGCCCTTGATCGACCCCGACAGCAGCCCCGCGGCGGGACCACCTGCGCGATAGCTGCTGTTGCCGGTATAGCGGCGGTTATAGGTCGACCCGGCCTGAACCGCCCATTTGCCGTCGCTGCCCTTGGCGATTTCGACGACCCCGACGCCGACCGCCGACAGTGCGATCGCCTTCTGGTCGGCGGTCGCGGTCGCGGCGTTGTAGCTGCCCGCCATCAGGATGTTGAAATCGGGATATTCGTAGTTCATCGCCAGAATGCCGCGGTTGTTCGCGTCGACCCCCGGAAAGGCGAAATATTCCATCCCGTCGTGATTGCCGCCGGCCCATTTCTCGGCGATCGCCGGGGTGGGGAAGCTGCCGGTATAGGCGGCGCCGCTTTCGACCGAATCGCCGGCCTTCAGCAGCACATCGACGGTATAGCCCG
>JAEMRT010000102.1 GCA_016463225.1 Sphingopyxis sp. | reverse complement strand
ACCTCATTGGGGGCGGGCGATAGCGGCGCTCGATGACTATCCTCGACGCTTCCCACCGCCAATCGGCGCTCGACCGGCTCACCGCCAACGCGCCGTTTCTGGCGCGGCTGGCCGAACTCAATCCCGACGATGTGACGCGGTTTCTGAATGATGGCACCGATGCGGCGCTGGCGCAGGTCGTGCCGCCGACGGGAAATGACGACATCATGCGGACGCTGCGCCAATGGCGCGGCCGCATCGCGCTGCTGCTTGCGCTGGGTGATCTGTCGGGTGAACATGATGTGGCGGCCACAACCCGGCTGTTGTCCGATTTTGCCGACGGCGCGTGCGACGCTGCGCTGGCCGCCGCCTTTGCCGAACGCTCCCCCGATGAAGAACCGCGCGGCCTGTCGGTGATCGCGCTCGGCAAGCTCGGCAGCCACGAGCTCAACTATTCGTCCGACATCGATCCGATCCTCATTTTCGACCCCGACACGCTGCCGCGCCGATCGCGCGACGACCCGACCGAGGCGGCGGTGCGGATCGCGCGGCGGATGGTGGAAATCTTGTCGGCGCGCACCGGCGACGGCCATGTGCTGCGCGTTGACCTCCGCCTGCGGCCGCATCCCGAAGTGACACCGATCGTGTTGCCGGTGGACGCGGCCATTTCCTACTATGAATCCGAAGCCCTGGCTTGGGAGCAGGCGGCGTTTATCCGCTCGCGCGCGTCGGCGGGTGACCGCGCGCTCGGCGAGCAGTTCCTGTCGGCGATCCAGCCCTTCATCTGGCGCCGCAGCCTCGATTTCCGCCAGCTCAAGGAAATCGGCGCGATGAGCGACCGGATCCGCGATCATTTCGCGCAGGGGCAGGCATTCGGGCCGGGCTATGACCTGAAACGCGGGCGCGGCGGCATCCGCGAGATCGAATTTTTCGCGCAGGTCCACCAGCTGATCTATGGCGGGCGCGATCCGTCGCTGCGCGTTCCCGCAACGGTCGATGCGCTGGCGGCGCTCGCTGCGGCAGGGCGGATCGAGCAGGCCGACGCGGACCGGCTGGCGGATCATTATGCGACGCTGCGCCGGATCGAGCACCGGTTGCAGATGATCGAGGACCAGCAGACGCATTGTCTGCCGATCCAGCCCGCCGCGCTCGATTGTGTCGCGCAGCTTGATGGCGCCGCCGATGGCGCGGCGCTGCTCGCGATGCTCGAACCCGTCGCCGCTGATGTCGGCGCCTGTTACGACCGGCTCGTTGCCGAACGCGCGGTGACCACGGGTCTGCCGCGCGATGACGACGGACTGGCCGCGGCGTTGCTGACGGCGGGGTTCGATCCGCCCGATGCCGCCTTGCGCACAATCGCCGAGTGGCGGGGCGGCAAGCTGCGCGCGCTGCGTAGCCCGGCGGCGCTCGACGCGCTCGAAACAATGCTGCCCGAACTGGTCAAGGCGCTCGGCGCCGCGCCCGATCCCGACGCGACGCTGGCGCGCTTCGACAAGCTCGTCGCGGGGCTGCCGAGCGCGATCAACTTCTTTCATCTTCTCGCCGCGCAGCCGGCTTTGGCGCGGATCGCGACGCGCATTCTGGCGCTCGCGCCGACGCTCGCCGATGCGCTCGGGGTGCGGGCGCAGCTGATCGAGGGGTTGATCGACAGCCGCGCCTTTGACGCCCCGGCCAACAAGGAGCAGCTGCGCGCCGAATGGGCGCCGGGGCTGGCGGCGCTTGACTATGAACGATTGCTCGACCGGGTGCGCGATCAGGTCGGCGAGCGGCGTTTTGCCTATGGGGTGCAGCTTGTCGCGGGGGCGACCGATCCGCTTACGATCGCCTGCGGCTATTCCGATCTGGCGGAAGCCGCGCTCGGGGTGCTCGCCGACGCAACCATTGCCGAATTTGTCACCGCGCATGGCACGATCGCCGACAGCGAACTGGTCGTCCTCGCGCTTGGACGGCTCGGCGGCAGGGCGCTGACCCACGCCTCCGACCTTGACCTCATCTATCTGTTCACCGGCGACCACCTCGCCGAATCCGACGGCCCGCGCCCGCTCGGCGCGACCACCTATTACAACCGCCTCGCGCAGCGGGTCACCGCGGCGATGTCGGTGCCGACCGCGGCGGGCAAGCTGTACGACGTCGATACCCGGTTGCGCCCGCAGGGCGCGCAGGGGCCGCTCGTCGTTACGCTCGACAGCTTCGAACGCTATCAGCGTGAGGAAGCCTGGACGTGGGAGCATATGGCGCTGCTCCGCGCGCGACCCGTCTATGGGTCGGACAAGGCGCGTGCCGAGGTCGAGCGGGTCATCGCCGAGCTGCTCGCGGCGCCGCGTGATCGGGCAAAGCTCTCCGCCGACGCCGCCGAGATGCGCGGGAAGATCGCGGCGCACAAGCCTGCGAGCGGGGCGCTCGACATCAAGGGCGGCCCCGGCGGGCTCGTCGATCTGGAATTTGCGATGCAGGTGACCCAGCTTGCCAGCGGCCAATGCCACGACCCCAATATCGCCGCGGCGCTCGCGTGCCTGAAAGCGGCGGGGCTGGCGCCCGACGGCATATGCGAAGCGCATGGCCTGCTCGCGCGGATGCTCGTGATGCTGCGGCTGACCGCGCCCGAGGGCGAGCCGCCGACCGCGGCGGCGCGGCAGCTTGTCGCCAGCCAGTGCGGCGAACCCGGCTGGCCGCAACTGCTTGCCGCGCATGATGCGGCGCGGCAGGAGATTGCCGACTGGTGGGCGTCGATTCGCCCGCAGCAGGAGAGTGAAAAATGAGCGGTCTGAATTTGGGCGATGCCATTCCCGCGGTGAAACTTCTCGACGCCGATGGCGCGACGATCGATCTCGCCGCCATGAAGGGCGCGCCGCTGGTCGTTTATTTCTACCCCAAGGCCGATACACCGGGCTGCACGGTCGAAGCGCAGGACTTCACGCGCCTTGCCCCCGAATTCGCGCATCTCAATGCGCAGGTACTCGCAGTGTCGCGCGATGCGCCGGCGAAGCTGTGCAAGTTTCGCGACAAATATGGCCTGACCGTCCGCCTCGCGTCCGATGAAGACGGCGCGGTGTGCGAGGCGTTTGGCACCTGGGTCGAAAAGCAGAATTATGGGCGCAGCTATATGGGGATCGAACGCTCGACCTTCCTGTTCGGCGCCGATGGCAAGCTCGCGAAAGAATGGCGCAAGGTGCGCGTCAAAGGGCATGCCGAAGCGGTGCTGGAGGCTGCAAAGACGCTGTAAATGCAGAGTTTGGGTGAAGCTGCGCGGGCGGTCCTGCTGACGCCGGATCCGCACGACAAACGCCGAGCCGCGCGGAGTCTGGCGCGGGCGTGGCGGCAGGGTCAGCTCGACCATCGTTGCGATACCGCGATGCCCGATCAGCCGGCGTGGCCAGCGACGCCCGAACTGCTCGAACCCGGCCGCATGCCGCGCCGCGGCAAGGGCGGCTCGGAACGCGGCCGGATCGCGCTGCTCCACGCGCTGGCGCATATCGAATTTGTCGCGATCGACCTTGCGGTTGATCTGATCGGCCGGTTCGGCGACGCATTTCCGCGCGATTTTGTCGATGACTGGATTGGTGTTGCCGCTGACGAGGCGATGCATTTCGCGCTGCTCGACCGGCGTCTGCGCGCGCTCGGCAGCCATTATGGCGCACTTCCGGCGCATGCGGGGCTGTGGGAGGCCGCGCAGGTCACCGCCGACGACGTACTGGCGCGGCTCGCGATCGTGCCGATGGTGCTCGAAGCGCGCGGACTCGATGTCACCCCGCCGACGATCGCGCGCTTCCGCGAAGCCGGTGACGAAACGTCAGCGCAGATTCTGTCGCGTATTTACAAGGATGAAATCCGCCATGTGCGTGCGGGCACAGTCTGGTTCGGCTGGATGTGCGACGAGCGGGGATTCAACGCCGTTGAAACGTGGCACGCGCTCGTAAAAGCGCGCTTTCGCGGGGCGCTGAAAGCTCCGTTCAACGACTCGGCGCGCCACGACGCCGGTCTAACGCAAGAATACTATGGTGTTATTGCGTCTTAACCATTGGGATAGCAGACAGGCGTCGCGGGGGATGAGCAATCATCCAAACCAACAAACACCGGCGCCAAAGCCTCTTTATGACTTTGGCGACATGGCACACGCGGGGTCGTATTTTGATAAACACTCTTCTGACGCAGAAGTTGCATCAAGTCGCAATCTGCGCCGCAGCATGTTTCATGATGGCCACTCCGGCTGTCCACGCGGCTGAAACCAGCGCCGATGCTGGTATTATCGCTCCCGACGAACCCGATGACGACAGCTTCACCGCTGGCGTTCCCTCAGTCGGTGAAGACAGCGAAGCCCGCGCGATTTTCCAGGCGTGGAAGCGTCTCGACACCGGTCTGACCGCCTCGATCGGCGTTGCGGTGCCGTCGCGCCGCCCGATCGACCAGATGTCGCTGTCGTCGTCGTACGGCATGCGCGTCCACCCGGTCACCGGCAAGGTCGCGCGCCACAACGGCATCGACATCCCGGCGCCGCATGGCACCCCGATTTACGCCACTGCCGACGGCATCGTCGGCCGCGCCCAGCGCCTTGGCGGCTACGGCAATTATGTCGAAGTTGAGCATGGCAACGCGATCCAGACGCGCTACGGCCATATGTCTTCTTATGTTGTCATTCCCGGCCAGTCGGTGAAAAAGGGCGACGTGCTGGGTTATGTCGGCTCGACCGGCCGTTCGACCGGCAACCACCTTCATTATGAAGTCCGCATCGAAGGCGCGCCGGTCAATCCGATGCCGTTCGTGCGGTCGGATCAAATGGCGATCGCAGCAATCACCGGCAAGAATGTCGCGATGGGCGGTCCCGAATAACGAGCTTTCCTGGGTCGGAGAGGAGGGGCGCCAGGCGGGATAACCGTCGCGGCGCCCTTTTCATTTGGTATAAAGCGCCTATCTAGCGGTCATGGCCACGCAGCTTTCCGATATCACCCTGTCGCCCGCCGCCGCGGCGCGCGTCCGCTGGATCGCCGACCGTAAGGGCGAAACGCAAGCGGCGCTGCGCCTCGCGGTCGATGGCGGCGGCTGTTCGGGCTTCAGCTATCGCTTCGGCCTTGCCGAGAGCATCGACGCCGACGACATCATTACCGAGACCAACGGGGTGAAGCTGGTCGTCGACCCGGTCAGCATCGATCTGGTCCGCGGCTGCATCGTCGATTTTGTCGATTCGCTCGGCGGATCGTCGTTCAAGGTTGAAAATCCCAACGCGGCTTCGGGCTGCGGCTGCGGGTCCAGCTTCTCGATCTGACGCCTTTCGCCGCGCCGTGCTTGCTGGCATAGGTGCGCCATGAAAATCGCGACCTTCAATATCAACGGGATCAAGGCCCGCCTGCCACGCCTTGTCGAATGGCTCGAAGAAACGCAGCCCGATGTCGCCTGCCTGCAGGAACTGAAATCGAGCGATGAGACGATGCCGACCAAGGAGATCGAGGCGGCGGGCTATGGCTTCCTCTACCATGGGCAAAAAGGCTTCAACGGCGTCGCGATTCTCGCCAAGGGCACGCAGCCGGTCGAAACCCAGCGTGGCCTCGCGGGCGAGAATGAGGACGAGCAGTCGCGCTATCTGGAGGCCGATGTTCACGGCGTGCGCGTCGCTTCAATCTATCTGCCCAACGGCAACCCGCAGCCCGGCCCCAAATTCGATTACAAGCTGCGCTGGATGGCGCGGCTGCGCGAGCGCGCGAAATTCCTCCTCGCTTCGGAAATTCCGACGATCCTGACCGGCGATTACAATGTCATCCCGCACGACGACGATGTGTGGGATCCGCGGGTGATGGCGACCGACGCACTGATGCAGCCCGAATCGCGCGACGCATGGTTCCGCCTGCTCGGCGACGGCTGGACCGACGCGATCCGCAGCCGGCATCCGGCTGGGGGTATCTGGACTTTCTGGGATTATCAGGCGGGCGGCTGGCAACGCGACCATGGCTTTCGCATCGACCATCTGCTGCTCAGCCCCGCACTCGCCGACCGACTGGTCGACGCCGGGGTCGACAAGGATCATCGCGGCCGCGAAAAGGCGAGCGATCACGCGCCGACGTGGGCGGTGCTCGCCTGACGCTCCGGGTCACAGCGGCTTGTCGTAAATCTGATACACCCGGTTGACCCTGGCATCGATCGCCTCGGCAACCGCGTTCATTCCCTGATTGTCATCGAGCACCCAGCCGATGTCGCCGCGCTCGGTGCCATAATCGCGCACCGCATCACGGCGGATCAGTTCGATCATCATGAAGGCGAGGGTGCTTGCCATGCGGCTGTTCTGCAGCTTTTTGGCGACCCCCATCAGCGGCACGCGCAGGGTGCGGCTCTTCGGCTTGTGGAGCCACCACAGCAATCGCGCCCAGTTGAAGGGGAGCAGCGAGCCGTCCATGTCGATCAGCAATTCGTTGATATTGGGCAGCACGATGATGAACGCCACCGCCTCGCCGTCGAGTTCGGCGACGCGGACCAGATCTTCGAAGACGATCGTCTTCAGCTTTTTGCCGACAAAGGCGATCTCGGTGTCGGTCAGCGGCACAAAGCCCCAATTGTCCGACCAGGCGTCGTTGAGCAGCCCCATGATCAGCGCGGCCTCGGCATCGAAATTCTTCTTGTCGACCTTGCGCACGTGGATGCGGGCGTTCTTTTCGCCCGCTGCGACAATGCGGTTCACCAGCGGCGAAAAGCCTTCTTTGACGTACACATCATAGTTGATCAGCTGCTTGACCGGGCGATAGCCGGTGCCCTCGATCCAGCCGCGATAGAGCGGGCTGTTGTGCCCCATCATCACCGTCGGGCGGTTGTCAAAGCCTTCGATCAGCAGCCCGGGTTCGTCCCACACCGAAATCGACAGCGGGCCGAGCGCGCGGTGCATGCCCTGCGTCCGCAGCCAGTCCTCGGCGGCGGCGAGCAGCGCACGCGTGGTTTCTTCGTCCTCGGCTTCGAGCAGGCCCCAGTTTCCGGTGCCCGGCCCCATCCCCTGCTCGACCGGCTGCGCGAGTGCCAGTTCGTCGATATGCGCCGAAATGCGGCCGACGGTGCGGCCCTTCCGGCGTGCCAGAAACAGCTGCGCCTTGCCATGTTCGAACCACGGATTCTTGCCCGGGGTGAGCAGGCTGTAAACCTCGCCTTTCAGCGGTGGCACCCACGCCGGATCGCCGCGGTTGAGGCGAAAGGCGAGCTCGACAAACTCGCGTGTATCGCCCTTGTCCTTGACCGGGTGGATGGTGATCGGGCCGTCCGAATGTCCGCTCATACTGGTTTCCTGAATTGGCTGACCTATATTTGTGACGAGGCATTACGGCATTGCGGTGGCAGTGGCGACCCGCATTTGGCCATTTTGCTGCCATGAAACTATGGTGTTGGAAGTGTTATGACGACGATCAATCCCCCCGCCGATCGGGTCGCGACTCCCTTCGCGCCGACCGTGGTAAAGACGCCCAAATCGGCGATCGTTGACGATATGGCGATGATCCGTGTGGCGTCGGAGCTGACGCGCGATCTCGTCACGCCCAGCCCCCGCATCTATTGGACCGATTTTCTGGCGTCGGCATTGATCGGCTACGCTGGTGTCGCGGGCGCGATTTTGGCGCCGACGACGGGTTGGGCACTTGCCGCGGCGGTCGTCGCGATCCTCGCGCTCTATCGCGCGGGCAGCTTCATTCACGAGCTCACCCATATCCGCAAAAACGCACTGCCGGGATTTCGCTTCGGCTGGAACCTGCTGGTCGGTGTGCCGCTGCTGATCCCGTCGTACATGTATGAGGGCATCCACAGCCTGCACCACAACCGCACCAAATATGGCACGGTCGAGGATCCTGAATATCTGCCGCTGGCATTGATGAAGCCGTGGACGGTGCCGCTGTTCGTGGTTGCCGCGGCGTTCGCGCCACTGGCCTTGCTGTTCCGCTATGCGGTGCTGACCCCGCTGTCGTTCCTGATCCCGCCGCTGCGCCGGATCGTCGTCGAACGCTATTCAGGGATGATCATCAACCCGCTGTTCCGGCGCAAGGCACCCGACGGCGAGTTTCGCCGGATGTGGGCGTGGCAGGAGGGCAGCGCGTGGGCGTGGTCGAGCCTGCTGATCGCCGCGGGTGTGTTCGGCTGGGTGCCGCTGCGCGCGCTGCTGATCTTTGGCGCGATCGCCGCGGCGACATTGGTGCTCAACCAGATCCGCACGCTGGTCGCGCATCTGTGGGAAAATGATGGCGAAGTGCTGACCGTGACCGGCCAGTTCCTCGACAGCGTCAACGTCCCGCCGCCGGGGTTGCTGCCCGAGCTCTGGGCGCCGGTGGGACTGCGCTATCACGCGTTGCACCATCTGCTGCCGGGTGTTCCCTATCATTCGCTCGCCGAGGCGCATCGCCGGTTGAAGGACGTGCTGCCCGCGGATTCGCAATATCATGGCGCGAATTACGACAGCCTGCCGCAGCTGGTGCGCAATCTGGTAGCGGGTTCGGCGCGGGGTGCTGCGGTTTGAAGCCAGAGTAGGGCGCCGCGCAACGCCTTCTTCCCGGTGGTTAGCAGACGTGCACGTCCGAGTGATCCGTCGAGCAGCTTGGACGTTTTCCTGTTACCGTTGCGCACCCTGACGCGCGAACAATGGCGTTTGAATCTTCAACGCTGTCCTCGGGTACGGGGCCAAATTCCATGCCACCCCGTTCGTCCTGCCATTCCGGAAAGCGTGCAACCTCTATTCGCGCCGCAGCCATTTCTTGCGTCAAATGGCCCAAGCACGACGGGCTCCCGCTGACTGCAATCCGCCAATGTGTCGCGGCTGGTGGTGCGGCATCACCACATGATACGAGGAGAAGTCCGAAGGCCAGCACCACGGCTTGAGCAAAGTTCGCGGTCCGCTTATTCGAACCGGACATCATGCTATTCTTCCGTCCGGATCAAAATCATCTCGCCGATCAGCGCGAACAATATGAACGGTCCCCACGCCGCAAGGAACGGCGAGTAGGCGCCGAGGTCACCCATCGCGAGCGCGAAATTGTCAGCGACGAAATAGGCGAAGCCAAGGCCCATGCCGAGGATTGCGCGGATGAACAGCTTGCCCGATCGCGCCAGACCGAACGCCGCGACTGCGCCGAGCAGCGGCATCAGGATCGCCGACAGCGGCCCCGAAATCTTGTGCCACAACACGCCTTTCAGGGCATCAACCGGGCGCCCCGCGGCCTCGAGATCGGCGATCGCCGATTGCAGCTGGAGGAAGGGCAGTTGATCGCCATCGACCTGCGCCAGCGTGAACTGGTCGGGGCGTACATCGCGCGCCGCGATGATCGTGCCGAGCGGCTCGACGGTACCGGAGCGCCGCAGGAAACGCTTGGCGTCGGTCAGCTCCCAGCCGCCCTCGACGGCGCGCGCGGTCGGCGCCGACAGCATCGACGACAGCACCCCGCCGGTGCGTTCATAGATTGTCACGTCGCGCAGCACGATCGACGGCCCGCCGGTCTCGACCGTCGCCGCGTTGATCAGATCGTCACCGTCACGCACCCAGATGTTGCTCCGTACCCCGTTGTCGGGCGGCACCCTTTTATACTCGACCTTCTGCCAGGCGCTGAGCGCGGCGGTCGAGCGCGTGACGATGCGTTCGTTAAAGGCAAAGCTGATCCCGGCGACGAGCAGTGCGGCGAGGAACAGCGGCGCCAGCACCTGATGCGCCGACATCCCCGACGCCTTCATCGCGACGACTTCGCTGTTCTGGTTCAGCGTGATCAGGGTCAGGATCGTACCGAGCAGCACCGAAAAGGGCAGGAAGGTCTCGATAATCTGCGGCAGCCGCATCCCGACATAGCGCCAGACATCCGAATCGCTGTTGCCCGCAACGGCCAGGATCTTGCCGCTTTCGCCGAGCAGGTCGAGTGTTTGCAGGATCAGCACCAGCGCGAACAGGATCGAGAAGGAGCGGATCAGGAACAGGCGACCGACATAGAGCGCCATCGTGCGCGACGGGAAGAAGTGGAGCTGGTGCATTTAGGTCAAGCTCTCCACCGACCGCGGCTTGCGCTGGAACAGCGTCATCAGGTCGCGAATCTTTTGCGCTGTCTTTGTCGCCACGCGCTCGAGTGCGCCGATCGGCTGGCCGCCGGGAACATGCGCGACGACATAATACATCCAGATCGCCAGCGCCGCGAACAGCAGGAAGGGCACCCATAGGGCGATCACCGGATCGATGACTCCGCGCGCACCCATGTCTTCGGCATATTGGTTGATCTTGTGCTGGGTCACCAGCATCACGATCGACAGGAACACCCCGAGCGACGACGTCGACCGTTTGGGCGGAATCGCGAGCGCTATCGCGATCAGCGGGATCAGGAACATCGACATCACTTCGACGATGCGGAAGTGAAAGTTCGCCCGCGATTCGAGCCGCGTCTGCTCGGACTGACGTTGATCCTTGCCCGCAATGAACAGCTCAGGGATCGTCATTTCGCGGTCGGCCCCGCCGCGCAGGCGGAACGCCTCGATCTTGGGCAGCGGGATCGGCAGGTCGTGATTGTCGAAGGTCAGTACGCGCGGCACCGAAAATTTGGGCGATTCGTGGATCAGCACGCCCTGCGTCAAACGCAGGATGATCGTGTTCGGATCATCGGTGGCGAGAAATTGGCCGCGCGCTGCGGTCGCCGACACGCGCTGGCCGTCCTTGTTATCGCCGCGCACGAAAATACCGCGGAGCGACTTGCCGTCGTCAAAGCTTTCCTCGATCCGCAGCGTCATGCGGTCGCCGAGCTTCGTAAACTCCCCGACCTTGATCGACGCGCCGAGCGCCCCCGAGCGCAGCTCGAACTGCAAGCCTTCATAGGCGTAACGGGCGACGGGTTGAATGAAGCCGACGATCGCCAGGTTGAGCGCCGCCAGCGCGATCGCAAAGGCAAAGGGTATGCGCATCAGCCGCCCAAAGCTCATCCCGACGCCCTTCAGAACGTCGAGCTCGCTCGTCGTCGCAAGCTTTCGAAATGCCAGGAGAATCCCCAGCATCAGCCCGATCGGGATACCCAGCGACAGATATTCAGGGATCAAATTGGCGAGCATCCGCCACACGATGCTGACCGGTCCGCCCTCGGTGGCGACGAAGTCGAACAGACGCAGCATCTTTTCGAGCACGAGCAGCATCGCCGACAGGACCAGCGTCCCCAGCATGGGAAAGAAGATGAGACGCGCGATGTAGCGGTCGATGGCAGGCAGCTTATTCAATCTTTCGTCGCCCCATCACCATGATTTGGCCGCAAATGGTTCCGATATGCCGATGCAAGGGCGACAGGAACCCGTGTCGGCATGTGCTTTTGCGTTTGCTGGCGTGGCTATAACCTCTGGAGGTATTGAGGTCATGTCGAAAATTTTTCTAGCCGGGCTACTCGCCGCTGGCGCTGCCGGAGCGCTGATCGCGCCCGTCGCGGCGCAGGGTGCGGCATTGGGTCCGGCAGCGGCGCTGTGCAACAGCAACGCGACCGCGGTGCAGGTCGATGTGCGCGGTTTCAAGGCGCGCACGGGGACCGTGCGGGTCCAGATTTACAGCGCGAACAGCGGCTATCTGGAAAAGCGCAAATGGATCGAGCGTGTCGATGTGCCCGTGTCGCGCGCCGGCACGATGTCGGTCTGCGTCCCGGTCAAGCAGCCGGGCAGCTATGTCGTGTCGGTACGGCATGACATGAACGGCAATGGCAAGTCGGACCGCAGCGACGGCGCCGGACTGTCGGGCAATCCCGACATGAAGGTCAGCGATTTCATCTTCAAGCGGAAGCCGAAATTGGCGACGGTCAGCTTTGCCGTCGGCGGCGCCACCAGGCGCGTGCCGGTGGTGCTGAACTACGTCAACGGCCTGTCGTTCGACCCGGTAGAATAGGGACCAGATGGCCAGCGTCGCGCTTCTTTCCAATCCGCGTTCGACCGGCAACCGTGCCCTGTTGCCGCGGGTTCGCGAATATTGCGCGGCGCATCCCGACATCTTTCATTACGAGGTCGAGGACGTCGACCAGATCGGCGAAGCGATCCGCACCATCGCGATGGTGTCGCCGCGCGTCGTCGTCATCAACGGCGGCGATGGCACGGTGCAGGCTGCGCTGACCGAGCTCTATTCGGGCGGCCATTTCGGCGGTTCGCCGCCGCCGGTCGCGGTACTGCCGAACGGCAAGACCAATCTGATCGCGCTCGACCTCGGCGCCGAGGGTGATCCGATCAAGGCGTTGCAGCGGGTGATCGAGCTGGTCGAATCGGGCCAGCTGGAAGATCATGTGATCCAGCGCCAGCTGATCTCGCTCGACAGCGGCGGCGAAGCGCGCCCGGTGCTCGGCATGTTCCTCGGCGGCGCCTATCTTGCCGATGTGATGCTGTACTGCCGCAATCGCATCTATCCGCTCGGCCTGCCCAATGGCGTTTCGCATTTTCTTGCCGCGATCCTCGGCCTGTTTGCGATGATGTTCGGCCTCGGCGGCGGGCGGCTGCCACCCAAGCCCGAGGCGATGACGGTGTCGTTGATCCGGCAGGGCGAGTATAAGGGCAAATTCTCGCTGTTGATCGTGACGACGCTGGAAAAGCTGCTGCTCAGCATCCGGACCAATGACAGCGCTGGGCAAAGCGGGCAAATGAAACTGCTCGCGGTCGAACGCGGCTTGGGCGCGCTCGTTCGCATGCTCGGTGCGACCTGGCGCGGCACGCTCGGACAGAACCAGCTCGACGGAGTGCATTTCCAGCAGGGCGACGAAATTCGCATCGAGGGCGAGCGGTCGAACGTGATTCTGGATGGTGAGATTTTTCAGGCGAAGACCGGCATGCCGATCATCCTGACTTCGACGCAGCCGGTTCCCTTCCTGCGCCTTGCCGCCTGAGCGCGTACGCGTGTCCGACCTGATCGACCTGGTCCGCGCCGAATTGTCGGTCCCCGTCGACCCGCGCGTCACCGCCATGGCACAGGCGATCGCTGCCCAGTACCCCGGTAGCGCGCGCGCCGTGCTGTTCTACGGCAGCTGTCTGCGTGAGAGCGAGCTCGACGGGCTGATGCTCGATTTCTACCTGATCGTGTCCGATTACAGCGACGCCTATCCCAAGCGCTGGATGGCGGCGGCCAACCGGCTGATCCCGCCCAATGTCTTTCCGTTCCAGCACGGCGGGCTGATCGCCAAATATGCCGTACTCAGCGAGGCGGACTTCCATCGCCTGAACGGCGCCGAGACGCGCAACGTGTCGGTGTGGGCGCGCTTTGCACAGCCGTCGCGGCTGGTCTGGGCTGTCGACGATACGGCGCTGCAGCGCGCGGTGGCGGCGGTGGCACGCGCCGCGCCGACGTTGCTCGCGGCGGCGGGCGCGGTCGACGGCGAGGCGCCGCTCGACTGGTGGCGGCGGGCTTTCGCGCTCACTTACTCGGTCGAGCTGCGCGCCGAGCGCAGCGCCCGGGCGCAGTCGGTGGTCGATGCCGATGCCGATCGGTACAGCCGCTTCAGCGTTCCTGCGATGGCCGCCATGCCAGCGGGTACACGCGGTGGCGGCTGGTCGCGACGACGGATCGAGGGCAAGGCGCTGAGCATTGCGCGGCTCGCCAAGGCCAGCCTGACCTATGCCGGCGGGATCGATTATCTGGCGTGGAAGATCAATCGCCACGCGGGCACAAAGATCGAGATCAAGCCGTGGCAGCGCCGCTGGCCGCTCGTCGCCGCGCTGGCGCTGGTGCCGCGCCTGATGAAGAGCGGCGCGATCCGGTAATCAGTCCTCGCCGCGATAGCCGGCGAGGTTTCTAAACCGCCAGCCGCTGTCCCTCGATTGCACGCGCGTCGCCGCACCGCCGGATCGCTTGATCGAGCGCGGTGAGCGTGAAGGGTTTGCGCAGGACGTCATGGTCGCCGAAACTGGCGACTTCGCTCGCGTCGCCCGCATAGCCGGTGACGAACAGCACCGACAGATCGGGCCAGCGCTGTTTGAGCTGCGCGACCATTTCGGGGCCGGTCAACTCGGGCATCAACACGTCAGACAGGATCAGGTCGAATCCGCTTCCTGCTGCAAGCCGTCCCTCGACCAGCGCCTCGGCGTCCAGCGGATTTCCACAGGCGACGACGGTGTGCCCCAGTTCGCTGACGGCATCGACGGTCGCCGTGAGCACGCGTTCGTCGTCCTCCACGACCAGGATGCTGAGCGCCTCGGCCGGCGCGGCCGCGCGGTCGGCCGGATCGATGACCGGCTCGGCGATGCGGCTGGCTTGCGGCTTGGCCACGGGCAGCAGCATTGCGACGCTGGTGCCTTCGCCTTCGGTCGATGAAATCTGCACCTCGCCGCCCGACTGGCGACAAAAGGCAAAGACCTGGCTCATGCCCAGCCCCGTGCCCTGACCGGCGGGCTTGGTGGTATAAAAGGGATCGAATACGCGCTCGAGAACCTCGGGCGCCATGCCGCAGCCGGTGTCGATCACCTGCACCGCCAGCGCCTTGCCGTCGCCGTCGTCTTGCGTGCGGATCGTCAATGAGCCATGGCCGTCCATCGCGTCGCGCGCATTGACCGCGAGGTTGAGCAGCGCATTCTCAAACTGTTGCCGGTCGAGCCAACAGGCAAGGTTGTCCGCCTGCAGATCGAGCGTCAGGGCGATGCGGTCGCCGATTGTGCGTTCGATCAGTTCGGCGAAGCCCTCGATGCATTCGTCGACGACGGTCATTTCGGGGCGCGCGGGTTCGGAGCGCGCAAAGGTCAGCAACCGCCGCGTCAGGTCGGCGGCGCGGTTGGCGCCGTCGAGCGCATTGGTGAGGTGGCGCTCGGCCTTTTCGGGCGTGCCGGGCAGCCAGCGTTGCGCAAGTTCAAGTCCGCCGACTACGACCGCCAGCATATTGTTGAAATCATGCGCTATGCCGCCGGTCAGCTGGCCGACCGCTTCCATCTTCTGCGCCTGACGCAGTTGCGCCTCGGCCGCCGCGCGCTCGGTCATCTCGCTGCGCAGCGCGACGTTGGCCTGTTCGAGTTCCGCCGTGCGTGCCTCGACCGCCTGCTCCAATTGCATTGCGCGCTCGCTTTCCACCGCTTGCTCGCGCCGCGCAACGCGGCGCTCAGCTTCGGCGCGGACGAACGAGAATGTCGTGCCGATCGCCACTGCGGCGATCGCAGCGCCGAGCAACGCAAATAGCAATATCGCCTGATTCAGGCTCGCGCGATCGTCGGCGGTGACCCGGTTGCGTTCGCGCAGCAGCGTGCGCTCATTGGCGATAATCTGGTTGAGCAAATTGTCGATGCGGCCAAGCCCGGCATCGTGTCCCGCCGCATGATATTTGGAAATGGCGGCGATCGTCTGGTTGTAATTGGCGCTGAGCGCCGCGTCGCCGAGCTGACGCCCGCGGCTGTTCATCTCGGCCGTCAGATCATCGACCAGCTTCGATTGGACGGCATTGTCGCGGACACTGCGATCGAGCCGCGTCAGATACTGGCGCGCCAGTCCCCATTGCTGTTCATAGACGCGGCCGTCTTCCTTTTGCAGCCCGACGGCAAAGCGGCCGAGCGCGGCCTCGGCGCGCGCGAGCGACGCGTCGAGCGAGCGGGTCTGCGAGATGACTTCAAGGCTCTGTGTCTGCCAGCCGAGCGACTGGTCATAATTATCGCTGGCGCGCGCCAGCAGCAGGACAAGTGCGGCAACGATACCTGTCAGTAGCGTCGCCATGCCGATCGTCAGCCAGAAGCGTATCCGCTCCCGTCGACTGTCGGTTTCTGTATCGCCATCCCGCTCGAACACAGGCGTCTCTTACCGGACAAGCGCGGCGCCGCAAAGCACGGAAGCCGGTGCCGCTTCAACTCGCCCCGAAAAGGAATCCGCTGGTCGGCGGAAGGGCTCGGGTCAGCTGATAATCCCGATGCGCTTACCCGCGCGTTCGAAGCGGCCGAGGATTTCGCCGACCTGCTCGATCGTATGTTCGGCGCACAGCGAACAGCGCAGCAG
>JAEMRT010000209.1 GCA_016463225.1 Sphingopyxis sp. | reverse complement strand
AGGGGGCGTTTGCGGGAGGGGGCGGAATCCTACGCTAAGGATTTGGGCCAGCGATATTCCCCGGTTAGATTGATGTGTTCCCATCCCAACGGCGAGACGTGGGCGAGTAGATCAGGCGCGATATGGGTACCGCTGGCGGCCCGGGTATTGACGACCTCGCCGAGCTTCATGGTGTTCCAGAATATGATGATGGCGGCGAGCAGGTTCATTCCGGCGATGCGATAGTGCTGGCCTTCGCCGGATCGATCCCGGATTTCACCTCGGCGGTGGAAGCTGATGGCGCGCTTTAGGGCGTGGTGGGCCTCACCCTTGTTGAGGCCGATCTGAGCCTGGCGCTGGAGGCCGGCATCAAGAATCCAGTCGATCATGAACAGGGTTCGCTCGATGCGGCCCACCTCTCGCAATGCGAGGGCCAGCTCATTCTGGCGCGGGTAAGAGGCGAGCTTGCGAAGAATCTGGCTGGGGGCGACGATCCCCGCTGCGATCGTCGCCATGATGCGCAGGATGTCGGGCCAGTTGCGCTCGATGAGCGGTTCATTGATCTTACCTCCGACCAGCGCTCGCACATTGGCCGGCGTCGCGTTGGGCGTGAAGGCATAGAGTCTTTTCTGAGGGAGATCGCGGATACGGGGGGCGAACCTGTAGCCGAGCAAGGCGCAGGCGGCGAACACATGATCGGTGAAGCCGCCCGTGTCGGCAAAATGCTGGCGAACGCGGCGGCCCGCGTCATTCATGAGCAGCCCGTCCAGGATATAGGGAGCCTCGCTGACCGTTGCCGGGATCACCTGGGTTGCGAACGGCGCATATTGATCGGACACATGGCTGTATCCCTTGAGGCCCGGGACGTTGCCATATTTCGCGTTGATCAGATTCATCGCCTCGCCCTGCTCGGTAGCAAGGAAGAACTGCCCGTCGCTGGATGCCGATTGCCCTTGTCCCCAGAAGGCGGCCATGGGCAGGGCGGCGTGGGCCTCCACGATCATGGCGAGCGCCCGATCATAGGCGCTGCCTTCGACATGCCAGCGCGCGATCCGCAGCAATTCCCAGAAGCTGTGCGTGTTGGTCGCCGCCGCCATCTTGCGCAAACCGAGATTGACGCCTTCCGCCAGCAACACGTTCATCAGGCCGATCCGGTCGCTGCAGGGCGCGCCGGTGCGCAGATGCGTGAACGCCTCGGAAAATCCGGTTCGCTCATCGACTTCCAGCAACAGATCGGTGATCCTCGCGGGCGGGAGCTGTTGATAGAGATCGAGCACGAGATCCTCGGCCCCTTCGGGCGTGTCGGCCCTCAGCTTGTCGATGTGCAGCTTGCCGTTCTCGATGATGCCGCCTGGGATCGTGCCGGTTCGCGCCGCGCGGCCAAACTCCTTCAGCCGTGTATCCAGTCGAGCCCTGCGCTCGGCCAGCCATTCGCCGGGTCGCAGCGGCACGGCGAGCCGCGCGGTCTGCTCTATCGCCTGTGGCGGGACCAGAAGCTGCTTGAGGTCGCCATAGCGGCGCGATCCCGCCAACCATATGTCACCGGACCGGAAGGCGTCGCGGATGTGGAACAGCACCGCGATTTCCCAAAGCCGGTGGTCGCCGCTGGGCTCAGCGCGAAGATGACGATGCCATTTCGAGTTGGGACGTAGAAAATCCACCGGCGGATCGACCTTGATCCCGTTACGCAGCATCGCAACGGCCGCCAGAAGAGGCGTGGCGATCGGCGCCGCCTGCATGTCGAGCAGGCGCAGCATCCTGGGCGCGTAGAGGCGGAAACGGTGATAGCCGTCCAGCACACGGCTGAGCGGGTCGGCCGCGAGCACGTTGGTCAGCGCGGAGGCCGTGGCGACAAGGGTTCTGAACCGTTCCCAGCCAGGCCCGGTGGCGATTATCCCGTCCAGGGCCGTGCCATCGTCCTGCGCTCCAAGCAAAGCACCACCGATTTCGGCAAAGGACTTCAGCGTGTCCCGAACGGCCGCCTTTTCGTCGGCGATCCTGGTGTTGCAAAGGCGTTCGGAGGCCCGATAGAGACGGCCTACGATGCGATCGTGGGTCTCCACGATGACATCGGCCAGCGATGACCGCCATTCCAGGGTGCAGACAGCGAGGATCGCAAGCCGCCTGTCTTCGGGCAGATCACGCATGCCGTCGGCGTAATAGCGCTCGCCCTGCCGGCGAAGCCGGGTCACACGATGCGCCGGCACGCCGTCCAGCAAATCCGCCGGAAGATCGAACCTTTGAAGATATTCCAGTCGATCCATCAGCCGGTTAGCGGCTGCTGAATTTGCGCCAACCTCGAACTGTCGCAGCCATACGAAGCGCGTGACGCGACCATCCACCGTATCCTCCAACAGGTGAGCCAAATTCTCGCTCAGGGTTGGCGTGATGCGATGGGCGATAAGATCCTCGATCCGGCGCTCGGCCTCAACCAGCGCATCGGCGCAAAGGCGCTCGATCGTCGAGGAGCCGGGAAGGATCGTGCGGGTGCGGCGACACTCCGCAACGAAGCGACGGGCAAGATCCTCATTCGATGTCGCCGCCTCGGCTTCCCGAGCGATCCATTCGCGCAAATCCCGTGCGCCCCGCCCCGAAAAGGAGCGATAGCCGTAGATTCGGCGAAGGTCCGCCAGATGCTCGTGCCGGGTCTCCTCGCGCGCGGCATAGAGGAGTAGATCGTCGCTGGTCAGGCCGAGCTGGGCCGCGATGAAATCCGATACCTGCGCCGGGATCAACTCGCCAGGAGCGAGCACCCGGCCCGGGTAGCGCAGGACGCACAGTTGCAGCGCGAAGCCAAAACGATTGTGGGCGCGCCGGCGCTGGCGGATATGCCCGAGATCCTCATCGCTGAGGGTATAGTGCCGCAGCAGCTCACCTTGATCGACCGGCAAGTGAAGCAGCGCCTCGCGCTGTCGATCGGTCAGGGTCACGCGACGCGGCATACATGCTCCTTATTCTTTCCGAGCTACGGTTTGAGATAGCTTGATTGAGATGCTGGTTAAGATACACAATAGCCCAATCTTATGTGCTCATGTTCGTCACCGCCTCAAACCTTCGTTTGTGATCCATGCTGATCGGCTACGCCCGCGTGTCCAAAGCCGACGGCTCGCAGTCGCTCGACCTGCAGCACGATGCCCTTCGCGCTGCCGGTGTCGAGCCAGGCAATATCTATGATGATCGTGCATCCGGTAGCCGTGATGATCGCCCCGGTCTTGCCGCCTGCCTGAAATCGTTGCGCGACGGCGATGTCCTCATCGTTTGGAAGCTCGACCGGCTCGGCCGAACGCTCACCCACCTGGTCAGCACGGTGCAGAATCTGTCGGATCGCGGTATCGGTCTGCGGGTGCTCACCGGCAAGGGCGCGCAGATCGACACCACGACGCCATCGGGCCGGATGGTGTTCGGCATTTTTGCCACACTGGCGGAGTTTGAGCGGGATATGATCCGCGAGCGCACCATGGCTGGCCTGGCCGCTGCCCGCGCGCGGGGACGCAAGGGTGGCCGCAAGTTCGCCCTCTCCAAGGCCCAGGTGCGGCTCGCTCAGGCTGCTATGGCCCAACGCGACACGTCCGTTTCCGACCTCTGCAAGGAACTCGGGATCGAGCGCGTCACTCTCTACCGCTATGTCGGTCCCAACGGGGAACTCCGGGATTACGGTCAGCGCGTGCTTGCTGCCAAAACGCGATGATGATGACGGGAGCCCCGATCAAACTTACCCAAGCGGACGCCGCAGACGTTGCAGACCTGTACAACCGTTGCAGCGACTATTTCCTGTTGCAGGACGGGGCCGCGCCCACGCTGGACGATGCTCGCGAGCTTTTCTCCGATGTGCCGCCCGAAAAGAGCGCCCACAATCAAGCTGTCCTGGGATGGAAGGGGCCTGGCGGCCTATATGCAATCGCGGCCATCCTCCGCGATTATCCGCGTGATGGCACATGGTATCTCGGCTTCATGATCGTAGATGCCGCACAGCGTGGTCGTGGCGTCGGACGCTCAATTTACTCGACGGTCGAAAGCTGGGCCGCTGCGAGAGGTGCCACAGAGATTCGGTTGGCCGTGCTGGAAGCGAATGAAGCGGCAGAGCGATTTTGGCGTTCTCTCGGCTTCATTGAGTATCGGCGCGTTGGGCCAGACACCTTCAAAATGCGTAGCCATCGCCGGATAGAACTGAGCCGTCGCCTTTCTGGCGCGACCGTAGAAGGCAGCAACAAGTAAGATCTCGCGCCGGCTATCTGGGCGAGCTTGGCGTAGGATTCCGCCCCCTCCCGCAAACGCCCCCT
>JAEMRT010000101.1 GCA_016463225.1 Sphingopyxis sp. | reverse complement strand
CTTCCTGGTAGGGGAGGGGGCGGGTCGGGGCAGGCGGCGGCTGTGAATGCCAAGCGCCCGACTGACCCAATGATGTTTCATGCATCACAATTCAATCTTACGAAATGAGACCGAATTTGCTAAGGTTCGCGGCGTCAGAAAACGGGCTGAATGATCAAACATCGATCGAGAGGCCCGTCAGCAAAGCGGTTTGCGCTGAGACATAATCGGGAGACATAATGACGGCGCGGGCAGTTCGGGAATTCCTTCTCCTTCACAATCAGAGACTGTACGATTTTCTCCGACAGGGTCTCACGGACCGGTCGCTCGAAACGCAGGACCTGGCTCGGCTTTCCGCAATCCATCTGGCGAACCGCCATGAGATTGCGCGGTGGGATCGTGATCTGTCGTGCAGCGGCACGGCCAGCGCTGCTTAGGGACCCGCCGCGATGAACCGCTATGCGCGAAGCGTCTGGGGTCTCGCCGCCTGCTTTTCCGCGCTCGCTGGCTTTGTCGACGCGCTCGGCTTCCTCTATCTTGGCGGCTTCTTTGTCTCCTTCATGAGCGGCAACTCCACGCGGCTTGCTGTCGGCTTGAGCGAGCATGTCGCAGACGCCTTGACCGCCGGCGGGCTGATCGCGTCCTTTGTCGTGGGCGTCATGCTCGGCTCGCTGTGCGGACGAACCATCAGGCGCGCCCGCCATGGCGCGCTCATGTACCTCATCGCGGCCATGCTGACCGCCGCTTCTTTGCTTGCGGCGGCCGACGCGACCTGGGCCGCGGCTGCGGTGCTCGCCATGGCAATGGGCGCAGAAAATGCGCTGTTCGAACATGATGGCGAGGTACAGATCGGCCTCACCTACATGACCGGTACGCTGGTGAAGCTGGGCCAGCGCCTGTTGTCCGCGCTTATGGGCGGCGACCGGTTCGGATGGGTTCCCTATCTCCTGCTATGGCTTGGCCTCCTGGCGGGCGCGGTGCTGGGCGCCATGCTGTTCGGCCTCATCGGCCACCAGGCCATCTGGGTTGCCGCCGCTTCGGCCTTGCTGCTTGGCATCGCTCTCCATCGCCGCGATGTGAACCTGACACCGTCGGCGAAGGCGCCGCGCCTATGACCGACGGGGGCGGGGTAGGGCCGTCGATCGATCTCGAGCTGTTTCACGACATGGTCTTCGATCTGCGGTTCGATCGGCCTGCGCCAGGCAGCAATCTCGAGGGCCGCTTCCAGGGCGCAGGGAACGTCCCGATCACGCTTGACGCGCCTTTTGGCGAGACGGTGCCGATGCTGTTCCGGTTCGGTGACATGTTGTCGCTCCTCTTCGACTGGACCACGGTCCAGAGCGACATGCGGATCAGCGATCCCGACCATCTCCTGTTCGAGTATACGCGCATGATGATGGGCTTCCGCCTGTTCCGTCCCGCGCCGCGAAAGATCGAAATGATTGGTCTGGGTGGCGGATCGCTCGCCAAGGCCTGCTATCGCTGCCTGCTCCAGTGCGACATCACTGTGGTCGAGATCGATCCCGCGGTCATCGCCCTGCGCGAGCAGTTCCACATTCCTCCTGACAACGACCGGTTCCGCGTGATCTGCGCCGATGGCCTGGACTATATCCTTAGCGCCCCTGGCGCGCCCGACATCCTCATTCTCGACGGCTTTGACAGCCGGGGCCTTCCCCCGGCGCTGAGCGAGCGGTCCTTCTACGACAGCTGCCGACAGCGCCTCGGCAGGAGCGGGCTGCTGGTAGCCAATCTGTGCGACAATGCCATGGCCTTTGCCACGCTCGTGCGCCGCATCGGGGCCAGCTTCGGGAACCGCACGATCGTCGTTCCGGCCGAAAATGGCGGGAACCGTGTCGTCTTCGCGAGCACAGACCCCGGGTTTCCACCCGCGCGCCAGACCGTCCGCGGCCATCTGCCCGATACGGATGTCGTCGACTACGATGCCAAGGCTCGCAGGGTCGTCCGAGCCCTTGCGCGCGCTTCGCTTAAGGTGCCCCGGACCGAGCACTGAATTGGAACGGGCTCTGCAGCCCACGTCCACCCCAAGGAGGAGGAAAGGGGGGAACAGGACGGTAAGCAAGGAGGATATCATGCCGCTTACAGCCCTTAGACCGTCCCAGGAACTCATCGATCTCGTCGGCGCCCTCGGGGGCACATGGAGCGGTAATGTCGCCATGTGCCGATGCCCCGCCCATGCCGACAGCGACCCCAGCCTTTCGATCCGCCAGGGCGACCGCGGTTTCCTCGTGACCTGCTTTGCCGGCTGCGCGCGCGAAGACGTGCTGCGTGAGCTTCGGCGCGTGCAACCGGGCCGACATTTCCCTGCGCCCAGCAGCACTGAAGGGCGGGGAAGGGGCAATCCACAGCCCGTGTGGGACCAGGGCACCGAGATCATCGGTACGCTTGGGGAAACCTACCTGCGCGGGCGCCACCTCGTGCCGCTCGTCCAGGGCCTGCGGTTCCATCCACGTTGTCCCTATCTTCCCAAGCCGCGAACGCAGTTTCTTCCCGCCTTGCTGGTCCCCGTCCAGGAAGGTCAGAGCCTGACCGCCATCCAGCGCATCTTCCTGGACCCTGAAGGCCGCTATACGCGCAAGGTCATGCTGGGCACGCCGGGGCGGGGCGCATGGCAGGGCGGACAGCCAGGAGAGACCCTGGCGATTGCCGAGGGCTTCGAGACGGCTTGGGCCTTTACTTTGCTGACCGGCATTCCCTGCTGGGCAAGCTTGGGCGCACGCAGGCTTCATCAGATGACCATACCGCCTCGCGTGAAGCGGCTATTCCTTGCCAGTGACAATGACTTGGAAGGACGGCGCGCGGCGGCCCAGGCGAAGGATTACTACGCCCGCGATGACCTCGACATTGTCCACATGCCTCCCCCCGGTTGCGCGAAGGATTGGGCCCGCGTGCTCGAAGCCAGGGTCGAGAGCCATCAAGAGCTTTGCCCAATATAGCTCAGCGATGATTTTCCCGGCGGCCACTTGAGCAACTGCCCGAGACGAACGGCCGTGATGAGAGACGGGTCGACGTCCTGACACCCGGATGCGGGACGACTAAACAAAAGGACGCCGCACCTTTCGGCGCGGCGCCCTGAAGCTCGCAACGAGCCTTATTCCTTGGCGCCGGTTCCCGGTTCGGTCGTCTTGGGAGCCTTGCCATCTTCGACACGACCTTCGTTACGCAGATCGCGGCCTTCCTGCGCCTTCTTCTTTGCTTCGGGTGTGTCACCGTGTTCGTTCAGCTCTTCCTTCACGAAACCAGCGGCTTCTTTGGCTTTACCTTCGATGCTCATCACACTCTCCTTCTCAAGATACATCTGTAAAACACAAATTGGAAAAACCTGTTCCCAAGCTGGTTTCTGGATACGCAAACAGGCCTTCAGCGGCCGGCTTTCATCTCCCTGGACAGATGACGAAGCAAAGTGCGCAAGAGGTAACCTCAATAAATGGGTATACATGATCGCAAATGCAGGGATCTCGCTCATAAAAGCGCAATGGTATCGTTAATTAGGGCAGTTAAAGTTAAGAACAGAAGTGGACACTTCGAAAAACCGGTAGCGCCTGACGGCATGAGATGATTCACTGCGCGAGCGCGACAGCGGAGGCGGCGATGGTTTGACAGCCGGGTTTCTTCGATCTTTCGGACCGATATGAGTGCCTGACTCGGAAGTTTCTCAAGCATAGCAATATCTTGCCGTTCTGCGGGTGAGCATGCGGATGGAGGCAATCGTGGCCCAAGCCGTGGACGAGGCGATAGTGGTTTCCCAATCCTTGGCGAGGCGGCGGCATCGGCCGAGCCATGCGAAGGTTCGTTCGACGACCCACCGACGCGGGAGGACCTGGAAGCCCTTTGCCGCGTCCGACCGCTTGATGATCTCGATCGTCCAATGTCCTGCACCGGCGATGGCATCGCGGAGTTTGTCGCCCGCATAGCCACCATCGGCAAAAACATGGCGCAACCAGGGGAAACGCTGCCGCACGGCCTTGAGGACATCGACCGCACCATCGCGATCCTGAATATCGGCGGCATGCACGAGAATGAAGACGAGGAAGCCGCAGGTGTCGGTCAGGATGTGCCGCTTGCGGCCCTTGATCTTCTTGCCCGCGTCATAGCCGCAAGGGCCGCCACTTTCGGTGGTTTTGACCGACTGACTGTCGATCACACCGGCACTTGGACTTGCTTCGCGTCCCTCGATCTCTCGCAGGTTCATGACCAGCACCGTGTTCATCGCCTCGAGCAGGCCAGCGTTGCGCCAGGCGTAGAAGTAGCGCTGGACCGTCGAGACCGGCGGGAAGCATTTGGGCAGAAGCCGCCAGGCGCAACCGCTCGCCGCGATGTAGAGCAAGGCGTTCAGGACTTCGCGCATGTCCGCTGTTCGGCGTCGACCGCCCCGCTTGGCCCCAGGAATGAACGGCGCTGTCAACGCCCACTCCCGGTCGGTCCTATCGCTGGAATAGCGCAATCCTTTTCGGCTATGCTCCTGCCGGGCAATACCAGTCCATGCCATGCTTCACTCCATCTCTTCGCAAAGAGGCGTGAATCACAACGTGCTGGTATTGCTCAATAACTTTCGGGGCAGGCTCTGAGGCGTTGAGCGCGGCCGGTGATCCGTTGGAGCGCTTGGCGGCCGTCGTGGACTTCGAGGTATTCCGTGGGCCACTGGTCGCGGCGCTGCGCCGCGGCCCTCGGGGCAAGGGTGGGCGTCCGCCGTTCGACGGTCCTCATGTTCAAGATCCTGGTGCTGCAGGCGCTCTACTCGCTGTCGGACGAAGGGACGGAATTCCAGATCAAGGACCGGCTCTCGTTCCAACGCTTCCTGGGCCTGGGTCTCGACGGAACAGTGCCCGATGCGACAACGGTATGGCTGTTTCGGGAGCGCCTGGTGAATGCCAAGGCGATCGACAAGCTCTTCGCCCGGTTCGATGCGGCGCTGACCGACCGGGGCTACCTCGCCATGGGCGGGCAGATCATCGATGCCACCGTGGTGCCGGCGCCCAAGCAGCGCAATACCGAAGAGGAGAAGGCGGCAATCAAGGAGGGCCGGATCCCCGAGCGCTGGAAGGACAGGCCTGCGAAAGTCCGGCAGAAGGATCGCGATGCCCGCTGGAGCGTGAAGTACACCAAGGCCAAGGTGAAGGAAGGCGCCGATCCCACGGCGTTCAAGCCGGTCGACCTCGCCATTCCGATGTTTGGTTATAAAAACCACATCGGCATCGACCGGGCTCACGGCCTGATCCGCACCTGGGATGCCAGCGCGGCGAATGCTCACGATGGGGCCAGGCTGCCGGTGCTGATCAGTCCGGACAACACCGCCTCGGGCGTCTGGGCCGATACGGCCTACCGATCGAAGAAGAACGAGGCCTTCCTGGCCAAGGGCATGTTCACCAGCCACATCCACCAGCGGAAACCGCACCGACGGGCGATGCCCGAGCGTATTGCACGCGCCAACGCAAGGCGCTCGGCGGTTCGCTCGGCCGTCGAGCATGTCTTCGCCGGACAGAAGCATCGCATGGGCCTGGTCGTGCGCACCATCGGTATCGCTCGCGCCCGCATCAAGATCGGCATGGCCAACCTCGCTTATAACTTTCAGCGGCTCACCTGGCTTGAGGGGCGCACTGCGCCTGCATGACCTGGAAACCGGGGTGGATCACCCGGCTCGCTTCAGAAAATCAGCAGATCAGGCCGCCAAAAGAAGGGCTCCGGCGCTCTCGGGCACCTGCTCGTCTGCATCACGCCCAAATTGCTCGGTTCTTCGAAGTGTCCAAGTGTCTTCGAGCAACCCAAAGCGTAATGGTAACTATAGTCCTGTGAATCACGCCGATCGCGCACCCAGAAAATGCCCCGGAGCCGGGAAATAATCCTTCTCATGTGCGTTAGTTTTCCAGCGATGGCGAACCATCTGGATCGTCGCGGGGAGTCGTTGATGCGCGTTGCGATAATAGCTCATTTAAAGTTCCCGATCGGTGAGCCCTTCGCGGGCGGGCTGGAGATGCACACTCACATGCTCGCACGGTCGCTGCGCGAACGTGGACACGAGGTTACTCTCTTTGCATCGACGCACTCCGATCGCGCATTGGGTGTCGAAGCGATCTGCGATGAAACCTCGCTTCTTGAAACGGGCATCGCCGAAGCCAATGATGTCGCCTTCTTCCGCGAACATCATGCCTATCTTGGATTGATGACCGAACTACGGTCGCGATCCTTCGATGTGATCCACAACAATTCCTTGCACTATCTTCCCGTCAGCATGGCGGAAACGCTTGCCAGTCCCGTCCTGACGACGCTCCACACGCCGCCCTTTTGCTGGCTGGAAAGCGGGGTACGGCTCAACCGCGGGCCGATGACCTATGTCGCTGTGTCGAAGGCAACGGCTCACATGTGGAGCCACGTGGCGAAAACGGATCATATCATTCCCAACGGCATCGACCTGACGCATTTTCCCTATCAACCGGTCGCGAGCGAGACACCTTATCTCGTCTGGTATGGCCGGATCGTCCCGGAAAAGGGGCTGGACTATGCGATCGATGCGGCCCGCCTTGCCGGACTGCCGTTGCGTATCGCTGGCCCCATCTCGAACCAGAGCTATTTCGACGAGGCCGTCGCGCCTCGACTGGGAGCGAATGTCGAATATGTCGGCCATCTTTATCATCGCGAACTCGCCCAACTCGTGGGCGGGGCGATCGCCGCGCTGTGCACGCCGCGCTGGGAAGAGCCTTATGGCCTGGTCGTGGCGGAGGCGTTGGCATGCGGCACCCCCGTGGCCGCGTTCCGGCGCGGCGGCGTGCCTGCGCTGTTGACCGAAGAGTGCGGCGTTCTTGCAAAGCCCGACGATGTCGCGTCGCTCGCCTCTGCGGCGCTCGCAGCGTCGGGGCTGAGCCGCAGCGCGTGCAGGGCACATGCGGAGCGATATTGCGACGCGCAGCGCATGGTCGACGAGTATGAAGCTGTATATCGAAGGCTCGTTGCCCTCCCGGCTCTCGCCGCCGAGCCAGAGACCGCACCGCTCATTGCCAGCGTTGCATGACCCCCGCTGTCTGCGTCTGCATACCGGCCCGAAATGAGGCTGAGCATATCGGCCGCTTGATTGACGCCTTGGCGCAGCAAACTGTTCAAACCTTCGCTGTCGCTATCTGCGTGAACAATAGTAGCGATGCCACGCACGCAACAGCGGTAGACGCCATGCTTCGATCCCACGCGGCGTTCGATCTTCACATCGTCCAGCGCGTGTTCGAGCCCGCGCGGGCCCATGCCGGATCCGCCCGCCGCGCCGCGATGGACATGGGCGCTGATCTTATCTCGTCCGAAGGCATGCTGCTTTCCACAGACGCCGACTGTCGACCGCCTCTGGACTGGGTGGAGACCAATTTAAGGCACTTTTCCGCCGATCGGATCATTGGCGGCCGCATCGAGCTTGACGAGCTTGAGGCGGAAACGGCGCCGGGCATTTTCTTGCTACGCCGCCGGTTCGATGCCTATTGGCGGGCGGTGCGTGCGATCGAGGACGCCATCGATCCGGTCCCCTGGGATAGGCCGCCCCGGCACGGCGATCATACAGGGGCAAGCCTTGCCCTATCGGTCGAGCTTTATCGCCAAGCCGGCGGCGTACCGCTCCTGTCCTCCGGCGAGGATCGCGCCCTGGTCGAAGCCGCATGTGGTGCAGGCGGCAAACTGATCCACCCCTACGCCGTATGGACCCGCGCATCCGCCCGAACCGCCGGCCGCGCCAGTGGCGGCATGGCAGCGGACATGCAGCAATGGATGGACTACGTCGCAAAAGAGAAGAATCCCATGGTTCCCGCTCTATCGCACTGGGAGGAGCGCGCCCGCTGGCGGCTATGGGCCAAGGGAGAGATGAGCGCCGCCGATTGCCTGATCGCAGAACGCGCGCTTGCGCCTATGCCCTGCGACATGCCGCTGCCCACCCTGGAAGACATCGGTTGAGCCGCCCGATCGGATATTATATCCATCATCATGGCCACGGCCATCGCCAGCGCGCGATCGCGATCGGGCAATCGCTCGACGATGTCATGCTGATGGGGACCGGTCTTGCCGGCCGGACCGGAAACCTTCCCTTCCTGGACCTGCCCGACGATCGTCTGGACGCGAGTTTCGCGGGTATCGACCACGCCGATCGTCCGGCCTCCTTGCATTATGCGCCGCTGGATCATGAAGGCATCCGTCAGCGTATCAGACGGATGGCAGGCTGGATCGCCGAGGCACGTCCGCGCCTGATGGTGGTGGATGTGTCGGCCGAAGTGGCGATGCTGGCACGACTTGCCTCGGTGCCGACGGTTTATGTTCGGTTGAGCGGGAAACGGCTGGATCCAGCCCATCTGGACGCATTTCGTGGGGCTACGGGGCTGCTTGCGCCGTTCCACGAAGCCATGGACGATGACGACATACCGATCTGGATCCGCGAGAAAACTTTCCATGCGCCGGGCATCATCCAGTCGGATCCACACTATGCGCCCGGCGGGGATAGCACCGTGCTGGTCGTTGTGGGCCGCGGGGGCGGCATCTCCGACGGAGAGCGATGGGCCGCCGCAGCCAGAGCCACGCCCGCATGGCGATGGCGCGTCATAGGGCCCTGCACCATGCCCTGCGACATGCCCGATAATCTCGAATTGCGGGGGTGGGTCGATGACGCGGACGCGCAGATTGCGACTGCCGGGGTGGTCATCGGCGGCGCCGGCGATGGCGTCGTCAGCGCCGTACTATCGGCGCGCCGGCCTTACATCTGTCTACCCGAACCACGGCCCTTCGACGAGCAGATGTCCAAGGCCAACAGCCTGGCTGCCGTGGGCGGTGCGATCCTCTGCCGCGAGCCACCTCATCCGCGGGAGTGGTCCGACCTCATCGATCGGGCGATCGCGCAAAATCAGCAGTGGCCCACTTGCCTGACCGGGGAGAGCGGGCCGCAACGGGTGGCGGAGTGGTTGAACAGCCTTTCTGTCGCTGCCATGGAACATAAAGGTGGTATCGCATGATCCTGGACCAACACGAGCGGGTCATGGAGACGACGGCGGACATCGTCGATCGCCTTGCAACGCTGGGCGCGGGCTACGACGCGGCCCCCAATTTCCCGTGTGATAGCCTAGCGGTTCTGGTGGAGAGCGGTCATCATCGCAGGTTCGCCCCCGAAGCATGCGGAGGGGTTCGCTTTGAAAATGAAGCGGCGCGCGCATGCGCTATGGCGAAGACCTTGCGCGAGGTGGGACGGGGCGACCTTAGTATCGGACGGCTATACGAAGGGCATGTCAATGCGATGTCGCTGTTCGACTGGTACGGGACGCGCGATCAGCAAGACTGGTTGACCCAGGTTCTGGATCGCGGCGCATGGTTCGGGGTGTGGGCCACCGAGCCTTCCCCCGGCGTACGGATAGTCGGCGGAGCGGCCATGTCTCTTGTCGGCCAGAAGATGTTCGCAAGCGGGGCGGGCGGGCTCGACTATACGCTGGTCACTGCCGCCGGCGAAGGCACCGACCGGCGCCTGGTGATCGTCCCCGCCAACGAGCAGGCCCGAACGGACCTGTCGGGATGGCGGGTCCGGGGGATGCGCGCGAGCGTGAGCGGTCGCTATCTGCTCGACGCAATAGCCGTCGAACCGCGCATGCTGCTGGGCCAACCGGGCGACTATGACCGTGATCCTCGTTTTACGGCCGGAGCCTGGCGCTTCTGCGCGGCGCAACTGGGTGGCATCGAGGCCCTGGTCGCGGAAATCCGATCGACCATGGGCGATGCGGGTCGCAACGAGCCGCAGCAGCGGGCACGGTTTGCCGATGCGGTCGTTGCGGTGCGCACCGCAGGTTTCTGGGTCGATGAAGCAGCACGGCGCTTTGCGTCAGGTCATGACGATGCCGTCGCCGTTGCGCGCCTGACCCGCGGGGTCGTCGAAAATGCAGGCTTTGCCGTGATGGAGGCCGCAGCCCGGATATTGGGGACGCGCAGTGCCTTCGATGGGGAACGGGCGGACAAGATCATTCGCGATCTCTCCCTCTATCTGCGCCAAGCGGGTCCCGATCATGCGCGGGACGAGGCCGCCCAAATGCTTCTGGATCACGACATCTGGGACGAGAGTGACCGACTATGGTGAAGGTCGAGCCTCTGGTACAAAGCCGATGGGCATCGGCGCGCTGGCTCGTCCTAGCTCCCCACCCCGACGACGAGACATTGGGGGCGGGCGCGCTGATCGCGCATTGCGCCGCGCAAGACCGGCTCGGTATGATCGCATTTCTGACCGATGGCACGGGCTCGCATCTCGAAACTACGCCGCGCGTCGCTGTGACCAGACGCAAAGAAGCCCGCCACGCACTCGGCAGGCTGGGCGCCCAAGCGGTCCCGACGATCTGGATGGGGTGGCGCGACGCGCATCCCCATCCGATTGACAGCAATCCGTTCATGCGGGAGGCCGGTCGGCTCGCGGCGCTGCTGCGCTGGCGCCGGATCGATGCGATCGCCGTTTCCGACCATAGCGAGGCGCATTGCGACCATGTCGCGGCCTTCAGACTGGCCGAGGCCGCTGTGCACAGGGCGAAGCGCCCGGTCGCTCTGTTTGCCTATCATGTCTGGGGTGAGGCGCCGCGCCTGGCGCGACATATCGCCACGCCGGCCATGCCCGTCGGACAGCGGCGTCAGGCCCTGCTCGCCCATCGAAGCCAGATTTCGCCGGTGATGGGCGATGGATTTCGGCTTCCGCGCGAAAAGCGCCGCATGGCCGCGCGAGACGTGCTGACATTGAGAAGGGATTGCCGATGACCCGCTCGAGCCTGGACGCACAATATTTCGACGACATTTTCGGATCGGATGACGACCCATGGGATCTGGCGTCGAGCGCGTATGAAGCCGCCAAATTTGCCCACACCCATGATGTGCTGCCCGACCGACGGTATGCGCGCGCCCTCGAGATCGGCTGCGCGCATGGCGTTCTGACGGGCTATCTCGCACCCCTGTGCGACAGCCTTCTTGCCGTGGACATCAGCGCGAAGGCGTTGGCGCAGGCGAGGGCGCGCCTGGGCGATCAGCCCGGCGTCAGGCTGGCGCACATGGCGTTCCCGCAGGAGGCCCCCGAAGCCAAGGACTTCGATCTGGTGGTGCTGTCTGAGGTGACCTATTATTGGGATCTGGCCGATCTGGATCGTGCTGGCAAATGGCTGCGCGATCATGTTGTGCCCGGCGGCAGGGTCATCCTGGTCCATTACACCGCGCAAACCGATTATCCGCAAAGCGGGGATGCGGCGGTCGAGACCTTGTGGTTCGACATGGCCCAGAAATTCGATGTGGAACTGGCCGAGCGCCGAGATACCTACCGGCTCGACCTGTGGACGCGTCGCTGATGGGCATATCGGTCCTTACCATCGTTCGTAACCGCAGCGCGCATCTGGCGCAGCTTGTCGAGGGCCTGCGCAGAAGCGATCGACAACCCGATGAACTGATCATCGTGGATATGAGTGACGAGCCGGTCGAGGTCGGCGCAGCAAGCTTTCCCGTTCGCATCGATCGGTTCGAGACCCAAGGGCTCCCCCTGGCGGCCGCCCGCAACCGGGCCGCATCCCTGGCCCGGCATGAGATGCTGATCTTCCTTGATGTCGATTGCATTCCTCTGCGCGCGTGCGTCGGCCTGCTGGCCGATACCCTCAGCGAGCACGATAGCCTGCTGTGCGCCGATGTTCGTTATCTTGGCCCCGACGATGCGCGCGGAAGCTGGCAGGAGTGCGACCTGCTTGAACGCGGGCGGGCGCACCCTGTGCGCTCATTTCCTGCCCGCGGCGTGCGCGAGGAGAGCAATGCCGGGCTGTTCTGGTCGCTGGCCTTTGCGCTGCGCCGATCAAGCTTTGCGGCGTTGGGCGGCTTCGATGAGGCGTTCACGGGCTATGGCGCGGAGGACACCGACTTTGGTTTCAGGGCTGTCGCTGCCGGCTTCAGGCTGCTGTTCGTCGGACAGGCCATCGCCTGCCACCAATATCATGAAAGCTATGAACCGCCCGTGCAGCACGTGTCCGATATTGTTCGCAATGCAAAGACATTTCACGCACACTGGAAACGATGGCCGATGGAAGGCTGGCTGCGCGATTTCGAACGGCTTGGACTTGTGCGGTGGCGCGGCAGCACCCTGGAGCTTGTGCGCCTGCCTACTGCAAGCGAAATCTGTGCTTTGCGCGTTGAATAGGCATCTTGATGCGGGCCGATGAGAATGTTCAGTCGAACGGCGCAGTCTGGAAGGAAGATGCAGACTGCCGACAATGATACCACACATGAGGCAGGAGCCAGTCGATGACCGCCATGTACACCGCGTGGATGAAAGCCGGATTCGATTTCTGGATGCTGGGCGCCGAAGCCGGGACAGTCATGACGATGAGGCTTGCCAAGATCGCCGCAGGCGAAGACGATGGAAGCGTCGAAGCGGAATTGATGGTCTCAGAAAAAGTCCGCGCCATGATCGGACTGCAGACCAAGATGATGACCGGTGCCCTTGATACGACGCCATTGAGCAAAACACGCGGCACCCTGAAGCATTATCGCCAGAAGGTGGCGGCAAATGACAGGAGATTACGCCGGTCGCGATAAGCGATCTTCGCGGAACGCCATCGGATCGGGCTAGCCTGTCGCGTTGCCGACCGATAAACCTGCACTTGCAGGCTATGGGCGATCGTCGATCGGCTTGGGGATCGCGATGCCGAGCTTCTTACGGCCCTTGCCAGTGGCGTTCGTCGCCGGAGCCTGTTCGCCAGCCTTTCTCCCCAGCCCTAACGCCTTGGCCAATGTGCTCCGCCGTTCCCGATAGTTCGGCGCGACCATCGGGTAGTCCTTCGGAAGGCCCCATTTTACACGATAGGCTTCGGGCTTCAGCTGATAATGGGTCGCCAGATGGCGCTTGAGCAGCGTCAGCTTCTTGCCATCTTCCAGACACACCAGATAGTCCGGCATGATCGACCGGCGGATCGGAACGGCCGGTTGCAACTTGGCAGTTTCGGACACGGAAGGAGTTGTCCCGGCCTGATCCAACGCTCCATAGACCGCCTCGATGAGTACCGGCAGGTCGGAGGGAGACACGGAATTGTTCGACACATGGGCCGACACGATATCGGCGGTCAGTGTGACAAGAAGATCGTCGGCCAATCTGTTCTCCGTTGTTAGGGCCCTAACGCAGCAGCGGCCATCGACCGGCCCGGCCTTCATATTGCGGATCACGCTACCTGCAAGAGCGACATGCGCCGTTCAACATGCAGGGGAAATGCGCGTTCGGCGCGCAGTCTAGCTCTGAGAGCGAATGGTCTCGCGCAGGGGGCCATAGCGAGGCCGAGCGACGTCCCGGAGGGCGCCGGATGACCATCACCATCCCGGCGCGGCGCGGCCCGGAAAAGGGAAGGGGGGTCGGAATTGTGATGCTGCCGAAGGGGCAGCTTTCACAGGAGCATACCCTCATGTCCGATCTCTTCGCCGCCGCCGGCGCATCCGACCGCCTTGCTGCCCAGGCCCTGCTTCTCCTGCTGCGCAGGGGGGCGCCCATCACCCGCCGCCAGCTCAACGAAGCGATGACGAGCGCCTTTGGCGGCAGCGACGCCGATGGCCGCTGGACACAGCGCGACAGCTTCGAACTCCTGGAGCACGCAACGGCCCTCTATCTGCGCGAGAAGCCCTATGCTCTCGAGAGCTTCGCCGACGTGACGCAGGCCCATGCGCTCGTTCAGCGCCTGCCGACCCAGACCGTGCGCAGCGAAGCGCAGCTCGCCTGGCAGCAATTCTCGACGCCCGCCGATATCGCGGCGCTCGCGGTGCTGCTCGCCGACGTCGGGCCGCAGGACGTGGTGCTCGAACCCAGCGCAGGCAATGGCCTTCTCGTCGCACAGCTCGGAGATCATCGGTCGCTCCAACTCAACGAACTCGATCCCACGCGGCGATCGCGGCTGGCGGCCCTGTTCCCCGAAGCCCTCATCATCGGGTATGACGGCGCCGCGATCGGGTCGCTCATGGCCCGGCAAGAGCGGCCGAGCATCATCCTGATGAACCCGCCCTTCTCGCGCTCGCTGGGCCGCGGCGCCGACGACCTGGCCGCTGTGCGGCACCTCCAGGCGGCACTGCGCCACCTTGCCCCGGGCGGACGCCTGGTGGCGATCATGCCCGACTGGTTTGGCCCAAGTGCGCGCATGCGCGACCATTTCGAAACCGTGCTGCGAGAGGCGAGCGTGCGAACGTCGCTGCGGCTCGAGAAATGCTACACCAAGCATGGTACGAGCATCGCCGTGCGGCTCTTCGTCATCGATAAGGTCGCGGGGAACGCGCCGCCCGCCGTCATCCAGCGCGCGTCGGTCGAAGAACTGGCCGCGGTCCTCACCGTGCCGCCGCGTGCCGCGCCGCCTGTCATTACAGCACCCGTCCGCGCGGCACCGGTGCCCGCCAAAGGCATCTCGCTCTTCCGCGCGGTCAAGAGCGCTTCGGTCAAGCCGCGCGCCTATTTCGCACCGGCGCGCAACGACGTTCTCCCGGTCGATTATGAGCGCCTCGAAGCCCCGGCACCGCTGCTGGAGCAGACCGGTGTCTATCTGCCCTATCGGCCGAGCCGCATCGTATTCGACAAAGCGGGCGAGCACCCGACCGCACTCGTCGAATCCGTCGCGATGGGATCGATCGCCGCTCCTATCCCACACTATGTGCCCCGACTGCCCGAGCGCACTGTGTCAGAACGTCTGCTCTCCGCCTCCCAGCTCGAAACGGTCGTCTATGCAGGCCATGCCTGGTCGCAGACCCTCCCGGGCCGCTTCAAGCCGGACAAGGAGGGCGTCGGGCTCGTCCTCGCCGAGGACGGGCGGACCTATCGCAAGGGCTTTTTCCTGGGCGACGGCACCGGGGCCGGCAAGGGCCGGCAGGTCGCCGCCTGCATCCTCGACAACTGGCTGCAGGGCCAGCGGCGCAACATCTGGGTCACCAAGAACGAGCCGCTGCTCGAAGATGCGCGGCGCGACTGGACCGCGCTCGGCGGCGTCTCGGCCGATGTCCAGCCGGTCGGCAACTGGAAGATCGACGAGCCCATCACGCTCGAGCAGGGCGTCCTGTTCGTCACCTATCCGACCCTGCGCTCGGCGCGCGGCGATCATAGCCGGCTCAAGCAGATCCTCGACTGGGCGGGCGAGGATTTCGAGGGCGTCATCTTCTTCGACGAAGCGCACGAGATGGGCGGCGTCGCCGGCGGGGAGGGGGCTCTTGGCGCCAAAGCCGGCTCGCAGCAGGGCATCTGCGGCGTGCTCCTCCAGAACCATCTGCCCGGTGCGCGCGTCGGCTACGCTTCGGCCACCGGCGCCTCCGACATCAACAATCTCGCCTATGCGGTCCGGCTCGGGCTCTGGGGCCCGGAAACCTCCTTCCCCGATCGCGAGCAGTTCATCTCCTCGATCCGGCAAGGCGGCATCGCCGCGATGGAACTGGTCGCCCGCGATCTCAAGGCCAGCGGCCTCTATCTCGCCCGCGCTCTGAGCTTTGCCGGGGTCGAATATGACATATTGAAGCACGAGCTGACCCCGGCGCAGATCGAGATCTACGACATTTATGCCGATGCCTGGGCGATCATCCATCGCAACATGGAGGCCGCCCTCGAGCTGACCGGCGTCGTCGACGGCCTCGAAGGCAATACGCTCAACAGCGGCGCCAAGGCTTCGGCGCGCTCGCGCTTCGAGTCGACCAAGCAGCGCTTCTTCGGACAGGTGCTCCTGTCGATGAAACTGCCGACCGTGATCGCTGCGGCCGAGCAGCATCTCGCCGAAGGCAAATCGGTGGTCATGCAGCTTGTCACCACGGCCGAGTCCATCCTCGACCGCCGCCTGGGCCAGCTCGCCCCGGACGAGCGCGCCGAACTCGATATCGACCTGAGCCCGCGCGAATATGTCTAATGTTGAGCTCAACATTATATGTATTCTTTGCAGTCGCAGTTTATGTCGAGCGTGGCGGCAGGAGGCGCAGGT
>JAEMRT010000208.1 GCA_016463225.1 Sphingopyxis sp. | reverse complement strand
GCAGCTCATCCGCCTGCGGCTCAAGGGCGCGAACCTCGATCCCGTTTTCTGACAGGAAGCCGGCATTGCCCAGCGTGATGCGCTTGCCATCGACCGTGCCGATCGCTCCCTTGCCGGTTGGGGAATCAAAGTCGGTGACCTCGGGGAGCGCAATCCCCCTATCCTTGGCGGCGGCGACCACGGCCAGCGCCAGCGGATGTTCCGATGCCCGCTCCACGCCGGCGGCAAGCCGCAGCAGCTCGGTCTCCTCATAGCTTGTCGCGGGAACGATGCGGGTAACCGACGGCCGGCCCTCGGTCAGCGTGCCGGTCTTGTCGACGACCAGTGTGTCGATCTTCTCCATCCGCTCCAGCGCTTCGGCATTCTTGATCAGCACGCCGAGCCCTGCACCCCGGCCGATGCCGACCATGATCGACATCGGCGTCGCCAGCCCCAAGGCGCAGGGGCAGGCGATGATGAGGACAGCGACAGCGGCGATCAGGCCATGGGCCAGACGCGGCTCTGGTCCCCAGATTCCCCACACGCCAAAGGCAATGAGCGCGATCAGCAGGACCGCGGGCACGAACCATCCCGCGACCTGATCGGCCAGGCGCTGGATGGGTGCCCGCGAACGCTGGGCGTCAGCGACCATCTGGACAATACGCGCCAACATCGTGTCGCGTCCGACCTTCTCCGCGCGAATGACGAGGGCGCCGCTTTGGTTGATCGTTCCGCCGATGACCGCATCGCCCAGCGCCTTTGTGACCGGCATCGACTCGCCCGTCACCATCGACTCGTCGAGCGAGGATCGGCCGTCTTCGACCTTGCCATCGACGGGTACTTTTTCGCCGGGCCGCACACGGAGACGATCACCGACGGCCACCTGCTCGAGCGAGACCTCCTCATCATCCCCGTCGGCGCCAATGCGGCGCGCGGTCTTGGGCGCGAGGTTGAGTAGCGCCTTAATTGCGCCCGAAGTCCGCTCGCGGGCGCGCAGCTCGAGCACCTGCCCCAGCAGCACGAGCACGGTAATGACGGCGGCGGCTTCGAAATAGATCGCGACCGTCCCGTCCATCATCCGAAACGCTGCCGGGAATACCGACGGGGCGATGGTTGCCACGACGCTGTAGGCCCAGGCCACGCCCGTGCCCATCGCGATCAGGGTGAACATATTGAGGTTCCGTGTCCGCACGGACGCCCACCCACGTTCAAAGAATGGCCAACCCGCCCAGAGCACGACCGGGGTAGCCAGCGCAAACTGAAGCCAACCAGATAGTTGGGGCGGTACAAGATTGTGCAGCGCCGGGAAGAGGTGGCTGCCCATCTCCAGGACAAACACCGGGATGGTGAGCAGCAAGGCGATCCAGAAACGCCGGGACATATCCAGAAGTTCACCGCTCGGCCCAGTGTCTGCCGTCACAAGTTCCGGCTCAAGGGCCATGCCGCAGATCGGGCATGGCCCGGGATGATCCTGGCGGACCTCCGGGTGCATGGGGCAGGTCCAGATTGCGCCCGGTTGAGCGGTTGCCGCCTCCTTCTCACCCTCGGACAGGTAGCGCTCCGGGTCAGCGACAAACTTCGTGCGGCAACCCGCGCTGCAGAAATGATAGTCCTCGCCGTCATGCGAGGCATGATGTGACGTTCCCGTCGGATCAACCATCATCCCGCAAACCGGATCTTTGACCGTTTTCACGTCCGTGCCGCCACCGTGCTTGCCGGCGCAGCAGCTATGGGCGCCCGAATTGCTAGCTGGAACAGGATCAGTCACAGGCTCGTCTCCTTATCGACGAAATGCAATCTGGGGTCTGACATCGTGTCAGGGTCAAGCCCGACATGCATATATTTTTGATGGCTGATTCTGCGCTGGCGTCTCAGCCGGGCAACAGATTGTGGATCGCCGTTGCAGCCTTGGCGGCCTGACCGGCCGCAACAGCAATTTGATCCAGCCCTTCGACCATGTCGCCAGCAGCGAACAGGCCGCTGACCGTCGTTTGTTGATGCTCGTCGACGACAATGCACCCTGCCTGGTCCAGTTTCGCACCGGCCATGTGCGCGAGTTCCGAGCGAGGGGAGGTTCCGAGGGCAACATAAAGGGTGTCGAAGCGAAGCGATCGGCCATCGGTCAATTGAGCGATCAGATCCTTTCCATCGATCGACAAATCTCGGACAGGGGCGCGTTCGACCGCGATACCGCTTCGAGCCAGATCTGCCTCTTCGGCCTCCGACAGTTGCGAGCCGTCCTGCGCGAGCAAGGTGACGGTGTCGCTATAGTGCCGCACGAACACAGACTCGGCGGCGCCATGGTCTGAGCACCCCAGCACGGCCACCCGCTTGCCGCGTACCTCATAGCCGTCACAGATCGGGCAATAGCGTATCAGACCTTGCACGAGGCCTCGATCATGCGTTTCCAGCGCCATTCGCGGACGATGATTTCTCACGCCTTGGGCAAGCAATATCGTGCGGGTATTGACGGCCTCGACACCTGTAGTGACCAGGAAGCCCGTCCGGGTCTGTACAATCCCATTGGCTAAACCATCGGAGAGCTTCGCGCCGTAACGCAGGGCATGCCGGCGCATCCGCGACAGCAGATCGTCGCCCGATATGCCGTCTGGAAAACCCATCAGGTTGTGCGTGGCTGGAATGGAGGACGCGCGGCCGTCGCCGGCATCGATGACCAGCGTAGAACGCAGAAACCGGCCCAGATAGGTGGCTGCTGTCAGCCCTGCCGGGCCACCGCCTATGATGACGCAATCGTACATGCGAGCCTTTCGCTGACCTCGGCCGTCACTGATATTACGCGGTACGATGCCTCTTCCCTCGAACAGAGACACGCTCTTCCAAAAAAAGATCGGGTCGTGAGGGGTAAACGCCAGCGCTGCGTAAATTGAGATGAAGCCCATCGCCTGGCAGGATGGACAGCCGAGGTGCCCACGGGTCGCAGCGTGGCGCCGGGGCGAGCGGATGTGGGGAAGACGGATTGGAATCAACCGATCGCGCTCCGTGTCGCTCGCCCCGCAACAAAGGTTGCAGCATCACGGGCAGGGGCGTCAGCATCATAGTCGGGTGGGAGCAATGGAGACCTACAGCCCTTTCTCGGCCTCGATGGGCCAGGCGCTTTGGGTGATCATGATCGTCGCTGGCCCCCCGCTGATAATCATGTTGGTGGTGGGGCTGATTATCTCAATGATCCAGGCTGCTACATCGATCAACGAACAGACCGTGAGCTTCGTCCCCAAGCTCCTGACGTTCATCTTGTTCCCCGCGCTTTACGGGGCAACCGCTGGCGATCTCCTGATCGACTATACCCGTGACCTGCTGACGCATATTCCGGACGATATCAAATAATGAGGACCGATTTTCATTCGGGGCGACCACGCAAAAACTGGTCGAATACGGGACGGAGTGCTAGCGTCGGAGAGGATCGGCGCGAAAGGGGAGCGGGGTTTGGCGGAGTTTGAATTGCTGGCGCGGCAACTGATCCAGCGATGGAAGGAAGACCCGAACGCGACGTACCAGAGCTGGTTTCTTTGGGATGAGCGCATCAAGAACTTTCGCTCGATCAGGCGTGGTCTGGCTCAGGTGGTTGCTGAGATCGAAGCCGGTCGGTTTGGCGTGGCCTATCGCGGTTCTTCTCTGGAGACGGTCGTTCATTCAGTCGCCGAGCAGAGGCAGATCTTCAAGGGCGCGGACCATGCGTTTCTCTGGAAGCCCAAATTGCGCATTCCCGACATCTATGAAAACCCGGCGAACCAACGCGCGTTTGGTCGATTGCTGGACCATTGCGCCTGTTGCGACACCGCGGAAGAGATCATCGCAGGTATTCACACGATTGATCGTCTGAACATCAAAGGGCTGGGGCCAGCGGTGGCCAACCTCCTCTATTTCCTGCATCCAACCCTCGTGCCGCCGTTCAACACGGCGATCGTCAACGGCTATAACAAGCTGACCGGCGGCAAGGTGAAGCTCGGAAGCTGGCAGCATTTTCTCGCAATGCGCTCGGGCGTGCTCGACCTGAACGAGCGTTTTCGCGATCTGCTGTCGAACGATCTGGGCGCCATTGGTGGCCTTCTGTTCGACATCGGCTCGGGCCGCTATCCCGCGCCCCCGCGCGACGAGGAAGACCAGACTCTAAGATCCTGGGCCGCGCGCCTCGAGCAAGCCCGGGCCGAAGCTCAAACCCTCAACAAAGCGCTGCAAAAGCAGGGCGAGAGTGACCGCACCCATTCGGAAATCCAGGCGTGGCTGCGCGATATCGGTCTAGCGCTGGGGTATGACATCTGGATCGCATCCAACGATCGGGGCCGACTGCATGAC
>JAEMRT010000028.1 GCA_016463225.1 Sphingopyxis sp. | reverse complement strand
ACACACCAGCAATGCGATTTAATGCATGTGTTGCGACGAACAGTTGAACCCACCGCCTGATTTCAGACGTTCGGCCTTTATCTGCGCAATTCCGAAAGCCGCCGCTCAGCTAGGCCTCGATCATGTAGTCGCCCGGCGACTGCCTGGTCAGGCGACCTCTAATCGCACCCAATCGGCGGACTCGAGCGCATATGGTGCAAACAAGAAATCTCGGATCGCTGCGATCCGCTCTTCGCGCCAATCGACCAGCACAAAATGCGCCGGCCGTTCCATTGCGTCTCGGTCGAACACAAGCATTGCTGGGCGGCCCTCGACCGCGCCGAAGGCGAAGCGCCACTTGGTCTCCGCGGCATAACGCGTGAAATAGGGAGTGATGCGGTCCCGGCCCTGCCATTGCAGGCGGTTGACTAGGTCGAGCTCCACATCCTCGGCGAGCATCGCGCGGATCGCGTCGAAGTCGCCCGCGCGAAACAGCTCGGCGAAAGCGGCCACATTCCGTCATCCGCCACGCGACTGGGCTCGCGGCGAAAAGATATGCGCGCGCTGTTGTTACGAACACCGATAATCGGGTCGAATTCTGAGGCTAGCCGACGCGGTGATCCACCGCTCTGACGAAGCAGCGGAACATCCTGGCAGTTGGTGCGTCCGTTTTTCACTCACCTGCGCGAACCGTGGCGGGCGAAAGAGGAGGCATCATGGCCGCACAGAAGCTTGCGACGATCAGCGTCGAAAAGCCTTGGGGCATGACGAACCTACCCGAGCCTTTTACTGCAGCAACGCCGTTGCGCATCGGTGAAATATGGTTCCAGCCGCGAGCTGAAGAACCGTTGCTCGTAAAATATCTCTTCACCAGCGAGCGGCTTTCGATCCAGGTCCACCCCAGCGACGAAGACGCGCGCGCACGAGGCCTGCCTGCCGGTAAGGAGGAGTGCTGGTACATTCTTGACGCCGAGCCCGGGGCATCCATCGGCATCGGCACCGTGCGACCGCTCGATGTTGAAGCGCTCAGGGCCGCGGCGAACTCGGGCGAGATAGAAAAATTGATCCAATGGCACGCCGTTGAAGCGGGCATGTTCTTTCATATCCCGGCCGGTACGATACATGCAATCGGTGGCGGGATATCACTTGTCGAAATCCAGCAGAATTCCGATATCACCTATCGTCTTTATGACTATGGACGTCCGCGAGAGCTAAATATCGTCGATGGTGCCGCCGTCGCATCTGCGCGACCGATGGCTGCGGAACTGCGTCGTCGCGTCGACCCGGCCGTCAGTGTGCGGCTGCTGGAAAGTGGCCATCTCGGGATCGCCCATGTCGTCGCCAACGATCTGTCGCCGCTTGCAGCGGATCTCGGGCCAATGACGATCGTGCCGCTCGCCGGCACCGTCGCGGCGTCGGGCGTGAGCGCTACACCCGGCGAATGCCTGTGGATCGATGATATCGCTGCGCTGGTGGTGAGCCCGGACGCCCGCTTTCTCGCGGCTTGGCATCGGTCCTGACGGAGGCCGGATGGAACCATCACGCCGTCGGCCGGTTCTGTTTCTGACGCCGGATGGCGAGATTGCGTCCAATGATAGTCGAAATTTGGTGGGTGAGGCCTTCTATCGCATTCTTTCGGAAGGTGTCTGCCAATGTATGAAGCCCCCCATCGCTCGTCATTCGACGAAGGCCTGGAAATTGGCGACGCGCTGCTGCCGAAAGTCGAGGCGCCACTCCGATTGGCGCTTATTGGCGGCTTTCTGCCGCGCCGCTGTGGGATCGCCACGTTCACTACCGACGTATATGATTCGCTCAAGGACGCTTACCCCGATCTCGCGATCGATGTGTACGCGATGTCGCCAACGGCGACGCCCAATCAGTCCAATCCGCTGGTTCGCGCTTTTATCAAAGAGCGCGACCCGAGCAGTTTTGTCGATGCCGCGAAACAGATCGAGGCCAGCTGCGCCGATGTCGTGTGGCTCCAGCATGAATTCGGACTGTTCGGCGGCGTCGCGGGCGATATGCTGTTCGAGCTGATCGATCGCTTCGCCGCACCGTTGATCGTCACGCTGCATACCGTGCTGGCGGAGCCAACCACCGATCAACGCCGCGTGATGGCCCGGATCATCGCACGGGCCAGCAAGCTGGTGGTGATGTCCGAACGCTCGCGCCATTTGCTGCACACCGTTTATCATGCCGATGACGAACAGATTGCCCTGATCGCGCACGGCGTGCCCGACCGGCCGTTCGGCCGGTCTGCGCAGTTCAAGACCCAATTCGGGTTCGAGGGCAAAGAGGTCGTGCTGACTTTCGGCCTGTTGTCGTCGGGCAAGGGGATCGAGGCGGTGATCGACGCTCTGCCCGCGATCGTGGCGGCGCATCCCGACGTTCTTTATTGCATCGCCGGCGCGACACATCCCAATCTTCTGGCGCATGAGGGCGAAGCGTATCGCGAGCGACTCCAGGCGCAGGCCGAGGTGTTGGGCGTGGCCGACCATGTCCGCTGGATCAACGCCTTCATGGAGACAGACGACCTGCTCGACCTGCTCGAAGCCGCCGACGTCTATGTCACACCCTATACCGGCGTGCAGCAATCGACGTCGGGGACGCTGTCCTATGCGATGGCGCTGGGCAAGGCGGTAGTGTCGACCCCCTATGTCCATGCGATCGAGTTGCTTGCCGACGATCATGGCGTGCTGGTGCCGTTTCACGACAGCGCGGCGCTGGGCGCCGCGGTCGTTGATTTGCTGGGCGACCCCGAACGGCTGACGACATTGCAGCAGCGGGCCTATGCCCGCGGCCGAGACATGATCTGGCCGGCCTTTGCCGCGCGGAGCCATCGCCTGGTCGAGGACAGCCGGGTTAAAGCCGAGATCGCCCGCGTGCCTGCGACGATCGGCATCGAGGGATTGCTGCGCATCTGCGACGATACCGGCATATTGCAGCACTGTATTCACAGCGTTCCGGACCGCGCGCACGGTTATTGCATCGATGACAATGCCCGCGCGCTGATGCTGATGAACCGCCTTGAGGGTCAGGAGCTGCGGCAGTGCGGCCGATTGCCCGGAATATTCGCGTCATTCGTCCAGCATGCCTGGAACCCCGATACCGGTGCGTTCCGCAACTTCATGGATTTCGGGCGGGGCTGGCTGGAAGATGTCGGGTCCGAAGACAGCTGCGGCCGGACGTTATGGGCGATCGGCGCGACAGCGCGAGACGCGCAGAGCGCGGGTTTGCGTATATGGGCGCGCGAATTGTTCGAACGCACTGCGCCTTCGGCGCTCGTGTTTCAATCGCCGCGCGCGATTGCCTTTGCGATCCTGGGCGCCGACTATGTGCTGGGCAGAGACGCGGAGCATGCGCTTGCGTTGGAGATTATCGAGCAAGGCGCCGATCGGTTGCTCGCTTGGCATGCCGCCGTTGCGCGGCCCGACTGGTACTGGTTCGAAGATGTTCTCGCCTATGACAATGGCCGGTTGCCCGAGGCGATGCTGCGCGCCGGCGTCCGGTCGGGACGCGCCGATGTCACCGCTTGCGGCATCGACACCCTGCGTTGGATAAATGACCTCCAGACAGCGCCGCGCGGACATTTCCGGCCGGTGGGATCGGACAGCTTCGGACGTGCCTATGCACCGCCGCGCCCGTTCGATCAGCAGCCGGTGGAAATCTGGGCGATGATCGACGCGGCGTCGGCGGCCTATGATGTGACCGGCGACGCGATCTGGCTGGTCCATGCCCGGCGTGCTTATGATTGGTTCGCCGGCCGCAACGACCGCGGGGTCGCGGTCGCCGATCCGCTCAGCGGCACCAGCCGCGACGGGATCAATCCCCGCGGCGTCAATCTCAACGAAGGGGCCGAATCGGTGCTGGCGTATCAGCACGCGACCTATGCGATCCGGGACTTTGCCGCCAAAGTCGGGTAGGAACGTCCATGGCTCAACTCGTTCAGCACGAATTACGGCTCCACGCCGACCCGACCCGCGTCGTTGTGCGGCCGTTCCATCTGGCGTGGCAGGCGTCGGGTCCCGACCTTGAGCGCGTGCATCGGCTGGCGCGCGAAATCGTCGCGCTCAACCCGCGCACGGTGCGCGCCGAACTCGGGGTCGTGTTGCGCGATTTCGCCGACCGGCACTGGCAGATCGAAAAAGTGTTCGAAGACCGGTTCGAAGAGATCGAGCACAAGCTCGGGCTCGGCGGCCTGCCGCTCAAGCGTGAAATGAGGCTGCTGATCGGCGCCTATTTTTGCCACGAATATAGCTATGCCGCCGCGGCGCTGATGAACCCCAGCGTCGTGCGCCATCCCGATCAGAGCGGGATGCAGGATGGCAGCATCCGCATCCTGCTGTCGCTGCGCGCGGTCGGCGAAGGGCATATTTCGACGATTGCCTTTCGCGAAGGGATCATCACCAACGACCGCGAAATGACACTGTTGCCGCAGCCCGCCTTTGCCACCGCGGCGATGCCGGGGCCTGGACCGGAGGACAAGCCCGACGACGTCGTCTCGCTTTATCGCCAGAGCGACAGCAGCCTGTCGGGTACCGTCATCTTTCCGATCACCGAGGCCCAGCGCAACGGACTGGAGGATCTGCGGCTCGTCGAATTCGAGCGCGACGGCGGCAAATGCGAATGGATCGGCACTTACACCGCCTACAGCGGCCGCGACATCCAGTCCGAACTGCTGCGCACGCGCGATTTCAAGGATTTTACGCTGACGCCGATCAAGGGCGGTGCAGGTCGCAACAAGGGCATGGCGCTGTTCCCGCGCAAGATCGACGGTCAGTTTCACATGATCGGGCGGCAGGACGGTAAGAATCTCTACCTGCTGCGCTCCGACACTATCGACCATTGGTCGGGTGGCGACTTGCTGCTGGAGCCGAAGTTCCCTTGGGAGCTGATCCAGATCGGTAACTGCGGCGCGCCGATCGAACTCGACGAGGGCTGGCTGGTGCTGACTCACGGGGTCGGTGCGATGCGCAAATATGCCATCGGTGCGGTGCTGCTCGACAAGGCCGACCCATCGAAAGTGATCGGCCGCACCGCCAATCCGATCCTGTCGGCCGCCGACGAGGACCGCGAAGGCTATGTCCCCAATGTCGTGTACACCTGCGGCGCCATCAGGATCGGCGACGACATCTTCCTGCCTTACGGTGTCGCCGACAGTTCGGTGTGCTTTGCGTTCGTGGCGATCTCGGAGATATTGGCTGCGATGGCTTAGGACTCCCAGCTATCAAGGACTTTCAACGGCTATCGAGCGGTCCAAACATCGCTTTTCCCTGTCTGCCCACGGGCGGCTACCACCGCATAAGGAAGTCGCTCAGCGCGACGCACGGCCAATCGAAACTACTAGAGAGCGCACGGCTCGCAACCAGATAGAATGTCCGCTCTCTCGCTGCCAATCTCAACAAGAGCTGCCTGACGCCCCCTGAATATGTCATCCGCTAGCGGTTCGCGGACGTGATCGAACTCCCAATTTCGATACTTGTCTTCCGGTCTGGCTGGCGAGGCACAACAAGCTGAACTTTGGATCGCTGTTCGTTTTGGATGAACTTTTTCCGGTTTCGCGCCGGATCGCCGCGTCAAAGAAGGCGCGGTCCCGGTCAGTGCAGGGACCAGCCGGTTACCTCACCCTCCCAGGTCTTGAAGGCGCCAGTCGGTAGAATCCAAGATACCTCGCCGCGCGTCGGCACGGTCCGGCCCTCGAAACACTGATAGTCGCTGAATTCGCCCTGCCAGGGCCGTTCGACGGTGACGTCGCCCTCGATCTGGGGGCGGTCTTTTGCCTCGATCGCGGCGACCAGCCCGTCGGGCGACAGTCGCAAGATGACCTCGCCGACGCCATCGCGCGACGAGACCGCAAAACTATGTGCATTGACCACCCGCCAGACCAGGCGCGAATTGCTCAATATGGCATCGGGCGCCCAGGGCAGCTCGGCCAGATAGCGCATGGTCTCGCCCTTCATCGCGGCCGGACTGTCAACGGAGGTGGCGATGGGGATGAGTCCCAGCAAGCGCACCCGAACACCCCAGCTATCGGCGCGTAGATAGTCGGTGACCGACAGCGCACCGAACGGACCGCATTTCGCGCGCCACTCGAACTCCACCGCTTCTGTGGCAATCGTCTGGCGCGCCGTGAACTGCATCGGGCTCGCGCTCGGCGCGGCGCGCATGGTGCCGCGCTGTTCGAGGGTGACGATCGATCCGGCGCATTTCTCGCTCGCGCCCAGTCGAAGGGCCAGATCGCGCACTTCTCCCGGAAGTTCGACCAAAGGCGTGGTTGCGATCATTGATCGTCGGATAATATGACGACCGGTGCGCCGGTGCTGCCCGCCTGAAGCGTATCGGGCGTGATGACCACAGTGTCGCCCGGTGTTAGCAGCTTGACCAGCGCCAGCCTGAATTTTTCATCCACCACGATGCTCTTCTCGGGAGCGATTTCCGTAACCGACGCCGGGCTTGGCTTGTCCCAGGGTAGCGCCACCGCAAGCCATTGCGGTCCCGTATCACCGGCCGCCCTGACCATGAACGCTGCAGGCCGGACGACCGGACGCGTCAGCGCGACGGGTGCCGACGCGATCTGTTTGCCGTTGCGCAGCACGATCATCCGAAGGTCTGCGGCGCTGATAATGACCGATATCGGGCCCATGGGCGCCAGTTCGGGCTGCCAGATGATTTCGGCGTCGGGCGATGTCTCCGCACCGTCGGCCGAAAACAGGCTGGGTGAAGGCGCCAATCTCGGGACCGGCGCGTCATCGGTGATGATCACGGTCATCCCCTTGACCGTCACACCGTAAAGCAGCTTGGCAAAGGCCGTCGGCAAGCGGATGCAACCGTGCGAGGCGGGGAAGCCCGGTATTTTGCCGGCGTGCATCGCGATGCCGTCCCACGTCAGCCGCTGCATGAACGGCATCGGCGCATTGTCATAGAGGTTCGACTTATGGTCGATATGCTTCTGCAATACGGTGAAGATGCCGACGGGCGTCTCGCGCCCTTCGCTTCCGGTAGAGACGGTGGAGATGCCGATGATCACGCCGTTGCGATAGATATAGGCTCGCTGCCGCTGCAGGCTGACCACAATCATGATCGGGCCTTCGGGCGCGACTTGCGGTGCCCAGATATACTCGCCCGGTTTCAGCCTCTCGACCGCGTCGGCGACCGTCATCGACGGGACGGGGTGCTGAGCCGACGTCAGCGCAGGGGCGACGAGCAACGCCGCAGACATAAGGGCTGCCATGCCGCGCAGGGCGACGGATAAGAGGGGCGGGGACGGGGCGCCGTGGAATATGGTTTTCATGATCCAACGACTATCATGGCTATGACGCCGGCAAACTAAGGGCTTGTCCCTAGTTGCCCCACATGCGCTCGATCCGCCGGGGGTAGGCAAAAAGGAAAGCGGACGCGCTATTGAGATTCGCAGTCTTTGCCCGGCAGCCACACACACTGCACCTCAGCCAGCCCGATTACCGGCTGAGGCGCCTGTGCGGTTATCGGTTCATCGAGTGAATGCGGAGCACCGTTTGGGTGCGGGCGTCGATCTGATAGATTTGGCGCCCGTCCGAGCGATAGTAGGACCGGTCCGTATCGCGGTACCGGCTACGATCTTCATAGGGTACGCCATACAGGTTCGAAGGCGCACGCTGCCCGACTTCCAATGTCGCAGTGTTCCGGCCCAACACGTCATCGATCACGCCGCCCAGTCCGCCGCGCTGTTCGGGTTGCCGATAGCGGTCATCATCGTCGTCGTCCCGGCGATCGTCGCGGCCATAGTCCCGATCGTCGTACCGGTCATCGTCACGGCCGTTCTGGCGGTCCCAGTCGTCATAACGTCCGTTCGCACCCTGATCGGCGCGGCGGACATCCTGCCTGAGCGACCGCAGGCGCATCTGCAAATCCCGGGTCTCCTGGTCGTTCAAACCATTGCGGCTGTAGCGGCGCTCCAGCTGAGTCAGAGAGCGAAGGCCGGTACGAAGCGGCATTGCTTCCTGACGGCTGATGGCGCCGGATTGAACCCCTGTCTGGATCCGCACGCGCAGCTGCTCGATCCTCGCCGAAATATTTCCGCGCGCTCTGTCGTCGTCCCGGTAGCTTCCGCTTCGGTCCTGGTAGCTGTCGTTCGGATTCTGCGCTGCGGCAGGTCCCGTTATGGCCGCGGCGGACACGGCCAAGCCTAATAGAAGAGTTTTCATCTGTTTTCTCCATTCGGCCCCCCAGCTTGCAGCACCCAAGCGCCTCGGCGCGTGTCATGAGCCTGAATGGTCACGTCAGGGGGTATTCAGGGGTAGTTCGGAAAAGCATGACGGCAGCGCAGGCAGCACGGGATCGGAGCAACTCCATTCTGATACCCGCCGAACTGGCGAACATGGCAAACGCTTAGCAGATGCGAAGGGCGCCTAGGCGATCGTGCGGATCAGCTTTACCCGCCGCAGCGCCACTTGCGCTTCGATCATGGCGAAAACTGGTCGCTCCTGACGAGGAAGCGTCCGCCGAGCGTCATGGGAATGGGTTCGCCCGACAGTGGTGCATCCCGATCTGCGGGCGCTTGCGCGTGAATGTGCAGATGGGGCTCGCTGCTGCCTCCCGAGTTGCCGACCAAGGCGATCGGCGCCCCGACGGCGAGCCGCTCGCCGGTCCGGACCTGCACCGAGCCCCGCTGAAAATGCGCCAGCACGACGTCGGTGCCGCCGCATCGAAGAATGATGTGGTTGCCCGCGAGATTGACCGCATCGACTTTCGGCACCTGCATATCCGGAAGGCCGTCGACTGCGGCGATGACCTCGCCCGCACAAGGACTCACGACCGGCATGCCGAAAATATGATAGCGGCTGGGATCGGGCGGCATCACGCCGTCGGCACGAAGACCCCAGCTATCGATGGCGACTAAATCGACACCATAAGCGGTGCCGCGCCAGTTTCGGTGGGCGGGCACCGATTGGTCGAGTATGTCGGCATGCGCATTGACCAAGGTCGACGCACCGCCATTTGCCACCAGATACTGCCCCGCGCCAAGCGACGAGGCGAGCGCGATCGAAGGACCGGCGGGTTGCTGCGCTCCCGCCAGAGCCAGACGCGCCATATTGGTCGCGAACATCCCGAGCAGCGCGAACCCGATAATGACGGCGTAGGCCCGCAATCCGCTTGGCCAGCGCGTTGCGGGAGGACGCCTCCTCAAGGCAAAGCCCATGGCGGCAACGAGCAGCAGGCCAGACGCATAAGGGGTCCACCAGGGCGGAAACAGCCAGAGCCCGGTGCGAGCCAGCGCGATCAGCCCGGCAGCGGTCGCAATCACCTGGACCCAGAACCCGGCAAGACTGCGTTGCGGCGCAAGCGCAATCCACCCGATCAGCGCGAGCGGCACAACGATCTGGGCGATGTAGAGCGCCAGCACGGCTATGCGACGATTTGCGCGGGTCGCCGCGCCGAATAGGGAAGCGTGGGACCATAGCCGAACCGCATGACGATGTCCGGGCGACGACCGGGCGCCCCGACCAGCGCGGCAAGTTCTGGCCGCAACCGCGCCACCTCGACCGGCTGGTTGACGAAGGCCTGTTTCATGCCAAGCGCGGTCGCTTGCAGGGCAAACCGCTGACACGCCCGGCCAGCGCGAACCCAATGCTCTCTATCGGCGCGCTGCGACACGAACACCGCGACACCGGCCGACGAGCGTAGCTGGCGCGCATATTTCTCATTCTCGCTTTGCGCATCCACGAACCGGTCGAACATATATGGCCCAAGCCATGCCGGCAGCGCCGGACCGCCAGAGTTGGCGCTGAACAGCCCGTCGCCGGCCGCAAGCGCCTCTCGCGGGCTGAAGCGCAGCCAGCTTTTGAGTTCGCGCAAAAAGGCGGGGTCGGCCATCTGGGCGCTGTTGCCCTCGATCACTAGGTCGCAGATCCGGTCGATCTGCGCACGCTCGGTGATCAGCACCAGATCGACGCCGGGAACGGCCGCGGCGGCGGCGAGGCGGCGCAAATCCGCCGCGCTGATCGCGCGACCGTCATATTCAGCCCGGGTCGACTGGCGCCGCGGGATGGCGCCGAAAAGCTCGGAGGGCTTTGACGTGCGCTCGCGGCCAAGCGCGACGCGAACGACGTCGTTCGCGAAGCTGATTTCTCCTGCCCGCCCACGCGCGGTGGCGGCCAGCGACAGATTTTCCGCCGCGCAGCCCAGGCTGGCGAACAGGTGATGATCGTCGGGATCGACCACCGGCGTGCGCCGCGTCGGGTCCGGCAATATATCGACCCCTTGCGGGTCGATGCGGAACCGCCAAGGCTGCGTATTATGGCCGTTCGCCGCCAGGGTGGCGAACCGGACCAAGTCGGGAATGCCAGGGTTCAACGCCAGCGCGGCGCGTGTCGCCGCAACGCCCGCATCATAGTCGCTCATCTTTCCCATCTGCAGCAGCGACACACCGGCGATGCCCGCACCGCCGACAGCGACGGCGCCGACGCCAATCAGAAGCTGACGCCGGTTCATTGCACAGCCTCAGGTTCGATGGCGCGCGCTAAATTGACTGCGCCCCGGACCGCATCGAGCACAACGCGGTCAGCCAGCGGCTTGATCAGCACCGCGTGAAACCCTTCGCTTGCCGCTTTTTCGGGAAGATCGGCGTCCTGAGACGATGTGATCAGGATCGCCGGACCCGACCAGCCACCCGCACGCAACCGGCGGAGAAGCGTGAACCCATCCATTTTCGGCATGTGCTGGTCTGAAATCAGACAGGCGCTGGCCCGCGATCCCGGATCGGCCAGTAGCGTCTGGGCGGTGGAATAGGCGCGGACGTCGTAATCGCTGGCGCGCAGCAACAGCTGCAACCGGCGCCGCAGCACCCTGTCATCATCGACCAGCGCGATCGAAGTCCGTTCACCAATTTGTAGAGCGGGGCCGGCCGGCTGGGGCATATCCTGGTTGGTCATGTCCGGAGGATCGGCCAATCGGCAAGGCTTGTCGTTAGGTAGTGTTCCGCATGGCGGCGCTCAATCGCTTCAGTTTTGCGCCTCGGCAATGCCTCGCTGCGCCGCGAAGGCAATCTGCAACACCTGCGACAGGCTGGTTGCCCCGAGCTTCCGCATCAGATTGGCGCGGTGGATTTCGACCGTTCGCGGCGAGATGCCCAGGTTGAAGCCGATAACCTTGTTGGGATGACCTTCGATCAGCCCGCCAACGACATCGCGCTCGCGGCCTGTGAGCGATGCGAGCTGGACGGCGGCGTCGGCCGCGCTCATGTCGAGCCGGTCGCCTTCGCGCAACCGGTCGAAGCCCTTCTCCACCGCAGCGAGCAGCGCCACCTTCTCGAAGGGTTTCTCCAGAAAATCGACGGCGCCTGCCTTCATCGCGCGCACGGCCAGAGTGACGTCGCCGTGTCCGGTCAGCATGACGACGGGCAGCGCGATGCCGCGATCGTTCATCGCCTGCTGGACCTCTAGCCCGTCCATCCCCGGCATGCGAATGTCGAGCAGAACGCAGCCGGGTGCCGCCGATTTGGCGCTCGCCAGAAACGAGTCGCCCGACGCATAGGGTACGACGAGATAACCTGACGTCTTGAGCAGGAAGCCGGCGGACCTGCGGATGGCATCGTCGTCATCGACCAGATGGACTGTGCATTCAGTCATCGCCGACATTTTCCGGCCCGACGCGCATCAACGTGAAATGAAACGCGGTGCCGCCCTCGGGCCGAGGGTCGGCCCAGATACGTCCGCCATGCGCCTCGACGATCGTCCGGGAGATGGAGAGGCCGAGCCCCATGCCGTCTTCTTTGCTCGTTTCGAACGCCTCGAACAGCCGTGGGAGGATGTGGGATGCGATGCCTTCGCCTGTGTCGGCGACGCTAATCCGGACCATTCCCACATCATCGGGAGTACTGAAAATGTGCAATTCGCGCTGCGAGGTATCGGCCATGGCTTCAATGGCGTTGCGGATCAGGTTGACGAGTACCTGTTGCACCTGAACATTTTCGACGAGCACCACATCGCATGAAGGGTCGAGCGCGATTGTCGAGCGCACCCCTTTTGCGGTGGCGCCGACCAGTGCAAGGGCTGCGGCCTCTTCCACCACCCGGCGTAGGCTATCGGCTTGCCTATCGACATCGCCCCGCGCGACAAAGGCGCGCAGGCGGCGGACTATCTGTCCGGCGCGCAGCGACTGTCCCGCCGCATCGTCCAGCGCCTCGCGGACGAGCGCCAGCGTGTCTGCGTCAGGGTCGGCGAGCATGTCGCGTGTCGCTTCGAGATAATTGGCGATCGCGGTCAACGGCTGGTTGAGCTCGTGCGCCAAGGTGGAGGCCATCGTGCCCATCGCGCTCAGGCGCGAGACGTGGATCAGCTCCGACTGCAATTCCTGCAGGCGCAATTCAGTGCGGCGGCGGTCGGTCAGATCGCGCACGAAACCGGTAAACAGCCGCTGGCCGCCGCTGACGGTCTCTCCCACGGCGAGTTCCATCGGGAAGGTGGTGCCGTCGCGCTTGAGGCCGGTCACCAGCCGCGCATGGCCGATGATACGGCGTTCGCCGGTCGACAGATAGCGCTGCAAATAGCCATCATGCTGCCGGCGATCGGGATCGGGCATCAACATGCTGACGTTCTGCCCCGCCACGTCGGCTTCGGTATAGCCGAACAAGCGCTCGGCCGCTGCGCTGAACGAGCAGATGGAGCCATCTTCGGCGATGACGACCATCGCGTCGGGCACGGTTTCGAGGATCGACTGGAGGTGGCTTTCGCGCCGTTCGAGCGCGGCTTCGGCCGCCTTCTGATCGGTGATGTCGCGGACGACTTTGCCGAACCCGCGCAGCGCCCCGCTTTCATCGCGAAGCGCGGTCATCGTGACGCTGGCAAGGAACTCGGAGCCGTCCTTGCGCAGGCGCCAGCTGTCTTCCTCGAAGCGGCCGAGCGTACTGGCACGCTCGAGGTCGCTCTGCGGTTTGCCTGCCGCCACCTCGTCGGCGGGATAGAAGGTCGCAAAATCGCGACCGACGACCTCCGCGGCGGTCCATCCCTTGATGCGCTCGGCGCCGCGGTTCCAGATTGTCACGCGTCCTTCCGGGTCGAGCATGTAAATCGCGTAGTTGGTGGCGCCGTCGATCAGCAGCGCCAGTTCGTCGCGCATCCCGGCGACCGATCGCTCTCCGGTAGAGGTTTCCAAACCGCCGATGTCATGAGAGTCCAGGAAACTGGCCATTCAAGACAGCTATACCGGACGTAGCGAGAATAACCAGCGCGAGGAGCGATGCTCCGATTGTCAGGCGCGAACGGTCATCAAGGGTCGGGGCGGGAATTGCTACAGCGGACGTCTTCATTGCATGATCCTCGGAAGGGGGCGGGAACAACCTAATCGCCGGTCATGGCCGCAGGCGTAATAAGGACAACTACGGATAGGGCAGCTCCCTGGTAGCGGTTCATAAGAGCCTCGATGCATTCGGCAATTGGCCGCGCCGCGTCGAAAGGATGAGCATGAACACCGAAAGCTGGAGCAGCGACCTCGAAACCCGGACCGGATTCGGATTTCACGTCCGCCCGGTCGGCCCGCAGGACGAACCCGCGCTCGCGGAACTGTTTGCGCATGTGGCGCACGACGATCTGCGATTCCGCTTTCTGACCGGGATCAATGTTGTCGGCCATGACCGACTGATGGCGCTGATAGATGTCGACCATCACCAGAAAGAAAGTTTCCTGGCGATCGCCAGGGACGGCAGGACGGTGATCGCGACCGCGATGCTGGCATGCGACGCGGCGATGGAAACGGGCGAGGTCGCGATCGGCATCCGTTCGGATTTCAAGGGTCGCGGGATAAGCTGGGAATTGCTCGAGCATGTCGCGCGGTTTGCGGAGTCGCTCGGTGTCAAGACACTCCAGTCGATCGAGAGCCACGACAATCATGCCGCGATCGAACTGGAGCGCGACATGGGGTTCACCGCGCGCACCTATCCTGGCGATGCCACCCTTATGCTCGTTGAACGCAAGCTGCCGCTTCCGGTCGAAGCGTAACCCGGCGCGGCTGTCCATCTCGCTCGATCGCTGACTCCGCCCCTGAAGCGACATGGTCCCGAGACGCTGCTCTCGACCATCGGCGCGGCACTCCGGCGCAAAGCCCCCTTCACGATGATGCCGTCCTGAAAGGACTCATGATGACCAATTCGATTCTTACGCCCGACAGGCAAGCCCTCGCCGACGAACGCGAAGCCAGGCCCGCATTGCATCACCAGCCGAAGGGGTTCTCCGATCGCTTCGCGCTCGGCTTTACCAAGCTTCTACGCTTCAGCGCCGACACCTTCTTTGCCAAGCGCTACGGCCACCGGGCGATCGTTCTGGAGACGGTGGCGGCCGTGCCCGGCATGGTCGGCGCGATGATCACCCATCTCAACTGCCTGCGCTGGATGCGCGACGACGAGGGCTGGATCCGGACGTTGATGGAGGAGGCCGAAAACGAGCGCATGCATCTCATGACCTTCATCGAGATCGCCAAGCCGACGTGGTTCGAGCGGATGATGATTTTAGGCGTCCAGGGGGTGTTCCTCATCGGCTTCTCGATCCTCTATCTTCTCTCGCCCCGTACCGCGCACCGCGTCGTCGGCTATTTCGAGGAGGAAGCCGTGACCAGCTATACGCTGTATCTCCAGGAAATCGACGAAGGCCGTTCGCCGAACGTGCCGGCCCCGGCGATCGCCAAGCATTATTGGAAAATGGCCGACGATGCGACGCTGCGCGATGTCGTCCTGCTGGTCCGCGCCGACGAAGCCCATCATCGCGACGTCAACCACGGCTTCGCCAGCAAGCTGAACGGCGAACCCGTCGATCATGCTCTGGCTGCGGCCTATCCGGAACACGCCACCGACATCCGGCTGACCGCCTGACGCCATGCTCAGCCGCACGTTGGACAATCAAGGAACAAGTTGATGAGCAAGCATGACATTTCCGTTTTGAACGGGCTGATTACTACAACCTGCGACAGCGTGAAGGGGTTCGAAGGCGCTGCCGAAGACGCCAAGAGCACGCGTTATTCCACGATGTTCGCCGATTTGGCGCGCTCGCGCACCGAAGTCGCCGCCTTGCTGCAGGCGGAGGTTCGAACCCTCGGTGAAGAGCCCGAGGACAGCGCGAGCTTCCTGGGTACGGCGCACCGGGGATTTATCGATCTGAAGCAGGTGCTGACAGGCAAGAAGGACATGGCGATCATCGCGGAGGTCGAGAAGAGTGAAGACCATATCCAAGCCCAGTTCGAGGCCGCGTTGCGGGATAGCGGCCTGCTGTCGGCAACGCTCGCGGCGATCAACCAGGCTTTCGCCGCCGTGAAAGTGGGTCACGACCAGGCCAGCGCGCTCAAGAACAGCCTGGCCTGACGCGGGATAATTGGCGGTGGGCGACAGGGCCCGCCGCCGCCTGGACGATATTCGATTGGAAAATGAAATGGCGACTTCTGCAGACTTCACGCACTACAAACCGACCCGTCCCCGCCCGCTTGTGTCCACAGACGATGTCCGCGGCAAGGCGGTGTTGGGACGAGAGGGCGACAAGCTTGGCGTCGTCGACAAGCTCATTTTCGATGAGCGGACCGGCCATGTCGCCTTTGTGGTCTTGTCCACCGGCGGTTTCTTGGGGCTCGGCCAGAGCTATCACCCGTTACCGTGGTCGATGTTTCTTCATGACGATAAGCATGAAGGATTTGTAGTCGCGATCGACAGGCGCCTCCTCGAGGGCGCCCCTAGCTATCGTCCTGATTCTGCGCCGCACTTCGATGAAGTCTATGGTCAGCGCGTGACCGACTATTATCGGCTTTCTGCCGCCGCTGGCGCTTGAACCAGGCATTGCGGACAGTCCGAGATCGAACAGTACGAAGCGGATAGGCCGAACGCGTCACGGATATCCGGCTGAATGCCGGATCAGCAGGCAGGCTAGATCAAGCCTCGCGCCATCCAGATATCACGACTAGCAGCGGGTAGATCCTGGGCATCTGCAAGCGTGATCAGCTGCGCAAATGCATCATTCTGCGACATGAAGACTTCCCCGCCCAAATTGGCCAACAGATGTGACCGTTCGAGCGCGTCCATCACGGGACCCTTCACCTCCGAGAGATGGAGCGTGACCCCCGCATCGGCCAGCCGGTGGTTGATCGCCTCGATACTCTCGAGCGCTGAAGCGTCGATGGCGTTGACCGCCGAGCACATCAACACAAGGTGCCGGACCTGCGGATGATCGGCCACCTGCTCCAGCACAAATTCTTCGAGCCAGCGCGCGTTGAGATAAGTGAGGCTCTCGTCGATGCGGATCGTCATAATGCGCGGATCGGTCAGCACCTTGTGCCGCTTCACATTCCGGAAATGCTCGGTACCCGGAACGCGGCCGACGATTGCAGCGTGCGGGCGGGAGGCGCGCCAGAGGTAGAGCGCGAGGCTCAGGCCGACACCGGCAATGACACCAGGCTCGACCCCCGCCAGCAGCGTGATCGCGATCGTCGCCGCCATCGCTGCGAAGTCGGGCCGCGAATAGCGCCAGATCGCCTGCGGTGTCCTGAGATCGACGAGGCTGAGCACGGCCACGATGATCGTCGCCGCCAGCGTTGCGATCGGAAGCGAGTGGAGCAGCGGCGTCAGAAACAGTGCGGCAATCAGGATGCCGACGGCCGTGAACGCGCCGGCGGCCGGCGTTTCGGCGCCGGCATCGAAATTCACCACCGAGCGGGCAAATCCTCCCGTGACCGGATAGCCTCCCGAGAAGGCGGCGGCGACATTGGCTGCGCCTAGGCCGATCAGCTCCTGGTCGGGATTGATCCGCTGACGCTTCTTGGCGGCAAGAGTCTGCGCGACCGAGACCGATTCGACGAAGCCGATGACGCTGATGAAAAGCGCGGGAATCGCCAATTGTTGCCACAGCGCGGCATCGAACAACGGGATTGTAAAGGGCGGCAGGCTCTGCGGAATCGTGCCGACGATCTTCACCCCCTGGGCCTCGAGATCGAAGAGGATCACAGCGAGCGTCGACACCGCGACCGCTGCGATCGGTCCCGCCTTGGCGATCAGGTCGGCCGGACGGGCAGCCATGCCCCAGCGCATCAGAAGCGGCTTCAGGCCTTTCCTGACCCAAAACAGGAAAGCGGTGGCCGAGACGCCGATGATCAGGGTCGGAAGGTTTATATTCGTCACATGGCTCGCGAGTGTCTGCAGAAGCTCGGGCAGCGCCTCGCCGCTGGCTTGGACATCCATTATCGATTTTAGCTGGCTGGTCGCGATAATGATGCCGCTCGCTGTGATGAATCCCGAAACGACGGGATGGGACAGCAGATTGCCGAGAAAGCCGAGGCGAAGCACGCCCATGACGATCAGGATCAGACCCGACAATAAAGCCAGTATGAGCGCGGCGGCGATGAACGCGGCGCTTCCCGGCGTCGCCACACTGCCGGCCGCCGCCAGCGTCATCAGCGATACGACCGCCACCGGTCCGACCGCCAGGGTCCTGCTGGTGCCGAACAGCGCATAGGCAATGATCGGCAGCATGGAGGCATAAAGCCCGATTTCGGGCGGCAGACCGGCCAGCATCGCGTAGGCCAGACTTTGCGGGATCAGCATGATCGTCACGATCGCCGCTGCGACCAGATCGTTGGTCAGCGTGCTTCGATCATAGGCTCGCCCCCAGTCGAGGACGGGCAAGTATCGCGCCAGCACGGTCACGTCATGCCGCCACGCTTAAAGGGTGTGATCGACGATGCCGGCGCGAGGAATCTGATAGGCATGTCTATCGTCCTTGAGCGGTCGGGCTGCCGACCGGGGTCCGACGCGCGAACGAACCGCGCGCCGGGCGACAGGATCAGGCCGCGAGCGGACGCTTTGAGAAATACCAGTCGGTGTAAGCGAAACCCTCGTCCGCGCGGCTGGCGGCGGCCGCGATCGTCTTGGGCGGCGGAACGATGGCGTCGTCGCCGGGCTGCCAGCCCGCTGGCGTCGCGACGCCGTTCGCATCGCTTGCCTGCATCGCGGTCACGAGCCGCACGATTTCGGGGATCGAGCGACCATTGCTCATCGGATAATAGAGCATCGCGCGCAGCACGCCTTCGGGATCGATCACGAACGTCGCGCGCACCGCCGAGGTGTCGCTCGCGCCTTCGTGGATCATGCCATAGGCCCGGGCGACCTCCATCTTCAGGTCTTCGATAATCGGGAAGGGGATTTCGACGCCGAACTTCTCGGCGATGTTCCGCGTCCAGGCGATGTGCGAGAAGATGCTGTCGATCGACAGCCCCAGCAGCTCGCAATTCATCGCTTTCAGCTCGGCGGCAACGCCCGCGAACCCGATGAACTCGGTTGTGCAGACGGGCGTGAAATCGGACGGGTGCGAGAACAGCACGAGCCACTTGCCCTTATAGTCGGCAAGCGAGCGATCGCCCTGCGTGGTTTTGGCCGTGAAGGCCGGCGCCGGTTCGTTCAGGCGCGGCAGGCCGACGGTGGTGGGGGTATCAGACATTGTGTTTCTCCAGATTGGATGGCTTTGCCGGAATGGCAGGCAGCAGGCGGTGCAGGATCATTCCCCCGAGCATCGCAGCGACAAAGGTCGCGGCGGGAACGGGGGCGATGGCGAGGTCGGCAATGGCGGGTCCAGGACAGAGGCCGGCGATGCCCCAACCGATCCCGAACAGCACCGCGCCGCCGATCAGCCGGGGATCGAGGTCCTGGTTGGTCGGCAGTGAGAACACCGGTGCAGCGAGGGGCGCGATCATGCGGTTGTGGAGGCGCCACGCGATGGCCATGGGCGCAATGGCGCCTGCCATCACGAACGCGAGAGTGGGATCCCATGCCCCGAACAGATCGAGAAAGCCGCGCACCCGCTGCGGATCGGCCATGCCGGAAAGGGCAAGCCCGGCCCCAAACAAGGCGCCTGCAACTAGTGCGATGAGCATCTGGCGTTTCATTGGCCGATGCCCGTCAAGTTCATGGCCGCGACGGTGGCAAAGCCTGCTGCCATGAACGTAGCTGTCGCGATGAGGGAGCGTTTCGATAGCCGCGATATGCCGCAGACGCCATGGCCGCTTGTACATCCGCTGCCGAGCCGCGTCCCGAAGCCGACCAGGAGGCCGCCGACGACCAAAATGGGGATGCTTGGCGGAAAACGCGCTTCGACAGAACCGGCAACACTCGCAATCAGTGCAGCGCCGAGCGGGAGGCCCACAATGAAGGCGATCGCCAAGCGGCGCGGTGCGCCATCGGGCGCGAGGCCGGTCGCGCGCGCCGCAAGTCCGCTCACGCCTGCGATCCGACCCAGCCCGAGCAGCATGGTCGCTGCCGCAAGGCCGATCATCACGCCGCCGATCAGACCCTGGACGGGCAGTGCGTTGGTGAGCAATTGATCCATCACAGGACGTTCAGCGGGATTTTCAGGAAGCGCGTTCCGTTGGATTCGGGTTCAGGCAGGTGTCCGCCGCGCATATTGACCTGGATCGAGGGCAGGATGAGCTTGGGCATCGACAGCGTCGCATCGCGCGCATCGCGCATCTCGACGAAATCATCTTCGCTGACGCCTTCATGGACATGCACATTGCTGGTGCGCTGCGCCCCCACGGTCGTTTCCCAAGCGAAGCTGTCCCGGCCCGCGGCCTTGTAATCATGGCAGTGAAAAAGGCGGGTGTGCTCGGGGAGCGCCATCAAGCGGCGGATCGACCGGAAAAGCTGCCGCGAATCTCCGCCGGGAAAATCGGTGCGCGCGGTGCCATAGTCGGGCATGAACAGCGTATCGCCAGTGAACACAGCGTCACCGATGACATAGGCCAGATCGGCGGGTGTGTGGCCCGGCACGTGCAGCACTGCGGCGTCGATGGTGCCGATTTTGAAGCGATCGCCATCTTCGAACAGATGGTCGAATCCCGAGCCATCGCGCGCGAACTCGGTGCCTTCGTTGAAAATCTTGCCGAAGACATTCTGCACCTGAATAATCTCGCGCCCTATCGCGAGAACACCGCCGACCTTTCCTTTCAGATAGGGCGCGGCAGACAGATGGTCCGCATGGGCGTGAGTTTCCAGCAACCATGTGATCGAAAGATTTTCGGCAGCGACATAAGTGATAATGGCATCGGCTGACGCGACCGAGGTGCGTCCGGCGGCAGCGTCGAAGTCGAGAACACTGTCAATGATCGCGGCCTCGCGCGTAGCGGGGTCATGAACGACGTAGCTCACGGTGTTGGTGGGCTCGTCGAAAAAGCTCTTCACCACCGGCGCTGTGCTCGAATCCGAATGCACGGCCTCAATTGTCGCGACTGCGGTATCAAAGTGGCGGCGGGACATGATGAGCTCCGTTTTCGATGACGTGGTACGGTCCCCGAATGACGTTGCGCCGCAATGTCGGTGATCTGCGGAACCGACTTGCGGAGCTTGTCTTTCGTCTGGAGCGCCAAAGCGTTGCGTCTGCTTATCGATTGAAAACAACTACGCCACTATACGTAGAACCACTGACCCGAGCATCCACAGTCAATCACAAGAGTCGTACTTGTGGTAGGGCTTGAGGCCAGCAAATCTTTCATGGCCGTCTCTTGATCCGTCCGCGACTCGCTTTCGCTGGGTCGCAGCTAAACGGAGGGTTACTGGCTCCAGCAACGAGCATCATTCGTGTCACCTCGTTGGCCGGGAGCTAACGGTAGTGTGAGCACCCGCAAACAGGGGTGTGTACCCGCAGCTCCGGGGAACTACCTAGGGTTTGGGCCATGCCCCTGTGGTAGCCTCGGCTATGAAAAGCATCGCCACCCTGACAATGAACCCGGCCCTCGACACCGCCTACGACGTTGACCGGGTGTTCCATACGCACAAGGTTCGTTCCCATGGCGAGCGCTACGAGCCTGGTGGTGGCGGCATTAACGTGTCGCGGGTAATCAGCCGCCTGGGCGGCACCGCGAGGGCCTATTATCTCGCTGGCGGCGCGACAGGTGCTGCGCTGGACGCCCTGTTGGACCTGCACCAGATCGTCCGCACACGCATCGCAATCAAAGACCATACGCGTGTCAGCTCGGCGATATACGAGCGAGAAAGCGGCAAGGAATATCGGTTCGTTCCGCGAGGGCCGACCGTTTCGGAAGCAGAGTGGCGGGCCTGCGTGGCTGCAATCGGCACCATCGACTGCGACTATCTTGTCTTGAGCGGTTCTTTGCCCGACGGGGTGCCCGAGGATTTTTACAGTCGAGTTCAGGCCATAGCCGCGCAGCGCGGCACCAAGCTCATCCTGGACAGTTCCGGCGCGGCTCTGCGATCCGGTTTGGCAAATGGCGGGCTGTACTTGGTCAAGCCAAGCCTTGGAGAGCTTCAGGACGCCGTCGGGCATCCGCTTGAAAGCCCCGCTGAGATCGCCAAGGCGGCAGCCGCGATCGTCGAGCGTGGGCTGGCCAAACATGTCGCTGTGACGATGGGCCATGATGGAGCGCTGCTTGCCAGTTCCGCCGGGGTGGTGCGTCTCCCGGCGATCGCAGTTGATGCCAAGAGTGCTGTCGGAGCAGGGGACAGTTTCGTCGCCGCGATGGTTTTTGCCATCGCGTGCGACCGCCCCGTCCTCGATGCTTTTCGCTATGGCATCGCGGCTGGCGCAGCTGCCGTTCTGACGCCGGGAACGGACCTGTGTCATCCTGTTGATATCGACAGGCTCTATGCTGCCGCTGCCATCGCGTCCTCAGACTTAGGGGCTCGGTCGTGAAGCCGGACATTGAGGATCGCGGCAAAACACACGACATTATCATTATCGGCGGCGGCCAGATGGGGCTGTCTTTGGGCTATTATCTGCAACGAGCCGGAGCGCATTTCATAATTCTCGATGCGGAGGATGGTCCCGGCGGTGCTTGGCGCCACGGGTGGGATTCCTTGCGGCTCTTTTCGCCAGCCGGCTATAGTTCGCTGCCGGGTTGGCTCATGCCGCCACCGAACCATGATGGGTATCCGACGCGCGGCGATGTCGTTGATTATCTCGCCCGCTACGAAGACCGCTATCAACTGCCTGTCCGGCGGCCGGTCAGGGTGACGAAAGTCTATCGGGGAGAAAATTGCCTCGAAGTGATTGCCAATGAGGAGCGTCTCGCAGGGAAGGTCGTCGTGTGCGCCACCGGCACGTGGTCGCGACCCCATATCCCTGAAATCCCCGGGCGGCAGCTCTTCCAGGGCGTTCAGCTCCATTCGGCGAATTACGCCTCGCCGGACGATTATGTCGGGCAGACCATTCTCGTCGTCGGCGGCGGAAACAGCGGCGCGCAGATCATGGCGGAGATTGCGTCCGTCGCGCGAGCGCTTTGGGTCACCACACAAGACCCTCGGTTCCTTCCCGACGACGTCGATGGCCGCGTCTTGTTCGAAAGGGCCGTCGCGCGAATGATGGCCGGGGCGGGAGACACACCCGTCGGAGGGATCGGCGATATCGTTATGGTGCCGCCGGTAAAGGCTGCGCGCGATCGCGGAGATCTGGTGTCGGTGAGGCCATTCATGCGCATGACGCCGACAGGGGTCGTCTGGCCCGACGGGTCTGCAACGGCAATCGACGGCGTGATATGGTGCACCGGCTTTCAGCCGGCGCTGGACTTTCTGCGTCCGCTCGATGTTGTCGAAACCAATGGCCAGGTGCTTGTTGAGCGCCAGCGCTCGGTCAGGGAACCGCGGCTTCTGTTAGCGGGCTACGGAGACTGGACTGGTCCAGGCTCGGCCACATTGATGGGGGCAGCGCGCACAGCGCGCGATATCGCGTCGCAACTCGTGATAATGGTCTCCGATGCCGCGGAATGAATTCAAGCTAAAAGGCTTAATATTGCCGATTGCTTGGTTCGCCGGCCTGATGACGGCGATTGTCAGGCGTCCCTTGCTGGCCCGGCACTGGTGACCCACGCGAACGCCTCGCCGCGTTGCTCAGGCTTGTAGGTGCGGTAGTTGATGAGCGGCAGGAGCGCGCTCTCGATGCGGGTACCAGTCCGTAGCCAAGCTTGATCGGCCACGACGGCAACCCGGCCGAACCGGCCGAGCTTCCCGAACAAGGGGATTGCCCGCGACACATAGGACCCAAGCCCCGAAATCTGGATTCCGTCAATCGATTGGGTCTCGACAAAGACATGGACCTTGTCGTGGTGCGCCATCGCTTTATCCAGACGGTCCATGATTGTCTCGAGATCGCTTCCCGCGATCTTGTTCGCCATTTTGAGGGCAATCACATCGTCAGCGCTGTCGAGCCATTCCATCATACTTGCCTCCTGCCTGCGATAATATGAGCATGACGCCGAGGACGAGCAGGTCCAGCGCAAGCGCTTTGATTATCGGTGTCACTAGCGAAAAGGGCCAACCGAAGGCGATCAGCATCGCGACCGCAATCGTAATCGAACCCGACACATAGATCCATCTCCGGCCAGCGCGATCGCTTCCCAAGGCTACCGACAACCGGGCTAAGCCCGAAATGCCCAGACCGGCGGCAAGCGCCGAGGCCAGTCGGCCGTTACCGAGCAGGGGGTCGGCAATGAGGATCGCGGCTCCGACGAGATAGGGCGCGGCCGCCGCCCTCCACGCAGCCCGCTCCGCCCGCGTGCGCGCGCGGTCGACTAGTCCGAACTGAACAAACGCCGCGGTCCCCATCAGCGCGACCAGCCAGAGGATAGTGGCAATGGTTGCAATAAATGGCCGGGGTGAAAACAAGAGAAACAGGAGCACCGCAGCCGCGCCGATGCTCATCCCGAGTGTCCAGAACAGACTGCCGAAGCCTTCCCGATTTGGCCTCGTCGCTACGAACATCGTCACCTCGTTCTCCTCAACTTCTGCGGTGGGAGCACGATAAGGGCAACGGGGCCACGCGGCTGTCAGTGAATCTACCTACGCCATGCCTGTGCGCGGGATCATCAAGCTGCGGGGATGCGCTGACATTGGCGGAAGGCATCGAAGTCTAACGCAAAAATCTGAACATGCTTAGAGCGAGCGCTCTGAAGTGTCATGGAACGTCCGCTTTCTTTGTTCGGTCGCAAAAAGTTGCCAGTCCGCTAGCGGCCAAAACGAAGCGAACAGCCTAAGCGTGTATCGTCCACCCAGCCACGGCCATCAGTGCCGCAGATCCCGCGAAGTCGGATTGACGAGGAAGACGGTATAGCCCCGAAAGTGGGGATTACGGGTCAGGTCGCCCGGTTCTGTCCATTCGCCGCCTTGTACGAGCCCGACCCGGAAAGGGATCGGAAAGTCGTCGAGCTTCGCAAAATAGGCGGGATAGCCGAGGATGGTCTTGCGCCCCTGGTAAGTCTGGATCGCGACCTCATCTACCGTGCCAGCTAGTTGTCTCAGCCCGTTCGGGTCACCATTGGCGCTCCAGTCGAGCAGGCCAGTGATGCCCAATTTGGCGTAAGACGGCAGGCGGCGGCGCAGCCGGGAGAGAAAGGCTGCATAAGCCTCCAGATGTTGCGTGCGCGCGTCGAAATCGATCTGGACGCCTGCAACGCGATTGCCCGCCATGCGCCATTTTTCCAGCTGCGTGACGATCTCCTCTTCGATTCCGGCCGGCCAGGCCAATGTTTCCACGCGCACGACCATCCAGAGTTCGGCGCCCTTCACACGCGGCGGTCCGGCAAGCCGTGAAGAAAAATGCACCGGCTTGTGAACGGTGACTTCGCCCGCAAGGATATAGAGGCTGCGCGCTTCGGCCAGCACTGGCTGCGACTTCACCCCTGCCCACAGCCAGAAACTGTCATAATTCTCGGCGCGCACGGGTCCTTCCGTCGGCGCCTTGCAGCCGCTCACGGCGAGCAGAAGCGCCAGCACGAGCCCGAGACCCCGCGTCCTTACCAATAAGTATGGGCCATTTTGGCCCAGCGCGTCGCCGGATAGTCCCGTTTCAACCGGCGGAACCAGGCCGCACGCTGGGACGGTCCAACCTCGACGCCGCCACAGTCATTGCTGCCATTGTCATAGCAGATCACCGCCCGGTGCAGCGCATATGCCTTGTCATTCGCGGTTGCGGCGGGGTTGGCGATCACCGCCTTATAGACTTCCAACCGGGAATAGGGCGCGCCCGGAAATTGCGATGGTCCGGCGCCCAGCTCATCCTTCGGCATTGGGGTGTCGAGAAGAAAATCGAAAAGCGAATGGACGCGCATAAATTCTGCGACACAAAGCTGCCCCGCCGCAAAGCGGGGTGATGTGGCCAGCTTGCGCACCGTTTCCGGCAAAGGCGGGCAGGCGAAAAGCCCATAGGGTTTTCTGAACGCCTCCAGCGCGGGCAGTCGCGTGCGCAACGAATCGCGTTCGAGCTCGCTAAAATCGACCTTGTCTCCGCGCCCCATATCCGGCGTGATCAGCCGGACATCCGACAAGAACGCCTGATGACGTGCCTGCGCCAGATCCTTGTAGAGCAAGGTGAACAGCGCAAATTCCCGTTCTTCGAAGGGCAGGCGACTGTTCGACGCTTGACGGCGGAGCAGGTCGGGTCCGGCGACATAGGCGAGGATCATCTTGCGCACGAAAGGATCGCGCACCGGCGAGTCTGCCGCGAAGAGCGATGGGACATCGCCGCGCCGCTCTGCCGACATCGCGATCGCTATCTGCAGCGCTTCCTGCTGATAGGGCTGCTTCGCTCCGCTCACCATATCGCGCCAGAAGGCGCGCGCATTCGGGTCTTTGGTCGCGTCCAGCGCGCGCCCGCGTAACATCTGCCGGCTAAACTCCAGATAGCTGAACCGCTCCTGCCGCGCCGCGTCGGGGATGAGGGTCAAAACCTCGGCGGGTCGCCGGTCGATATGGAAGGCATAGCTTGCCAGCAGAAAATCAAACAAGGCCGGTTCGTCGGCAAAAAGCGGGCGTTGTGCCTCAATCTCGGCACGGTCAATTGCACTGGCCCGCGGCGCCCCGACGGGGTCGCTTTCGGCGTAGCCGGGCGTGCGCATGTTCCCGAGATCGAGTACCGCCAGAAGGACCGGGTCATTGACGTCGGCTGGCTTCAGCGTGAACGGATAGCGGCCCAGCAGTTTGTTGTCGATTTCTTCGGCCAGTTCGACATCCGACAACCCCCGCTTTGCCGGATCGCGCAGGGCGAACAGGGCCCGATATTCGGCCGCAAGCGCGGCTTGGTCGCCCTTCAACCAATACAGCCGACGGAACAGACCGCGCATGGAGGTGGCATATCGTCCCTCAGGATATCGGCGCAAATAGAGGCGCATTGCGCGTTCAGCGCGATCGAAGCGGTCGGCAAGTTTCTTGTCCGCCGGGCGCACCGAGCCATATTCGTCAACGGCACCTTCGCCCGCCAATCTCAGCAGTCCGCGCGCGAGCATATAGGTGGCCGTCTCTCTGACCCAGGGATCCTCTGCCTCGTACAACTGCGCGAAGCGGATGATCGAACCGGCATCGTCGCCCTTGTTAAAGGCCTGCGCCGCCTCGGCATAAGCGGCAAATGGCTGGGCGGCTTTCGAAAATCCGACGCTCCTGATCGCTACGGCCGACAAGGCTCCATGCGCGGAGCAAGCCTGTTCCATGCTCTGCCGAAAGGCGACGAGCCTGGCTTTCTCCGCCGTACCAACCCCTCGCGCTGCCGAGACGCCAGCTTGAAAGGTGCCAATCGCGGTGCTGTTGCAAGCGTCGGGCTCGACGTCTGGCGGCGGGGGGGGCGCTTCCGACTGGCGCTGCAAGACGCGCCCGGAAGAACCTCCATCTGAACAGCCGGGACTCGTTTGTGGAAGGATAGTCGAAATAACCATCTCCGCGCTTTGCTTGCTCCTCCTTGGAAATCACAGACAATCCGGACGCCCGGTTCCGGTCGGCCATCAGCAAGAGCAAGTTCACCCGTGTATCGTTACCGGGCGCCAGCACGACAGAATTGCTGTAACCGTGATCGCTGCTCTGGGCGATTGTCCATCGCTTGCCTTCGAAGCAGCAGCCGCTCGCCCGGGCCGGGTTGGCAAGGCTGCCCGTCAGACAAAGCAGAGAAACAGACAGGCAGATCCGGAACATTGGCCTTGCCCTTAGAGGGGTGAACTGTGCAAAAATGACGATGAACCGAGCAGGAAATTTTGTCAATCGCCCATCGTTTCGGCTGGCAGAACGGCAGCTTTCACACTTCGGCTGCCGCAAGTTGACCGTCCGCAGCCGGCCAGGTGCGGTAACGCCGATCACCGGGAACGCGGGCCACATTTCCGATCTGACGAAAGTCATTATCGCTCTCGCAAGCTGGGAGATCCTATTGATCCTGACCTCAAGCGCAGCGAGGCGGGATCTATCGTCTTGGAGCAAGGCTGACGGGCGCGGTGCCAAGTGAAGCTGCCCTCGGTAATTTCGCTTGGCACCGACCGGAGAGGCCAACCCAACGTGCTTTGAAGAGAAGATCTCATCGGAACGGTTTTGGGTAGAGGCCCCGCTCATATTCTTCCCTTGGCCTTACCAACCCACCGTCACCCCGGCACGCACTGCGGTCTTGCCGCGCTTGTTGAACCCCGTCGCGACCCCGATATTGAGCGCGACATTGGGCGAGAGCAGCGCCCCCATCTGCAACGATCCCGCCTGCGCGCCGTCGTATGTCGCGATATTCACGGTCAGGTTGAACTTCATGTCGGGCAGGAACGCATTGCCGCTGAGCGCCGAGGCGACCGCGGTCGAGCTGGCAATCCGGCTTTCCAGAAAGTCGATCCTGGTGTCGATCGCTTCGAGCCGCGACGCGAAATTATCGAGCCGTGCAGACAGCGCATTGTCAGCAGCGATACGCGCCTGCATTTCGTTCGACAGCCCCAAGGTCAGGCTGGTCGTCGCGGTCTCCTGAACCGCCAGCCGCTGCGACAATTGCAGATCGACCTGCTGGCGTGTCATCGTCTCGGCGCTGATTGCGGCGCCCAGCTGGACGTCCATCGCGCCGCGCGTTGCCGCCTCGTCGGCGATGCTGGATTGCAGCACCGTATCGGCGGCGCCACGTGTCGCGGCTTCGCTATCGAGGTTTGTCTGCACCGCGCTCACCGCTGCGGCCCGGGTTGCCGCCTCGGCGTCGATATTCGACTGCAATAGCGTGTCGGCTGCGGCGCGCGTCGCGGCCTCGGCATCGAGCTGCGCCTTGTTGACCGCATCCGTCGCCGCAGCGCCCGCCGCAAGATTTGTGACCCGCCGTTCGGCCCCCGCTGCGCCAACCGATATCGTGTTCGCCTGATCGGCGACAGAGCCGGCGCCCAGCGCGACGCTGTTCGCGCCGGTGGCATTCGCGCCATTGCCGATCGCGACCGCATTGGCGGTGACGGCATTGGCGGTATCGCCCAGTGCCACCGATGAAGCCCCCGCAGCGGAGCTGTTCAGCCCCGCTGCGATTGAGCGGTCGCCGGTCGCAATGCTGGAATGGCCTATCGCGGTCGCCCCCAAGCCCATGGCACGGCTGATCCCGCCGACGGCGGTCGCGCCATCGCCTGATGCAACACTGCCAGCACCTGTGGCCACCGCACGGAGGCCAGTCGCTTGACTGCCCGTTCCGGTGGCCGTTGATCCGGTTCCTGTCGCACGGCTGCCTCCGCCCGTTGCGGTCGAGGCATTGGCGGTGGCTTGGCTATTAAACCCGTTGGCCGTGGAAAAAAAAGCCGAGGCCGTGCTGTTTTGCCCAACCGCCACCGCCTGCTCGCCGGTGGCAGCCGCATTTTCGCCCAATGCAATATTGCCGACCAGCGCGGCGTTGGCGCCATTACCCAGTGCAATCGCCGATTGGCCATTGGCGATGCTGAGGTTGCCCAGCGCGATCGCGCCGTCGCCGGTCGCAGTGTTGTCGGCGCCGATGGCCACCGCGCCGGTGCCGGTCGCGACATTCGGATCACCGATCGCCACGGCGCCATTTCCCGAGGCCGTGTTGGCAAGGCCGATCGAGACCGCCGCGCCGCCATTGGCGGTCGCGCCATTGCCGATCGCGACCGCATTGGCGGTAGCGGCATTGGCATTGTCGCCGACCGCGACCGACGACAGCCCCGCAGCGGTGCTCGAAACCCCGCCGGCAAATGACCGGTCGCCCGTCGAGCCATTCGACGACCCGACCGCGGTTCCGAAAACCCCGGTGGAGAAGCTGCCGCCGCCCAGCACAGTGCTGCCTTGCCCCAAGGCCTGGGCATTGTTGCCGACGGCGATGGCGCTGAACTCCGATGCCTGACTGGCTATGCCGACGGCAATCGCCGCCTGGCCTGTCGCCGCACTGCCGGTACCGATCGCGACGCTATTGATGTTGGTGGCCTGCGCGGCATCGCCGATCGCGACTGCCGACGCGCCCGATGCCGTGCTCAGCGCCCCCGATGCGATAGCGCGTTCGCCGCCCGCACTGCTGAAATAGCCCGAAGCGATCGCGCTAAGCCCGTCGGCGCGGCTATAGCTTCCGGTTGCCAGTGCGTTTTCGCCCGTTGCAACATTCATATAGCCCAAGGCTGTCGATGCGACGCCCGTCGCCCGGGAGTTCGCTCCGGCGGCGGTGGACGCGTCAGCGGTTGCACGCGCGCTTGCCCCTATCGCGGTCGAGACGGTTCCGGTGGCCCGTGCATCGAACCCGCCGGCCGTGGAATAATTGCCGGTGGCCTGGCTGTCGGTGCCGGTCGCGGTTGCCCCCAGCGCGGGTGCTGAGGCGTCGACACCGCATTCGGTCGAGTCCACCCCGCCCGGATTGACATTGCATTCGGGCGTCGGGTCCGCCCAAGCCGGGCTGGCGAACGCCGCCAGCAGGGCCGCGGCCGAAATCGACGATAGTTTCAAGAAGCGATGGGTCATGAACGGTCTCCGGTTGATCGATGACCAGAGACCTGCCCGATGCCGAATCGCGGCGCGCTACACATATGGATAGCGCCTGATGTGATTGCCGAACGGTCCTTGCGCGGACGACCCACGGCGGCGACGGGTCGGACTTCCCAGCGGCGTTATCGCGGCCGGACGATGCCCGACATCGTTAGCGGGTTGCTCGCCGGTTCGGGGATGCCATCCTTGACGAAACATCTGGCCTGGCCCCCGCCGAGCCGAGGATCGACCCAGGTAAAGGCGCGGCAGCGATTGTCGCGGGCACAGCGCGCGGCACAGGCGGCGCCCTGATCATTCGGAGTCGCAATAGTCTCCGGCGCATAGTCGCGGCCTGCCAAGTCAAGATTGCGCAAGGTCCGGAACCTGTCCGGAATAGAATTATTGAAGCCGTCGGGGACGAAATTGATGGGCATCCAGCCAAATGCTCGAGCCGCTTCTGTCCCCTCGAAAAGGCCCGATTGACGTTTCAGAACGAACGTTTGCGCGGCGCCGCCGTTACATTGTTCCATGACCATCTGCGTGCCTTCGGCGATGCTGGAATTTTGCGCGGTCCAGCATCGGTCATCGGCGTTGGCGATGCGGACCGCGTCGCCGCCAGCTGCCTTCAATATCCAGCTCTGATCGTTGCCGCCGGTGAGTGCCGGATTGGTCCCGGCCGGCGGTACATCGCAATGAAGCATATCGACGGCGGGCGCGCCGAAAACGACGTTGCGAGCAAAGGTCGCACAGCTGCCCATGGTGGTGACGCGCCAGCGCACAGGGCTGGTCAAGGTAAAGGCGGGCGCCGCCGCCTTATGCGGCGCAAATTCCAGATTTTGCCCCAGGACATCGGGGTTGCAGCGTTCAACGACAAGGAACGGCTGTTGGGTGCGTAACCGGGGCCCGCTGCGCCCGAGGCATAAATTCGTGCCCCTGAACTGCAGCTGATAGGTGGCGGGGGCCGGGTCGGTCCACACATTTGGGCCAAGGAAAATGTCGTCGCCGTGCGCCAGCAAGCCGACCGAGGTTGTCGCGGCAATGCCCAGCGCCAGCGCGATTTTTGTCCGCAGCATCATCATCTTATCCTCCCGTCATATCGGCGTCAGGCCGGACGATCCCGCTGACTATCTTGGTCGCATTGGCGGGGCCGGCGTTGACCGGTGTCCCGATGCGGCTCTTGGTCCAGCACATCGGCGTCGGGGTGCCGGCGCCAAAATCCGCCGCCGTCCATGTCCACGCCCGGCAAATGTCACCCTTGACGCATTTGCGCATGCACCCGACGCCCTTGTCGTTCCCGGTCGAAACGCTGTCATAGTCGCCGCCCGGTATGTCTATCCCCGCGACGGCGACGCTGCGCCGGATGCCATCGACCGTGATCGACCACCCCTGGCGATACAACAGATCGCGTTCCAGATCGGCGGGCCAGCTTTTACCGATCGGGACGAATTCAAACCGCTGCTGCCCGTCGGCAAAGTTGCGGTCGGCGCACGACAGGAAAACGGCATCGACAAGCCCGTTCAGCGATGCGTTGCGCAGATCGAGGCATCGCACCTCTTCACCGATCACCGAACTGATCGTGTACCAGCTTTTCTGGCCGGCCCAAGGCCTCAGCCCGAACCGCTGGTCTTCGGCGCCGACACTTGTCCGCTGCCGGTCAACACTGCACCCGCGATAGTCGGCGCGCGCGGGGCCAAACATCACCTCGCGCGCCACCGAAATGCAATGCGGCAGTTGGCCGGTGGTATCGCCCGAGACATGGCCCTTTTGCGGAACGATGCTGCTGCGAATGGTGAAGCCGCCGGCGGGATGCGGCAGGATATAGAAGAACGTCTCGTCGCGCGGATCGCAATCGCCCGCGGCGATAAAATCCTGTTCGAACACCCCCGTGCCGCTCTCGATATAGGCGCAGCGCGTCCCGAAAGCGTTGCGAATCTGGTATATTCCGGGGCGAAGCCCGCCCGGTCCGTACAGGTTTTTGCGTTGCTCGGGGGAAAGGTCGGGGTTCACGGGGCTCAGCGCGCGTGGCGTCTCCGCCGCAGCCGGTTGCGCAACCGGCTGCGCCACGGGGACGGCCTGCGCATAGAGCGTAGCCGATCCGGCTAACGCCACGGTGGTCAGGGCGATGGTGCGAAGGCGAGGGAACATGACGGGTCTCCGGTTGGTCAGCGGGTAGCGGGGAGAAGCTGGAATTGCTGTGCGGCAATGTTGGTGCAGGGCTTCAGGTAGACGTCCGACATCTCGGGATTGGCCACATCCCAGCATCTGGATTTGCCATAGGCATCCGAGACGATCTGGTACCAACCAGGCCTTGATCCGATTTCCTCAACACGGAATTGCTGCGTGGGGATGCTCGGCTTTTTTGTGGCCCCGGCTGGCAAAGTATCGATCACCTTGCAGGCGGCATAATCGAGCCGCGGCGCACCCACGGGAACATTCTTGCCACCGGTGGAGCAATAGCTTTGGCCTTCGACAACCCTGCCGCGCATGGTGAAATGCGTCGCGGTATCGCGGATGACGGAGAATATTGGATCGTCTGCAGCACATTCAGGCAGCAGAAAGACAAAACCCCCTTCCTCAGAAATACGCAGGCAGCCTCGATTGTTTTTCAACCGATAGGTTCCGGGTTGGGCCATAACCGGCTCCACGACCGCGGGGGGCGTCGCCACCGGGGGCGTCCGCGTATGGGCCGACGGCGCAAGCGATGCCGAAAACAGGATGGTACAAACAACGGTTCGAACAGCGCGCAAGGTCATGGCCCTTCCCCGATATGGATCGACCGGGGATGTGCCTGAAGCGGACGCGGCGTGCGCTATCCGTATGGATAGTATTCAGTCAATCGGGCGGGGAAGACCTTCAATGCTGTCGCCGCCCTGCCACTGGATCGGGGTCGAGCGCAATTTGGCGACGAGCTGCGCCTGACGGCTGGTCGCGGTCTTGGCAAAGACGCCGCGCAGCAGAAAGCGGCTGGCGTTGACCGAAACGCCGCGCGACCTAGAAAAATCGTCGAGGCTGCCGCCCTCGGCGAGCGTCGCGGCGAGCCGCGCCTCGGTCGGGGTCAGTGCGAACCACTCGCGCAATTGTTCGACATTGGCGAACGAGGCGCGATGGTTGACCCCGGCGACGATCATCACCTGCGCTCCGCCGAAATCGTCACTGATCCCGCCCGACGCCGGGGTGTCGAGGCGCATCGCCATCGCGGTGACCGCCGGGGCGTCGTCGGGTTCGAAATAGAGCGTCGCACAGCGGATCGCCGACCCCGGATCGAACAACGATTTCAGCACCGCCGTCTGGCGCCGCGACGGTATCGCGAGCCGCCCCGCCTGCACCCAGACATAGCCGTCGCGCAGCAACGCCTCGCCGTGCGGATTGGCATAGGTCAGTCGCATCGAACCGTCGCACATCAGGATCGCCGAGGGCGCGCGATCGAGTACTGCGCGCGCTTGCGACGCCGCCAGTTCGGCCTCTCCGATCCGCCGCGCGATGCGCGCCGAGCGCTGGATATGCGGCAACAGCAGTTTGACCGCCTGTTGCAACCGGTCGACCGGACCGTTGTCGGGGCCCGGCAGGCACAGCCCCAGATGATCGTCGCCATGCCGGTCGAGCGATGCGACGATCGCGACCTCCATATTATAATTGGCCAGATATTGCTGGTAAAATGCCCCCGCACGCAGTTCATCGCGGGTCAGCATCTCGTCCGAATGCAGGACCGTGCCGATCGGCAGGTCATGCCCGCGAATGCTCCATTCGTTGCGCCCCGCAAACATATGGACATAGCCCGTGCGCGCCATTTCATGGACGCCGCTCGCGCCAATGAAGCGGCCGGCGGGCGGCTGCAGCCGCTCCCAGACCAGCATCGCGACATCCCAATGATCGCGCCCGAACCGCCCGACCAGATTGGTCAGCGCGACATCCCAACGTGCCGGGGACAACGCGGCCTCATAGATATCCGAAACCACCGCGTCATAATCAGCGATGTTGATTGGGCGAACCATGAGTTCGAGGCTAGCAAGCTTGTCAGGACAAAGGAAGCGCGGCTTCTGAGGCAATTACGCCATAGGCGCTAGCTCAAGCTTGGCCCAGTCCACAGCGTCAACTCCTGATGGGCTTGGGGGAATGTCAACCCAGGCTTAGTGACGTCCGCTTTTCACATTTTTCGTCCAAATGCTGAACTTCTCCTACCGGCCAGGTTGGACCGCAGAGCGGGCACCGTGCGTGACCCGCGTATACAAAGCGCGCCGACAACCGGCACGCAGAGAACAGTCCTCCAAATTGGAATGCCACTCAGACTTTGAATTCATCGGGTGCTTGGCAGAGCGTTCGGTCGAACAGCCTATCAGAATTCGCCTGCAACGCCTACCCGGACAGCCGTGTTCTTGCTTCCCGCATGCGAAACACCGACCGTGAACGCAAAGGGATTTTCCGTGGTGAAGCGGTGGGCAACCGATGCGCCTAGCGCCTGTTCTCCCCGGAAAGTTGCGAGGTTGAACGTATAGCTGGTCTTGCCTGGTTCTGACGGCATGGGGGCCGGGACCAGCGCTACCGCTGTCGCTGTGCCCCGCTGCGCATCGCGGCGGTCACGGTCGGTAATCGCATAGAGATCGCCGATCTGGGCGCTGTGGGTTGCAGTCAGTGCTTGCAGACCCGGAATGGCCGCAGAGCTCATTAGTTCCAGCGAGGACAATCGCGTATTCTGCGCCGTATTGACGGTCTGGACATCCGCAATCTGAGCGGTCTGGGTCGAATTGACATCCTCAATGGCGGCGATCTGCGTGTCTTGCGCGGCATTCTGAGCGAGCGCAGTGCTGGCGTTTGCCGCAGCACCGGTGGCTGTCGTTATCGCGGAATTAGCGGTAGTCAGCGCCGTTGCCGCTTCGGATCGGGCAGTGTCTGCGGTCGATTGCGCGGCGGCCGCGTTGGCCAGCGCCGTGGTGGAATTGCCCAGCGCGGTCGCCGAGTTGGCCAACGCGAGATCGGCGCTGCCCTGCGCCGTCATTGCGGCAGCAGCGACACCATCGAGTTGAGATCGGTTGACGGCATCTGTGGCGCCAATGCCGTTTGCGACATTTGTGACCCGCCGTTCGGACCCGACCGCCCCGACCGCCACCGTGTTCGCCTGATCGGCGATCGAGCCGCCGCCGAGCGCGACGCTGTTCGCGGCATTGGCCTGTGCCCCATTGCCCAGCGCGACATTGCCCGCGCCATTGGCGATGCTGAGGTTGCCGATCGCCACCGCGCCGTCGCCGGTGGCGCTGTTGTCGGCACCGATGGCAACCGCCCCCGTCCCGACGGCGCTGTTCGGATCGCCGATCGCCACCGCGCCATTGCCGGTCGCGGTCTGGCCCTGGCCCAGCGCGATCGCGCCGTCGCCATTGGCCGCGTTGCCGCCCGAAATGCCCTGCAGCGATCCCACCCCCGTCCCGGCGGTCACCGCCCCGCCGCCGCCGGCGCCGGCGATGGCGGCGTTGAGCTGGTCAAGGTTGACCGCGTCGGTGCCGGTGGTGCCGGTGGCGACGTTGACGATCCGCCGTTCATTTCCTGCGCTGCCGACCGAGACGATGTTCGCCTCGGCGGCAACCGAGCCGGCGCCCAGTGCCACTGAATTCTCAGCGCTGGCATTGGCGGCGTTGCCCAAAGCCGTCGCGCGGATCGCGGTGGCCTGCGCCTGGTGGCCCAAGGCCGAGGCAAAGGTTTGCGACGCAAGCGACGCCGCGCCGATGCTGGTCGATTGGAAGCCGATGGCTTGTGCGCTGAAACCATAAGCGCTGCCGAGCAATTGCGATGCGCCCGACTGGCTGCCAATGGCAACCGAATTGAAGCCAGCAGATCGGGCATCGGCCCCGATCGCGACGGAATTTTCACCGTCAGCGACCGCGCCTTCGCTCGTTTCGCCATCGACGCCGTCGGTGCCGATGGCAATCGACCGGTTTCCGTTTGCGCGGGCATTTGCGCCGAGTGCGGTCGAAACATCGCCATTGGCCTGCGCAGTAGCGCCGAGTGCGGTGCTCCGTACCCCATTGGCAAGCGTATCGACTCCAAGCGCCATCGAGTCGTTTCCGACGGCTTGGGAAAGAATGCCGATCGCGATTGATTCTTGACCAAAGGCCGTAGCCGATGATCCTATCGCCAGTGCGTCGGTTGCCCTTGCCGAGGCGCCTATTCCAAAGGCACTTGCTCTCTCGGCGGTTGCATCGGAAAAGGCACCCACTGCTAGCGAACCTTCGCCGGTTGCAGTCGCGGTCGCACCAAGGGCTATAGCGTTTTCTTCCGTGGCTTGCGAATTTGTCCCCAGCGCGACAGCCGTGTCGCCGCTGGCAATTGCGCTATGGCCCAGTGCGGTTGCGCCCTCTGCGACTGCCTGAGTCCGCCCGCCGATGGCGGTCGTTCGATCCGCCGCATCGAATCTGTTGGCTCCCCCGGCAATCGCAAAAGCACCATATGCCGTGGCGTCAAAGCCGAGAGCGCTGGAATCGGACCCGACCGTGGTCGCCGCGTTGGTCACTCCCGAACTCGCCGCAGAGCCGACCGCAGTGTTCGCGGCCTGCGCGGCGGCCCCGACAGCAATATTATTGCCATCGTTGGCGCGCGCGATTCCCCCGATCGCGATCGCATTTCGATCTTGCGCCATAGCGCCAAAGCCAACGGCAACAGCTCTGATATCGCCGACATCGCTACCGGCGCTGCTAAACGTACCCAGGGCCACCGAGCCGGAGGCGACGGCCGACGCCTCGCGGCCCACGGCCAGACTATCTTCGCCAGCCGCCTGGCTGTCGCGGCCAACCGCAGTGGCGCCGTCACCGGTTGCCGTTGCGCCGATGCCGCAGGCAAGCCGCAGATTATTCTCGCCGCCGGTCGATCCGTCATCGGCCCCGCCGTCATCGTCGGTACCGGGATCGACCTCGCCATTGCCGTTGCGGTCGAGCAGGCAGGTTTCGGCTAGTGCCGGAGCCGAGCCGAGCGACGCCGCCACCGCGATGGCCAGCGCAAGGCCCGATACCGAGCCTTTGGCGATATTGAATCGGATATTGCTTGTCATGGTCGGTCTCCCGTTGTTCGAGTTCAATTTGAAACGATGGGCGCGGGCGTCAGCGCAGGTGCGACCCCGTTTTCGCTTGGGTCATTTGCCCAAAGCTGTTCGATCTCGCGGCGAACCTTGCGGCACCACCACCAGCCGAAAATGCCGAGCGGCATCAGGATGAGGCCAAGGATCGAAACCTGGTCCCTGGTGCTGATGTACAATATGTTGAGGGCGAGCCAGACGATCGCGATGAATGCGAAGATCATACTTTGGTCGCCGGGATAAGTATGGACCTCGCGGCCATCGGCGAAGCGGACGCCGTACAGGCCCTTCACGCCCATCGATTTGAACAGGTAGAAACGCCCCTCTGCGCCTGCGACAAGTTCCGCCGCCACGCTGTCATGGACGACGACCTTCTTCAGCTCTTCGCTGCTGCCGTCGGTCTTCTGGAATGCCAGTCGCGCGAAATAGGTTTTCCCCTTGCGCGACCATTTGGTTTTGGTGGCGGTCAAAGCGCCTTTGATCGTCCAGATATTCATGGGGAAAAATTCCTCCTGCAGATCCATCCGGTTCATGTCGGTCCGTGATGGTCGGCTCACGGTCTCAATGGGCGTCTTGATAATCCTGCAATTGGAGTGCTGTCTTACCCTGATCAGGGTATTGGGCAGACGGCACCGTTGCGGGTAATAGGCGCGAAGCAGAGTGGGGCGCCGCTGCGCGATGCCCTTTGGAGTTCAACGATGATCCGCGTTGCAATTGTCGAAGATGAGCAAGGCTCCATCGACCGGGTAGAGCGCGCGCTTGCCGATGCCGCCGACATCGAAATTGTCGGGATCGCGATGACCTTTGCGGACGGAAGCAAGCTCGTCGATGCCGGGGGGTATGACGTCTTGCTGTGCGATCTGGGATTGCCCGACGGCAGCGGGATCGACCTGATCCGGAAATCGGCGCAAAAATTCGCCAATGCCGATGTGCTGGTGATGACCCTTTTTGCCGAGCAGCGAAAGGTGCTCGATAGCATCAGGGCCGGCGCGCATGGCTATCTGCTCAAAGACCAGCCGCTTGAGGAATGCGGCGATGCAATCCGTGAAATTCGGCGAGGAGGTTCGCCAATCAGTCCCATGATTGCACGGCAATTGCTCGATCGCATGCAGCCTACCCCGAAGGAGGGCGATGTCGCGCTTTCGGAGCGCGAACTCGATATCTTGAACATGCTCGCCCGGGGGTTTTCCAACGCCGAATGTGCTGGACTGTTCGACCTCTCGCCATTGACAATTGCGACACACGTCAAGAACATCTACCGCAAGCTGGAGGTCAACTCGCGTGCCGAAGCCCTGTTCGAAGCATCGACGAGAGGCCTTATCCACCGCGATTAGGCTGTTTTTGCTGCTTTGCGCATTTGCATGTTTTGCTGAACGCGCCGACGCAGCGTCACCGCTCCCGGCGCGCCAGACCTCGACGATTGCGTTTGGGCAAGCGGAGGCTGTTTTTGGTTCCGGGATGGTGATCCCGAAATCGGGATGGAAGCCGCAATCCATTCCCCACACCTGGCCCTTGACCGACGCGCAAAAGAAACAGCAGGCCTATCAGGCGGTCTGGCTCCGCATGCGGTTTGACCGTTCGGCGTTGCCGTCCGAAGCGCTGGCGCTGCTTACGCAGGACAATCGCGAGCAGGTGATGATTTTCGTCAACGGGACGGATATTTTCCGCAACTTTGCTCGGCCAGATGAGCGGACGCAGGCATGGTATCGGCCCTATCTTGTCCCGATTCCCAACCATGTCCTGCGGGAGACCGGTAACGAGATCGTCGTACGCATCGGCACGCGTTATGTTCTGCAGGCAGGGCCGATTACGATCGGACCCGAGCGCGAACTCCAAAATCAGTATGCATGGCTATATTTCTGGAGAGATTCCGGGGTTCGAATGGTCAATTTTGCAATGCTGGGCTTGGGGGCGGTTGCATTCCTGGTTTGGCTATTTAGGCGCAACGAGCCCGAGTATTTCTTTCTGGCGCTTGCGTCGGTCATCTGGTTCGCGAATGATTATCAATTTTTTGCGACCGTATCGCCGCCCAACGAGCATCTTTTTGCAGTCGCCTCTGATTTTGCGATTTACCCCGCAATGGTCGCATCGCTAGGCTTCTGCCTACTGTATCTGAAGGACCCGCATAGCTGGAAGATCATCATCGGCTCGACCGTGATCGGCATTGGCCTGTGGCTTCTGTTCTGGCTCGGTGCCATCGACAATGGCGGATTCTATCTCCTTTCCCATGCCGTGAACCTGGTGGTGTGTGGAAAGATCCTAATCGGCCTCAGGCGATCGAGCCCGATCGAACATTGGCTGACCGTGCTGATCCTCGCAGGCCTGACGGTCGGCGATATCCACGACATGGGGCGCTTCAAGGGCATCGATTGGTGGGATGGGCTGGGTTTTTATATGCAGCCCTTCACCGGATTTGTGTTTTGCGGCGCGTTCCTGCTTTATTTTGGCAGGCGCGCGGTGATCGCCTTTTCATCTTTGGAAAACGTCAATCGCGATCTTGAGAAACGAATTTCAGTGGCCCGTCGGGAACTCGTCGAGAGCGAGGAAGCCCGCCATATCCTAGAAGTAGAGCGCGCTCTAGAGGGAGAACGCGAACGTTTGATGCGCGAGGTGCATGACGGCATCGGCTCCAATCTGGTCACGGCGCTGGCCATCGCTGAGCGGGAGCGACAACCGGGAACTACTGTCCGCACGCTGAGGCGAGCCATTTCCGACTTGAAGCTCACCGTCGACTCGCTCGAACCGGTCAACGGAGACATTGTCCTGCTACTCGCCAATTTCCGCCACCGGCTCGAACCCGATCTGCGGCGGGCGGGGATCACGATCCGTTGGGAGGTCAAGCCGTGCCGCAATCTTCTTTGGCTCGATCCCGGCTCGGCGTTGCACGTCCTGCGGGTGTTTCAGGAAGCGGCGAGCAACGCCATTTCGCATTCGGGCGCGAAGACGCTGGCGCTTGGGTGCCGGGAAGAAGAACGCGCCGGCCGATGGGGCGTGATGGTGTTCGTTAGCGATGACGGCTGCGGTTTCGATGCGTCCACATCGGAAGACCATGGTAAAGGGCTTGCAAGCATGCGAGCGAGAATTGGGTCGCTTGGCGGCGAGTTCATTTGCTCGTCTGATAAGGGCGAGGGTGCGACCGTCTCGGTTTGGCTGCCGTTGGAACGATAGGCACAAAACGGGCCGCATATGTGGCCGCGTCCCGCTAGACCCTGGAAATATGAGAGACTGTGGGAGTTCAGGACTAGCCGATGGCGGGAACGGGGGTTTTCCCGCTAGCTGCGGAGGGCGCCGTCGACCACCGGCGAGGCAGAAGACAACTATTTTGCAGTAGCTGCGCGTAATCAGGTTTTTTGATCGGCGGAGAGGTCGGCTCGCCGCGTCCGTTGCACGACCAATCAACATCTCATTTGGCGCGCTGCTACGCGAACCCGAAAAAGCGCGATAATAATGTTTTTCTGCGGCAGTCTTTGATTCCGGCTCGGCAAGACGGCGGTGCTTCGCTTCGCAATGAGCAAACTGGCGGACGAGAGCGGTTTAACTCCGAGGTGTCGGCCCATAGTCTGCTGTCACCTATAAATGTCCTCAAAGCTGACCGTCTCAAATCGGCCAGATCCGGCCAAGGCACTGCATCTCCGAGGGCCTGCGAGCTCGAAGCAGAAGCAATGCGGATTGGCTCGACTAGTCGGAGAAGATCGCCTCGAGATGATCGTTCCACATCCGCAAGGCCTCGATCTTTTCCGGCTTCCAATCATGGCGTTGATAGATGCCGGCCACCCCAGCCCGCGAGGCGCCAACGTGGTTCAATATTGCTTCAGTAACCTCGAACCGGACGCCCAGCCGTTGAAATCCGGTTGCGACGGTCCGGCGCAGATCGTGCAGGCGCCAAGAGGTAATCGGGTTGCCGCCGTCACACTCTATCAGGCTGTCGAGCTTGAGCTTGCCTTTGGCGAATCCAGAGAAAGCGGCGCCGGATGAGGTTGCGAATGTCCGTCCGCGTTTCGGCCAGCTTTCTCCGCCTGCGATCTTGTCGAACTCCGCCACCGCGAGATCATTGAGAGGAATGTAGTTAGGCTCTCCGTTCTTAGTTCGCTCACCGGGCAGCGTCCACATCCGCGCCTTGCGATCAAGCTCAGCCCAAGTAAGCCCCGACACTTCCTCTCGGCGTTGGCCGGTTGCAATCAGCAGTCGGACAATAGGCCCGAAACACGGATGCGTTTGACGGGTTGCGTTCCATATGCGCGGCAACTCTGAATCACTTAGCCAACGATCTCGCGGCTTGACCGCTTTGGGCGTCTCCATTCCTTCCATCGGGCTGATTTGGATATCGCCACGACTGACCGCCCAACGAAAGAGCCGGCGCGCAACCGCGAATACGTTGCGCCGGTTTGCAATCTGCTCTTTTGGAATCTCATCCATCGCGATGACGATGTCGGACCGAACAATCTGCGGCAGCGCCTTGTTGCCGAGCGCTGGAATGAGATGGAGTCGAAGCGAGCGTTCGACTAACGTCTGCCATCCCTTACCAGCGCATAACTGTGCAAAGCGAGTGGCGTATGCCGCAAATGGTAGCTCCGCCGCTTCCCGCCGTCGCTGCTTCTCCAAGTCAACCGGATTGCGGCGCTGGCGAACCAGAGTGCAAATCCGCACCGCCTCCATTCGAGCAGTTGCCGCGGTCCAAGGCGAACCGTGGCGCCCGATCGTGTAGCGCTGGGTTTTCGCTTCCCGGCCGCCCATCCGGTATTGGAAGATGTAGCTCTTTGCCCCGGACGTCGTAACTCTCACGCCGAAGCCTTTGAGCTCATCGTCCCAAAGAAAAGAAGCGGTGGATCCGGCCTGAAGGCGGTCCACCGTTTCTTTGCTGATTCTGCCCGTCGCCATGTGCCACCTCAACCGTGATTTTACAATCACTGTGAAATCACCGTAGCGGAAACCGTAGCGCGCAACAACGTGCGATTTTCGGATAATCCATTACAAATAAGCCGAAAATTACACTCTATCGTATCCCTATTTACGCCTCCAGCGGAAATACCAGACCTCGTGTCCCAGCCTGCGCGCCTTGGCTTCGTAGCGCGTTTCGGGCCAGCCGCCGGGGCGGACCTGGAAATCCTGCGCGTCCCTGGCCAGCCATTCGAACTGGTGGCGGTGGCGCCGCATGACCATCAGCGCGTGTTGCAGATAGATCGGGTGGTCGGTGCCGAAGCGGAACTCGCCGCCGGGCTTCAGCTTCGCCGCGATCAGGTCGAGCGGGCCGTCGTTCATCATCCGCCGCTTGGCATGGCGCGCCTTGGGCCAGGGGTCGGGGTGGAGCAGATAGGCAAAGCTCAGCGCGCCGTCGGGAATGCGCTGCAACACCTCCAGCGCGTCGCCATGATGAATGCGGACATTGCCCAGCGGCAACTTCGCGCCATGATCCCCCGCGACATGGACCAGCGCCTGCGCAACCCCGTTGATGAACGGCTCGGCGCCGATAAAGCCATGATCGGGCAGCATGTCGGCGCGGCCCGCCATATGCTCGCCGCCACCAAAACCGATTTCAAAATGCAACTGACATTCGGATCCGAACACACGCTGCGCGGAAACTTCGCCAACATCCGGCACCGCAATCTGCGGCAACAAATTATCGACCAGCTCCTGCTGCCCCGCGCGCAGGGGTTTGCCCTTCGAACGGCCATAGAGGCGGTTGATCGTCGTCGGATCGCCGGGTTTGTGCGCAGTCATGCCGCGCCCCCTAGCCGCGCTTGGCGGGGGCGGCAAGCGCCCCCGGTGCCGGTCGTCAGGCCGCGAGCGCCGCCTTCAGCTTGTCGGTCAGGTCGGTGCGTTCCCACGGGAAGGCGTCGCCCTCGGCGGTGCGCCCGAAATGGCCGTACGCAGCAGTCTGCTTGTAGATCGGCTTGTTGAGGCCAAGGTGGGTGCGGATGCCCTTGGGCGTCAGCCGCACCAGCTGCGGGATCGCGGCCTCAATGCGGCTTTCCTCGACGGTGCCGGTGCCGTGCAGGTCGACATAGATCGACAGCGGCTCGGCAACCCCGATCGCGTAGCTGAGCTGGATCGTGCAGCGGCGCGCGAGCCCCGCAGCGACGATATTCTTCGCCAGATAGCGGGTGATATAGGCGGCCGAACGGTCGACCTTGGTCGGATCCTTGCCACTGAACGCGCCGCCGCCGTGCGGGGCGGCGCCGCCATAGGTGTCGACGATGATCTTGCGGCCGGTCAGCCCGGCGTCGCCGTCGGGGCCGCCGATCTCGAAACAGCCGGTCGGGTTGATATGATAGACGGTGTTGGCGGTGAGCAGCTCGGCGGGCAGCACATCGGCGATCACGCCGAGCACATATTTGCGCAGCTCGCCGTACTTCGCTTCGTCACCGTCGCCATTGTGGAAGAAATAGCCCGGTGCATGCTGGGTCGACACGACGATCGCGGTGGCTTCGACCGGGCGCTCGTTGGCGTAGCGCAGCGTGACCTGGCTCTTCGCGTCAGGCTCCAGGAAGGGCGCGGTGCCGGCCTTGCGATCGGCGGCCATGCGCTCGAGGATCTTGTGGCTGTAATCGAGCGTCGCGGGCATCAGGTCGGGGGTTTCGTCCGATGCATAGCCAAACATGATGCCTTGGTCGCCCGCTCCCTCGTCCTTGTTTTCGCCGGCGTCGACGCCCTGCGCGATATGCGCCGATTGCGGGTGAAGATTATTCTCAAAACGGAAGGTCTTCCAGTGGAAACCCGACTGTTCATAGCCGATTTCGCGGACGGTCGCGCGCACCGCGGCCTCGACTTCCTCGGGCACGCCGGGCGCCCAATTGCCGTCTTCGTCCATGATCCCCTTGCCGCGGATCTCGCCCGCCAGCACGACCAGCTGCGTCGTGGTCAGCGTTTCGCAGGCGACGCGCGCTTCGGGATCCTTCGACAGGAACAGGTCGACGATCGAATCGCTGATCTGGTCGGCAACCTTGTCGGGATGTCCTTCGGACACGCTTTCAGAGGTGAAGAGGAAGCTGTTGCGCATGGAAGACCTTCTTGGAACGGATATAAAGGAAGCTTTATGTGGCGCTGCTGTTAGCGTCCGCGGCGGCGAAAGGCAATGGCCGCTGCGAGCAACAGCAGTGCAAATCCGACGGGCAGTATGTTGCCATAGCGTGCGAACAATGTCGGCGCGTGTGCCGGCGGCACAACGGTGTCGATCCGCCCGGCGATGTGCATCGGCAGCGATTCGCGCATCCGGCCGTCGGCATCGATCACCGCGCTGATCCCGGTCGGCGTCGCGCGCACGACGGGCAGTCCTTCCTCGATCGCGCGCAGCCGCGCCTGCGCCAGATGCTGCGGCGGCCCCCAACTACCGAACCATGCATCGTTCGACGGGTTGAAGATGAAATCGGGACGGTGGTTGCGGTCGACGACCTGTCCTGAAAAGATGATCTCGTAGCAGATTTGCAGCCCGGCGCGGCCGAAGGCGCCAAGGTCCAGCGTGCGCGCCCCGGGGCCGGGCCAGAAATCGATGTCGCCGGGGGCGAGGCGCGACAGGCCGATCGCCGACAGGATCGGCCGCATCGGCAGATATTCGCCATAAGGCACCAGATGTGCCTTGTCGTAGCGCGGGCCGAGGGTGCCGTCGGCATGGACAGTCATCACCGCATTGCGGGCGCCAACGACGTCGCCCGCTTTGTCGAGCTCGAGCTTGAGCGCGCCGAGCAGCATCAGGTCGCCGGGGTTCATCTGCGCGGTCAGCCGCGCGCGCGCCGCCGCGGGCGAGCGGTCGTAATAGACCGCCGGATAGCCCCATTCGAGGTAATCGGGCACCGCCGCCTCAGGCCACAGGATCAGGCGGGGCGTCTCGTCCTTTGGCGCCGTCAGCCGCGCGAGTTTGGCGAAATTGGCGTCGGCCTTGGCGCCGACCCATTTGTCGGCCTGACCGACATTGGGTTGGACGACGGTAATCGGGATTGAACCTCTCGCAGGTTCAGCCTGCGGTCGCACCCAAGGTGCAATCGCGAGAAGGGCGAGAAAGATGGCCATCGCGCCGGTGAGCATCTTCGCTTCGATGTTGCCCGATTTATAGCGCCAATGCCACCAGAACTCGATCAGAGTGCCAGCCAGATATATCGCAATTGCGGACAGGCCGTATGTGCCGATCCCTTTAGCAAAATAGGGAAATACCTCTGTCGGCAACAGCACGACGCCTAGCGGATTCCACGCAAAGCCGGTGAACACCCAGCTGCGCAGCCATTCGGTGAGCGTCCACAGCGCGGCAAAGGCGAGGATGAAGGACATTGTCGCCCCCGCCTTCGCGGGGGCGACGTATTTCTGCACGGCCCAAGCCCCCCACGCCGCCAGCGCCGGATACACCGCCAGATACAGCGACAGCAGCACCACCGCGACCCACCCGAGCCACGCGGGCATCGCCGCCTGATAGGTGAAGGCGGTCGCGATCCAGTTCAGGCCGACAACAAAGTGGCCGACGCCGAACGCCCAACCGACCCCGAATGAGCGCCAGCCCTTGGGGCTGCGTGCGACCAGCGCCATCCAGCCGGCGAGCGCGAGCAGGGTCAGCGGCCAGAAATTCAAGGGCGCAAACCCTGTTGCCGAAACGGCACCGAGCGTGAGGGCAATCAGCTTGGGCCAGCGGTCGGCGAAAGCGGCGATGCGGGGGGATAGCGCGGTCACGCGCGCTGCTTTAGCCGGGCGCCGCGATGCTCACTAGAGCATATATTTCATCTTGATCGCCTGATGCGTGTCGCCATGCACGGCAAAGCTCGCCGATTTGAACTTTGGCGCGCCCATCCCGATCGCGGGATTGCGCGAAAAGCCGAAGCCTTCCTTGGGCATGAACAGCGCCATATCCATCTTGTTGTTGCTGTTTTCGTCGTGGACGACGGCGACCGCATAGGTGCCGTCGGCGGGGGCGACGACCTTGAAATGACCCGCATTGGCGGCCTTTACCGCCAAGCGCACCGACGCCTTGTCCTTGCTGCAATCGGGAAAGGCCTTGGGATTGGCGGTCAGGCACACCAGCACCTGCCCCTTGGTGCTGCGCAGACCCGTTACGCTGACGTCAACTGTCGGGGGCGGCGCGCTCGCGGCGGTGAGCAGCAGCAAAGCTGCCAAGCCCGATATCGGTTCCGCAAATCTTGTCCCAGAAACGGAAATACAGGCCATAATTCCCCCGGTAAGCGGCATGATGCTGCTCGTGATGCGTTGCGGTTATCAGCCACCGCCCGACTGGTCCATGAACAAGCGCGCGCGGAAACATTTCCCACCCCATATGATTGCCGACCCCCATGACCGTCATGATCGTCAGCACCAGCCCGAGCACCGCGACATGGATCGGGATCAGGAACACCAGCGCCGGGATGACGACCGCACCAGTCAGCGCCTCGACCGGATGAAAACTCATCGCTGCCCACGCCGTCGGTGGGCGGCTTTCGTGATGCACCGCATGCGCGATGCGGAACGGCCGCGGGCGGTGCATCCAGCGGTGCGTCCAATAGAACCATGTGTCGTGGGCGAGCAGATAGGCGAGCAGGCTGACCGGAAGATACCAGAGCGGCAAGGCATCGACGTCGGTGTAGATCCGCGTCCAGCCGTGCGCCTGCCACCCCCACGCGACGATCCCCGCGGGGATGCCATAAATCGCGGCGCTGGCGAGGCTCCAGCCAATCTCGCGCCGCATCTGCGGTTCCAGCCCACGATAGAGGCCGGGATGCTTGATCCGGGTCGCCAGCGCAAAGCCGCCGCTGCTGAGCAGGTAGCGGACCCCGACGATCGCGGTCATGGCGAGGGCAGAGAAAATGATGGCGGCCATGCACGAAGCGATAGCCGCCCGCGTGCGCGGCGGCTAGGGCGGACGCATGGCCGCGAGCGAACCCGATTATTGCGACATCGCCATCGTCGGCGGCGGGCTGGCAGGCGGGCTCGCCGCGCTGGCGCTCGCGGCGAAACGCCCCGCGCTCGACGTGCGGCTGATCGAGCCCGAGGCGATCGGCGGCAATCATATCTGGTCCTTTTTCGACAGCGACATTGCCAAGTGCGACCGCTGGCTTGTGGCACCGCTCGTCCGTTACCATTGGGACAGCTATGACGTGGCCTTCCCGGACCGTGAGCGCCGGGTGCGGATGGGGTATAAGAGTATCACCGGCGAAGCGCTGGCCGAAGCGGTCGCCGCGGCGCTGCCCGCGGGCCGGATCATCGCCGACAAGGCGAAGCATGTCGCGCCCGATCATGTGCTGCTGGCGCGCGGCGGGCGGTTGTCGGCAAAGCATGTCATCGATGCGCGCGGCACGGGCAAAACCTCGACGCTCGACTGCGGCTGGCAGAAATTCGTCGGGCAGGCGCTGACCGTCGAGGGTGGACATGGCATCGACCGCCCGCTCGTCATGGACGCGACGGTTGAGCAGCTCGACGGCTATCGCTTCGTCTATCTGCTGCCCTTCGATGCCGAGACGGTCTTTGTCGAGGACACCTATTACAGCGACAGCGCTGACCTGGATGTCGCGGCGGTGCAGGGCCGGATCGCGACCTATGCGGCGCGGCGGCAGTGGAATGTCACCGCGGTGACGCGCGAGGAAACCGGGGTGTTGCCCGTCGTCGTGGCGGGCGATTTCGACCGGCTGTGGCCGGCGATCGACCGCACCGCGCGGATCGGGGTGCGCGCTGGGGTGTTCCACGCGATGACCGGCTATTCGCTGCCCGATGCGGTACGGACCGCGGCGGCGCTGCCCGCGCTGATTGATCGCGGCGAGCTTGGCGTGCGGCTGCGTGCACGCGCGGCGGGGTCATGGCGGCGCCAGCGTTTCTACCGCATGCTCGGCGCGATGCTGTTCCGCGCCGCCGATCCGGGCGAGCGTTACCGCATTTTCCAGCGCTTCTATGGCCTTGCGCCCGGTCTGATCGCGCGGTTCTACGCGGGGCGATCGAACACCGCCGACAAGCTGCGCATCCTGTCGGGCAAGCCGCCCGTATCTGTACGCCGCGCGATTGCGGCGCTTGCGAAACTGGACTGGAAATGACCCGTAGTGCTATCGTTATCGGCGCCGGCTTCGGCGGCCTTGCGCTCGCCATCCGGCTGCAATCGGCGGGGGTCATGACAACGATTGTCGAGGCGCGCGACAAGGCGGGTGGGCGCGGTTACCACTGGCAGCGGCAGGGGTTTACCTTCGACGCCGGGCCGACGGTGATCACCGATCCGCCGTGCCTCCAGGAACTATGGGCGCTGAGCGGGCAGGACATGGCCGCCGACGTCACGCTCGATCCCGTGATGCCCTTTTACCGGCTCAACTGGCCCGACGGCACCAACTTCGATTATTCGAACGACGAAGCGGCGCTGAACGCCGAAATCGCGAAGCTCAATCCCGCCGACGTCGCGGGGTATGAGAGATTCCTGACCTATTCGAAGGGGGTGTATGAGGAGGGCTATGTCAAGCTCGGTTCGGCGGCCTTCCTCGACTTCGCCTCGATGATCAAGGCGGCGCCGGCGCTGATGAAATATCAGGCGTGGCGCAGCGTCTATTCGATCGTGTCCTCCTATGTGGAGGACGAACGGTTGCGTCAGGCGCTGTCGTTCCACACGCTGCTCGTCGGCGGCAATCCGATGAACACCAGTTCGATCTACGCGCTGATCCATACGATCGAAAAAGAGGGCGGCGTCTGGTTCGCGCGCGGCGGCACGAACAAGCTGGTCGCGGGCATGGTGGCGCTGTTCGAACGGCTGGGCGGAACGCTCCACCTCGCCAACCCGGTGACCAAGATCGAAACGCAGGGCGACCGCGCGACCGCGGTGCAGACCGCGAGCGGCTGGCGCGGCGAAGCGGACATGATCGCATCGAACGGCGACATGATGCACAATTATGCGGCGCTGCTGTCGGACCATCCGCGCGGCAAAAAGGCGGCGAAATCGCTGGCGCGCAAACGCTGGTCGCCGTCGCTGTTCGTCGTCCATTTCGGGGTGAAGGGCGATTATCCCGACATCGCGCACCACAGCATCCTGTTCGGGCCGCGCTACAAGGGGCTACTCGATGATATCTACAAGAATGGCGTCGTCCCCGATGACTTTTCGCTGTACCTTCACCACCCGACCGCGACCGACAAGGCCATGGCGCCTGATGGCTATTCGACTTTTTACGTCCTCGCCCCGGTCGCGCATCTGGGCAAGGCGAAGGTCGACTGGGACGGCGCGTTCGGGCAGCAATTCGCCGACGCAATTCTGGACGAGGTCGAGGCGCGGGTGCTGCCGGGGCTGAAGGCCAATCTCGCGACCAGTTTCCATTACACGCCCGCCGATTTCGGCCGTGACCTCAGCGCGCATCTCGGCAGCGCGTTCAGCCTCGAGCCGGTTCTGTGGCAAAGCGCCTGGTTCCGCGCGCATAACCGCGACGATGTGATTTCCAATCTTTACTTCGTCGGCGCCGGGACGCATCCGGGCGCGGGTATCCCGGGGGTTGTCGGCAGTGCGAAGGCAACCGCCCAATTGATGTTGGAAGCATGATGAAACGTCTTGCCGTCTATTGCGGGTCCGCGACCCCTGAAGATCCGATCTATATTGAAACTGCGCGCCACGTCGGGCGGACGCTGGCCGAGCGCGGCATCGGCGTCGTTTATGGCGGCGGTCGGCTGGGGTTGATGGGCGCGGTCGCCGATAGCGCACTCGAAGCCGGCGGCGAGGTGATCGGGATCATCCCCGAGGCGCTCGTCGGCGCCGAAGTCGCGCATCGCGGCTGCACCGAATTGCACGTCGTTTCGGGCATGCACGAACGCAAGAAGATGTTCACCGACCTGTCGGACGGTTTCCTGACCATCCCCGGCGGGGTCGGGACGATGGACGAATTGTGGGAAGCGATCAGCTGGGCGCAGCTTGGCTATCACAGCAAACCCGTAGGCCTGCTCAACGCGGCGGGCTTCTACAACGACCTGATCGCGTTCAACCAGAATATGGTCGACGTTGGCTTCATCCGCCCGGCGCACGCCGGGATCATGATTGTCGATGCCGGGCTCGATGACCTGCTCGACAAGATGGCGGCCTATATCCCGCACAAGACGATTTTCGCGATGAAGGCCGAAAATCTTTAATGGATGCGGCGGGGGTCTATGACGCGCATGCCCTCCACGGTTTCGCGCACGACAGTATCGCGCGCGGATCGAAAAGTTTCGCGCTCGCCAGCCAGTTGTTCGACCGCGAAACGCGCGAACGCGTCTGGCTGCTCTATGCCTGGTGCCGCGCCGCCGACGATCTGACCGACGGGCAGGATCATGGCGGCGCGATGTCGCAGGATCATGATGCGCAGGCCGCGCTCGCCCGCATCCGCACCCTCACCGACGCCGCCTTTGCGGGGCAGCCGACGGGCGACCGGGCGTTCGACGCGCTCGGCTTCCTGCTCACCGACGTCGCGATTCCGCGCGCGGTGATCGACGACATCATCGCCGGCTTTGCGCTCGATGCTGCCGACTGGCGCCCGCGCAGCGAGGCCGACCTGCTGCGCTATTGCTATCATGTGGCGGGCGCGGTCGGGGTCGCGATGGCGCTCGTGATGGGGGTCGACCCCGCCGACACCGCGACGCTCGACCGCGCCTGCGACCTCGGCATCGCGTTCCAGCTCGCCAATATCGCCCGAGACGTGGCCGAAGATGCCGCCGCCGACCGGTGTTATTTGCCAATGGAATGGATGGTCGAACTCGATATCCCCCCCGGCCAACATATGCACCCCGCCTTTCGCGGCCGACTGACGGTGATGGCGAAATGGCTGTCCGAAATGGCCGAGGAGTATGAGGCGTCGGCGCGCTGGGGCGCGCGCAAGCTGCCGCCGCGCAGTCGCTGGGCGGTGCTTGCAGCGGCGGGCATCTATGGCGACATCGCGCGCGAAGTCCGCGCGCGCGGCGACCATGCCTGGGATCACCGCGCCAGCACGACGCGGCTCGCCAAACTCGGCTGGATCGCGCGCGCGGGCTGGTCGGTACTGCGCCGCCCGCCGGGGCATCGGATCAGCCGCGACGGGTTGTGGACGCGTCCACGGCTGGATGCGCCGACGTGACGCAGCTCGAATGGCTGGCCGCGGCGCTGGTGCTGATCAACGTCGCGCTCGTTGCGCTGCGCAGCGTGTGGAATTACCCGTTCGCGCTCGCCGCGGTCAGCCTCTACGCGGTCGTTTTCTATGGCGCGCAGCTCTACAGCGACATGGTTTTGCAGGGCTTTTTCTTCGCGCTCAATCTTTACGGCTGGGCCAGCTGGCTGCGCGCCCGCAATGACAGCGGCGTCCCGGTCGGCTGGATGGATGCGAGCTCGCGTCAAGGCTGGGCCGCGACGACAATCGTCGCGTGGATCGCGTGGAGCTTTGCCATGGATCGCTATACCGATGCCGTCGCACCTTGGTTCGACGGCGCGATCGCGATGCTCAGCATCACCGCGCAATGGCTGCTCGCGCGGCGGCGGGTCGAAAGCTGGTATCTGTGGATTCTTGTCGACCTGATCGCGATCCCGCTGTTCGCCTGGCGCGGGCTGTATCCGACCAGCGCAGTCTATGTCGTGCTGCTCGGCCTGTCGATCGACGGACTGATCCAGTGGCGCCGCGCCGCGGCAACGGGCAGGGTGGCACTGTGACTGTGACCCGCCATATCTGTTTCCACGGTGCTGAAAGCACCGGCAAATCGACCCTTGCACCGCGCCTCGCGCTGCGGCTGGGCGGGCTCGTCGTCCCCGAATATGGCCGCACCTATGCCGAGGCCAACGGCACCGACCTCGACGACATCGACCTGCTGGCGATCTTCGATGGGCATATCGCGGCGACCCGGGAAGCACTGGCGCAAAACCCCGACTGGTTGATCTCCGATACCGATGCGCTGATGACGCAGGCGTGGGCGATCATGCTGCTCGGCCGCCGCCTGCCCGAAATCGACCAGTGGCACGATGTCGCCGACCTCTATCTGGTGCCGGCGATGGATCTGGAGTGGCAGGAGGACGGCACCCGGCTGTTCGGCAGCGACCTGGCGCGGCGGCAGTTCATGGATGTCGCGATCAGCGAGCTCGAGCGCATCCATGATCGCCTCGAGAAGGAGAAGGATGG
>JAEMRT010000100.1 GCA_016463225.1 Sphingopyxis sp. | reverse complement strand
GTGTTGAAATTACCCGTCGGCGGCGGGGTCGGGGTGGGCGTTGGGACAGGTGTCGGCGTTGGAGTCGGCGCGGGCGCCGACGGCGGCGCCGGGGCTGGCGAAGGCCGCGCCCCGCCCCCGCCGCCACAACCGGCGAGCGACAGCGCGGCGATGCTGAGCAACAGGGGCAAATGGCGCCGTGCCATCGGGCGGCTGGTGCCGGGTCGGTTCGCGTGAGCCATCGCCGTTCCCCCTTGCTGTCATCATCCCGGCGCAGGCCGGGATGATGACTGAATTAGCAGGTTCAACTGTAACGCCAAAGACATTGCGGGAAGGTAAAGCGACACTGCTTGCCGCCGCTCACCCCAGCCTTTATGCGCCCCGGCGACATGCCCGCTTCGCTCGACCATATCGATTGCTGGATCTTCGATCTGGACAACACGCTCTATCCGCCGTCGGCAAAGCTGTTCGACCTGATCGACGCGCGGATGGGCGCCTTCATCATGCGCCTGCTCGATTGCGATGCGATCGAGGCGCGGCGGGTGCAGAAGCGCTATTTCCACGATCACGGCACGACGATGGCAGGGCTGATGCGCCATCACGGCGTCGATCCCGAAAGCTTTCTGGTCGACGTCCATGATATCGCGCTCGACCGCATCGCGCCCGACGACCGGCTGCGCATGGGGCTGGCGCGACTGCCCGGTCGCAAGCTGGTGTTCACCAATGCCGACGCCGATTATGCCGCGCGTGTGCTCGACGCGCGCGGGATCGCCGACCTGTTCGACGGCATCTGCGACATTCGCGCCACCGCCTACACGCCCAAACCCGATCCCGCGGCCTATGCGACGATGATCGTGCACCTGGGCATCGACCCCACGCGCAGCCTGTTCGTCGAGGATATGGCGCGCAACCTGACCCCGGCCAAGGCGCTGGGGATGACCACCGTCTGGCTGGACAATGGCAGCGAAAGCGGCCATCGCGACCACCTGCCGGATCAGGTCGATTTCCATGTCAGCGACCTTTCCGACTGGCTTGATAGCTTGCCTGCACCCTGGGGGATTTCATGACGACCGACCTGCAAACGACGATCGACGCCGCGTGGGATGCCCGCGACACTTTGGGGCTGACTACGCAGGGCGCGGTGCGCGATGCGGTCGAAACCGCGCTCGCCGGGCTCGACGATGGCAGCCTGCGCGTTGCGGAGCGTGACGCAGGCGGGACATGGCAGGTCAACCAGTGGCTTAAAAAAGCGGTGCTGTTGTCGTTCCGCCTCAACGACATGGAGCTCATCGATGGCGGTCCCGGCGGCGCGCGCTGGTGGGATAAGGTGCCGTCGAAATTCGCCGGCTGGGGCGAGAATCGTTTTCGCGACGCAGGCTTCCGCGCCGTCCCCGGTTCGATCGTCCGCCGCGGCGCCTTTATCAGCAAGGGTGCGGTGCTGATGCCGAGCTTCGTCAACATCGGCGCCTATGTCGGCGAGGGGTCGATGGTCGATGCCTGGGCGACCGTCGGCAGCTGCGCGCAGATCGGAGCCAACGTCCATTTGTCGGGCGGCGCGGGGATCGGCGGTGTACTAGAACCTCTTCAGGCCGGACCGGTGGTGATCGAGGACGGCGCCTTTATCGGCGCGCGCGCCGAGGTCGCCGAGGGTGTGATCGTGCGCGAGGGCGCGGTGCTGTCGATGGGGGTGTATCTTGGCGCCTCGACCAAGATCGTCGACCGCGCGACGGGTGAGATTTTCATTGGAGAAGTGCCGCCTTACGCGGTGGTTGTCCCCGGCGCGATGCCCGGCAAGCCGCTGCCCGACGGGTCGCCCGGCCCGTCGCTGTACTGCGCTGTGATCGTCAAACGCGTCGACGCCAGGACGCGCGCCAAGACCGGGATCAACGAGCTGCTGCGCGACTGACGCCCCTCGCCGCTCGTCGAATGCTGCGTCGGGTTGGTAGAAGTCTGACATAGTTTTGCGACAGCCCTGCCCAAAGCGGCGCGCGGGACGCCCGACGCCGGCGTGTCCGGTTGCGGGAGGAAACAATGCGTCGCTTTTCAGCTGGTTCGTCGCTGGCTATCGCCATAACTTGTTCGCCGTCGTTGGCGATAGCGCAGGAAGCGGCGCTGGACCCTGCCCCCGCTGTCGAAGCTCCGGCTAACGGGGCGCAGCGTTACGCGCCCAGCGATTTTGCCAGCTTTTCGCCGCGCACCGCGCTCGACATGGTCGAAAAGGTGCCCGGCTTTCTGATCGTCACCGGTACCAACGGCGGTGCCCGCGGTCTGGGGGCAGCGACCGAAAATGTCCTGATCAACGGCGAACGAATCGCCAACAAATCGACCGATGCGCGCAGCGCGCTGCAACGCATTGCGGCGACGCAAGTCGCCTATGTCGACATCGTCGACGGCGCGAGCCTGAATGTTCCCGGGTTGACGGGTCAGGTCGCCAATGTCGTTCTGGTCGCGGGCGCGGCGCAGGCTGGCTTTACCACGACGATCCGCTGGCAACCCGATTGGCGCCCACGGCTCGACGACAATTGGCTGAATGGCGAGGTGTCGACCACCGGCAAGATCGGCGGCACCAATGTGACGCTCAGCCTGAAGAATGAAGCCAACCGGAATGGCCATTGGGGTCCGGAGCAACGGTTTGACGGCAATGGCGTGCGGCAGTTCACGCGCGACGAATTCGCCAGCTACAGCGGCGACAGGCCACGTCTGGCACTGGCCCTGGCGCGCACCACGGCCGACGGCAGCAAGTGGAATTTCAATCTGGGCGGCCAGTTGCAGAAGATTGTGGACTCGGCCAGCAGCAATTCCGCGGGGCCAACGAACGGCGCTGCGCGCGAGACGTTCAAATCGGTTGAAGACGAGCATAATTTCGACGTCGGCGGCGACTATGAGTTTGGGCTGGGCAAGGGACGGCTCAAACTGATCGGGCTGTACCGGTTCGAACATAGCCCCAACGTCGACACGTTCATCGTCGATAAGGCAATTGGCGGGCGCAGCGGCGAGCGGTTCACGCAGACCGCCGACGAGGGCGAATCGATCCTGCGTGGCGAATATGGCTGGCGCACCGCGGGCGGCACCGACTGGCAGGTCGCGCTGGAGGGCGCCTATAACGCGCTCGATGTCGACGCCGAGTTCGCGACGCTCCAACCAGATGGCAGCTTTCTGCCGATCGTGTTCGGCGGCGAAACGACCAAGGTCGAGGAAAAGCGCGGCGAAGCGTCGCTGACCTGGGGCCGTGCACTCGCGTCGAACCTGACCGCGCAGATCAACCTTGGCGCCGAATATAGCGAGCTGTCGTCATCCGGCCCCGGCGGGCTAACGCGCCGCTTCATTCGTCCCAAGGGCAAGCTCGCGCTGGCGTGGAAGGTCGGGCCGCGGACCACCATCAACTACCAGCTCCAGCGCCGCGTCGATCAGCTCAACTTCTTCGATTTCGCCAGTTCGGTCGATGTCGCCAACGGCCAGGGTAATGGCGGCAACGGCCTGCTTGTGCCGCCCGTGGTCAACCGCACCGAGCTGGAGTTTGTTCAGGACATGGGCGCGTGGGGCAATGCCTCGGTCGCCCTCGCCTATGCCTATGCGCAGGATCTGGTCGACCAGATCCCGCTGTCGCCGACCGCCGAAGGCCGCGGCAATTTGCCGCCCGCGCATCTTTATCGCATCAGTTCAAAGGCGACGCTGCTGCTCGACCGGCTGGGCTGGAAAGGCGCGCGCATCAACAGCGACCTGACCTGGCGCCGCAACCGCGTACGCGACCCGCTGACCGGCGGGTGGCGCGATCAGAGCGAGGGGCAGGAATATCTGGTCGATGTCAGCCTGCGCCACGACGTCCCGGGTTCGCAGCTCGCATGGGGAGCCGGCTATTTCGACGAGCATTTCAGCCCCAATGTGCGGCTCAATGCGATCGAGAACGAGTATAATGACGGCGCGTTCGTTACCGCCTTTGTCGAGCATAAGGATGTCGCGGGTTTCACGGTCAGGCTGACGTACCGCAATCTTGCCGGGCAAAAGAACGGGTTCGACCGCACGGTCTTTGTCGACCGGCGCGACGGGCCAATTGCGTTCAGCGAAAGCCGTCGGCGCGAGTTCGGGCGATATTTCCAGCTAACGGTGACGGGGACGCTTTAGGCCCCGTCATCCCGGCCCTGGCCGGGATGACGGGGGTGGGGCGTCAGGCCGTCATTTACCGTTCGCTCAGATAATAGCGCTCGCGCGCGGTCAGGTCGTCGTTCAGCTCATAAACGATCGGCTGTCCGGTCGGGATTTCAAGGCTGGTGATATCGGCGTCCGAAATGCCCGACAGATGCTTGACCAGCGCGCGCAGGCTGTTGCCGTGCGCCGAAATCAGCACCGTCTTGCCCGCGCCAAGCTGCGGCACGATCGCGTTTTCATAATAGGGGAGTACGCGTTCGATGGTGTCCTTGAGGCTCTCGGACGAGGGAATGTCGATGCCGGCGTAGCGCGGGTCGCTCGCAAGATCCCAAGGCGAGCCGGCTTCGAGCGGCGGCGGCGGGATGTCGAAGCTGCGGCGCCAGATCCTGACCTGTTCGTCGCCATGCTTCGCCGCGGTCTCGGCCTTGTCGAGTCCGGTGAGGCCGCCATAGTGGCGCTCGTTGAGCCGCCAGTCCTTGGTCACCGGCAGCCACAGGCGCCCCATCGCTTCGAGCGCGAGGTTCAGCGTCTTGATCGCGCGCGACTGGACCGAGGTGAAACAGGTATCAGGCGCGATGCCCTTGGCCTTCATCAATTCGCCCGCCGCCCACGCCTCGGCGGCGCCCTTTTCGGTGACATCAACATCCCACCAGCCGGTGAAGCGGTTTTCGAGATTCCACTGCGACTGGCCGTGACGGATGAGGATGAGCTGGGGCATTTCGGATCCTTCGGATGGAGGGTTTCGCTGCCCCTTAGCGTGGCTTTCTCATGAACGCCAATCACCCTCTTGAAATGGTTTCGAGCGCACCCAGATTTGCAGCATCCGGTCGCCGATACGGGGCCGGGTGGTGATCGCGGCGCGCGGCTGCGGTCCCTGACTTCGCTTTTGAAAAAGGAAGAAAGACCATGCGTAACAGTTTCGACTGGACCCCCTATCGCCGTTCGACCGTCGGGTTCGACCGGTTGTTCGATTTTCTGGAAACCGGCGGATCGGCCGCGGAAAATTATCCGCCGTTCGACATCGAAAAGGTCGCCGACGACCATTTCCGCATCACCGTTGCGGTCGCGGGATTCAAGAGCGACGAAATCGACATCGTCGCGCAGCAGAATATGCTGACCGTCAGCGGCCGCAAGGCACCTGCGCAGGACGGCGACACGCGCCAGCTGCTGTATAGCGGCATCGCGACGCGCGCGTTCGAGCGCCGTTTTCAGCTCGCCGATTTCGTGCAGGTCGATCTGGCCGATCTGGCCGACGGCCTGCTTACCATCGATCTGGTGCGCGAAGTGCCCGAGGCGATGAAACCGCACAAGATCGCGATCGGCGGCAATGCGACCCCGACGTTGGTCGAGGATAAGCAGGCGGCCTAAGCGCCCGCGATCTCATGCCCCGAGGGGCATCATGAGCGGGGTCCAGAGTCCCTTCCGGACCCCGTTTTCGTGTCTAGATTTCGCGCGTCATGAAGCGGCTGAACGGGTCAGGCCTGTAATCAGCAAAGGGCGCGCAATCATCGAAGCCATAGCGCCGGTAGAGCGCAATCGCGGGTTCGAACGCGGCGCCCGAGCCGGTTTCCAGGCTGAGCCGCTTGAGCCCGCGGCCACGCGCTTCGGCGATAATATGGTCGAGCATGCGCGCGGCGACGCCGCGGCGCAGGAAGCCGTCCGCGGTGCGCATCGACTTGATCTCGCCATGCGCGGCATCGAGCATCTTGAGCGCCCCGCACCCCGCCAGCGCGTCGCCTTCGTGGATCGACCAGAAGGTCACGTCGGCGGCGTTCAGCCCGTCGAAATCGAGGAAGTGGCAGCTGCCCGCTGGCGAATTGGCCAGCATGCCGACGAAATGCTGTTCGAGCAAAGCGCGGATCGCGGCGCCCGACAGATCATCTTCGACGACCCGCCAGCCCCCCGCCCCCGCGTCGGGCGTCACAGCATCTGGTCCAGCGTTGCGAGGCACGCGTGCGCGAGAAGTTTCGAGCGTTCGGGCGACCAGCCCGCGACCGGATCGGGCAGGTCGTCATTGTCCTTGAACGGCATTTCGATCGTCATTGACACCGCACCGAAGCGTTCCGCGAGCTGGGTCGTCGACATCGACAGATTCGCCTTGCCCGGCGCCGATTCGCTGTAGCCGAGTTCGACCTGAAAATCGGGGGTGTTTGCCGCAAGCGCGGTCTGGAACGCCTTGTAATTTTCCAGCTGCCCGGGTTTCAGCGACGGAATGCCTTCAAACCCCGCGATGAACACCGCCGGGATCGCCTCGTCGCCATGGACGTCCATCGCCCAGTCGACGCCGGTTTCGTCCATGGCATCGCGCACGCACAGCACTTCGGGGCTGCGCTCGGCGGTCGGCGCATGCCATTCGCGATTCAGGTTCACCCCCGCAAAATTGGTACGCAGATGGCCGCGGCACGAGCCGTCGGGATTCATGTTCGGGACGATGTGGAAGCGGCATTTGTTGAGCAGCGAGCGCGCGTGCGGGTCGGCGGGGTCGGTGAGTTTTTCGAGCGCGCCCTCCATCCACCATTCGGCCATGCTCTCACCCGGATGCTGGCGCGCATAGAGCCACACCTGCGTGTCGCCGCTACCCATTTCGAGGCAGTCGATCGGCTGGCCTTCGATGCTGGTACCAAGGCAGCGGTAGGTGACGCCCTCACATTCAGCGACGCTGGCGATCAGGTCGTGATGACGCTCCATCGAGTAAGGCGCGAAATAGGCGATATAGAGGATCGGGCTTTCGGCGGTGTGGCGGATCGTCAACGTGCCGGCATCGTAGCCGGTATCGAGGCGGAACCAATATTCGCGGTCATAGCTCGCGCACGCCGCATAGTCCGGCCAGCCATCGGGATAGGCCGACGCATCGAGCCCGGCGATCGCCAGCTCGAGCACGTCGCCGACCGCGCACGACACGCGGAAGTGGAACCACTGAAAGAAATCGGATTCGCGGTCCTTGCGGATCGACAGGCGGGCGGAAGTGCCGTCGACGGCGTCGACGACGATATTGCCGCTATCGAATGCGGCGTTGATGGTGATGCTCATTTGACGCTGATAGTGCGTCCCGATTCGCCGGGGAAGTCCCTGAATAAGGCCTCGGACAATTTTGCTGCGGCAAGCGACGGCTGCGATGCCGGCGCTTTGACGGGCACGGCGGCGATCGCGCGGCCTTCCCACAAAGCCTGCCCGGTCGCGGCATCGTCGATGCGGACCGAGAGCTGCAGATCGGCCATCCGCTTGGGGCTGCCGCCGAGGTTGATGCCGATACCGAGCCCGACCCCCGAGCCATAGCTGCCGGTCGAACCGCCGACCCCGACCGACACCGGTGAACGGCGACCCTCGCTCGGCTGTTCGCTCCGTTCGAAGGCGACGCGAACCAGCAGCGGGGCGCGCTCATTGCTGCCCGCCGCGACCAGTCCCTGGCGCTGCAGCTGTTGGTCGACCGCGGCGCGATAGCTGTTCCATTCGAGCGAAGGCAAACCCCCCGCCGGGCCGTCGAGCGGCGCGGTCGCGATGGCGTAACGCGTTCCCGCTGCCCAGCCGGGAACAGCATTGTGAAAGCGGGTGACTTCGACCGGCGGCACCGCGGTGGCACAGCCGCCAAACGAAAGCGCCGCTGCGCAGAGCAGGGCGACAGAAAGTTGACGCGTCATCAAGGCACCATGCGCCACCAAATATGGCTTGGCAATGAATGGGATGTTGCGCGATCCTCCCTGCAGCGGAGCCGCGATGAGGGGGCCCGCTGTCACCTCGCCGTGGTAAGCCACGGCGAGGATCGGATTCAGCGATAGAAGATGTGGTTGTCGATCTGCGCGATGCGCGTCTTGCGCCAGCCCGGCGAGACGTAACGGGCGTGGAAGAACAGTGCGCCCGGCGCATGATTCTTCCAGCTGCCGTCGCGGGCGATCTGGGCGATCGCAATCGCGTTGTTCCACTGCGCACCTTCGCGGATCGCCGGCATCTTGCCGCCGCGCACAAAGCTGAACTGGCTGCGCTGATGGACGACACCGCACAGGCTTTTGGGGAAGCGGCCCGACTGGGCGCGATTGATCACGACATGCGCCACCGCAAGCTGGCCGACGAGCGATTCGCCGCGTGATTCGAAATAGACGGTGCCGGCAAGGCAGCGCAGCTCGGGATCCATGTCCGCAGGGCGGGGGGTCGCGGCGACCAGCGCCGCGAGCGATTCGGCGGTGACCGGGGCCGATTTCGATTCGGGGCCCGGTGCTTCGTCGGTATTTTCGTTGATGCCGTCAATCGGCGCATCGGCCTTGATCGACAGATCCGCCTGCTCAGCGACAACCGGCGTCTCGACGCTGGGTGCGATCAGCGCGGGAAGATTGGCGTCGGCGGCAAGGTCGCTTGCAAAGCCAGGTTCCGCCAAAAGCAGCATGGTGGCGGCAGTCATGCCGACGGCAGCCACGCTGGCTACGTTCAAAATACGACTCATAGTGTCCGTCAAAAGTGCGGCCGATGAACCGAAACCTCCAGAACAGGCGAGGGGCTATGGCCCAATATCGCCTGCGGTCATCGTCCGACTGCGTGTCCAGCCCGTTTTGCCGGGGCATCGCCAAAGCGATGCAACCCACGGAACGACCTACGCGTTATCGAATGGGCGCCACTTATGTTGCACCGCAACAGAGTCAAGTTAACGCGGCCCATTCCGCGACGAGCCGTGGCGCATCTGCGATGTCCAGTTCAACGATCCACAGATCAGGATCGGCCTTTTGCCGCCGGTCCTGATAGTTGGTGCGCGATTCACCATCTTTGGGGTCATCGGGGCCAACCGCCTCCCAGATATAGTGGCCGCTCGCCGAAAAACGCCGTTCGAGCAGCGGGCCGGGTTCGCCGCGCTCGCTGCACTGGACCAAAATGACGCCCGAATGTTCGTCACCTTTGGCGAGCACCGTCGCAAAGCCGCCAGCCGATTCGGTGCGGCGGAGCAGCAGGTCGACGAGAAAGCGGCTGGTCAGCCGCGTCATGGGAAAACTCGCGCCGCGGCGCTACGCCGCGTCACGCGTTTCGGTGTCGGCGAGCAGCGCGTACAGCGCCTCGTCGCTCTTTGCACCGCGCAGCCGTTCGGCGATCGCTTCGTTGCGCAGCATGCGCGACACCCCGGCGAGGGCCTTCAGGTGATCGGCACCGGCGTCGAGCGGTGACAGCAGCACGAACAACAGGTCGACCGGCAGGCCATCGACCGCGTTGAAGTCGATCGGGCGCGACAGTTGCAGGAACAGCCCGCGGACCCCGGTGAGATCAGCCAACTTGGCGTGCGGCAGCGCGATGCCGCGCCCGAACCCGGTCGAGCCGAGCCGCTCGCGCTCGAGCAAGGCCTCGCTGACTTCGCCCGCGTCGAGGCCGAGCGAACGGCTGGCGAGATCACCGACGAAGGGAAACAACGCCTTTTTCGAATCGAGCTGCACATGCGCGCGCACGGTCGCGGGATAAAGAAGGGAAGAAAGGTTCATTGTTCTGGTCAAATCTGTGTAGCCGCCGGGCAGAGGGGCCGGCCGTTCCTGGGCAATTGATTGCGGATCGGTCGTACCGGCGCCCTGCCGTGCCGGCATGGACGTGTTTGGGGACGTGTTGGGCGCGGCCCTTATGCCGGTTGGCGAAGAAAATCCAGCCCTATCGTGGTTCGACCCAGCCGATCGTCCCGTCGGCGCGGCGATAGACCATATTGTGCGCCCCGGTCTTGCTGTTGACGAACAGCAACGCGTTGGTGTTGCGCAGGTCGAGCATCATCACCGCGTCGGACACGCTGCTGCTGGGAATATCAACGCGCGTTTCGGCGATGATCGCCGGCGCGTCGCCCGCATCCTCGTCATCGCCGGCGTCGAACACGGTGTAGCCTGCGTTATCCTCGATCTCGTCGACCGTCGGCGATGGCACTGCCACGCCGTTGTTATGATCCTTCAGTCGCCGCATGTAGCGTCGCAGCTGTTTTTCGATGCGTTCGGCGGCGCCCTCGAACGCGACATGCGCGTCCTGCGCCTGGCCATGCCCCTTGAGCACCAGCCCCTGCATCACATGCGCGACGATGTCGCACTGGAAACTGTCGTGCGGCCCTTTGCCAAAGGTCGCGTGCGCGCCGATCGCCCGGGAGAAATATTTGTCGGCAATCGCGTTCATCCGGTCCGACACATGCGCCTGCAGCGCTTCGCCGGTTTCGATCTGGTGGCCAGAGACGCGGATTTCCATTGGTCTTCTCCTGCTATGTCCGATGCGATGACATCAAGGGAGCGTCATCACACCGTATCGAGCCACAGCGGCTGGTTGAGCCCTGCGACAAATTCGGCATGGCGCGCCAGATCGGCGGCCGATGCCATATGGGGTCTGGGTTCGCGGAATGGACGGTCGTGACCGCGCGCCGCCACAGGGGAGGGTGCGGCCACCACCGCCGAACCGGCGGCAGACGAGGCCAGCCCAAGCCCGATCTGCCGCCCGCCGGTCATTTCGATGTAAAGATGGGCGAGCAGTTCGGCGTCGAGCAGCGCGCCATGTTTGACGCGGTGGCTGCGGTCGATGCCGTAGCGCGTGCAAAGCGCGTCGAGGCTGTGCTTGGCGCCGGGATGGAGCTTGCGCGCCATCTGCACCGTGCAGCACATCCGCGCCATGTCGAGCGCCGGTCGGCCCGCGCGCGCGAGTTCTGCGTTGACGAAGCCGAAGTCAAAGGCGGCGTTGTGCGCGATCAACGGCGCATCACCAAGGAACGCCATCAGCTCATCGATGCGCGACGCAAACAGCGGCTTGTCCGACAGAAACTGGATCGACAGGCCGTGGACCGCTTCGGCTGCGGCGGGCATGTCGCGTTCGGGGTTGAAATAGGCGTGAAAGGTGAGGCCGGTCTCACGGCGATCGACCAGTTCGATACACCCGATTTCGACCAGTCTGTCCCCGGTCTTGGGATCGAACCCCGTGGTTTCCGTATCGAAGATTATCTCTCGCATTGAGCGATCAATCTGGACCCTATCGGGCGCGGAAACAAGAGGCGATGGCGCGAATCTGGCGATGCGTCTCGCTTTTGGGTCCACCCGTTTCGATGATGAAATCGGCGCGCGCGCGCTTGACGCGATCGGGAACCTGCAGGCGGCGGATCGCTTTCAGCCGGCCATAGGTCATTCCCGGGCGGCGCATCACCCGCTTGGTCTGCATCCACGTCGGCGCCGACACGACCGCAATCGCGCCAACGCGCCGCCAGCCGCCCTTTTCGAACAAGAGCGGAATGTCGAGCACAACGACGGCCCGCGCGCGATGCCGCGCCAGAAACCGTTTCTGCGCCCGAAACACCGCCGGATGGACGATCGCTTCGAGCGCAGCGAGTTCGTGGCGGTTCCCAAGTACCAGTCCGCCGAGCTTTTGCCGGTCGACGCCGCCGGGTCCGGTCGTGCCGGGAAAGCGCGCTTCGATCGCCGCGACGAGTGCGCCGCCCGGCCCCTGCAACCGGTGCACTTCGGCGTCGGCGTCGAACACCGGCACGCCTTCGCGTTCGAACATCAGGGCCGCGGTCGATTTGCCCATGCCGATCGAACCGGTGAGGCCGAGGATGAACGGCCGCCGCAACCGCGATCCGGGGCGCGGGCGGTGGGTCATGCGGTGAGCAGTGCGCGCAGTTCCTCGTCGCGGCCCTCGGGCGGCGCAGCGCCGAAGAACAGTTCAAAGGCGAGCGCGGCCTGCCCGATCAGCATGTCGAGTCCGTCGACGGTATCGAGCCCGCGCGCCGCGGCGGCCTTGAGCAACCCGGTCTGGAGCGGCGCGTAAACGAGGTCATAGACGATCGCATCATCGGCCAGCGGCGACAGGTCGAGGTCGAGCGGCGGCTGGCCGGTCATCCCGAGGCTGCTCGAATTCACGAGCAGCGCGGCGGGCGGCAGCTGGGCGTCAAGCCCGACAACTTCGCCCTTGAGGCCAAATGTCGCGAGCAGGCCCATCGCTTTGAGCGGACTGCGATTGAGGATGGTGACGTGACCGACGCCTGCGCGCGCCAGCGCGAACAGCACGGCGCGCGCCGCGCCGCCGGCGCCGACAACCGCGACCGGCGCGCCGTCAAGATCGAGCTCGGCGAGCGGGGCATAGAATCCCGCTGCATCGGTGTTGGTGCCGATCACTGATCCGTCAGGTTGCCGGACGATCGTGTTCATTGCGCCGATCGTGCCGCGGATATTGCCGGGGTCGTCGACCAGATCCATCACCGCGACCTTGTGCGGGATGGTGACATTGCAACCACGCCAGTCGGGATCGGTGCGCCGCTGGTCGATAAAGGCCGCGAGCGCGTCGGCTTTGATATGGGCGCGGCGATAATCGCCCGTCCTGCCCAGCGCATCGAGCCAGAATTTATGGATCAGCGGCGATTTCGATTGTGCGATCGGATCACCGATCACCTCGGCATAAGGGATCCCGCTCATGATGCGGCCAATCCGGTTGTCCGCAGCCACGCAAGCAGTGGGAGCATCGGCATGCCGATGATCGTCCAGGGATCGCCCTCAACCTTCTCGAACAATTGCACACCCGCTCCTTCGATTTCGTAACAGCCGACGGTCCAGCGGATGCTGTCCCAATGCTGCGCGACATAGGCGGCGATGAATGCGTCGGACAAGGGGCGCATCCACAGCTTTGCCTCGCCGATCGCGCGCCACACCGGCGCACCATCACGCGCGGCGACCGCTGCGCTGAACAGACGATGGCGCGCCCCCGCCATGCGGCGCAGATGATCGACCGCCTCTTCGGGTGTCTCGGGCTTCGAAAGCATCGTGCCATCGTCGAGCGCGAGCGTCGAATCGGCGCCGATGACGGTGACGCCGGGAAGCCGCGACGAGATTTTGATCGCTTTGGCCTCGGCCAACGCATCAGCGATATTGCGCGGCGTCTGGCCCGCGGCGAGCAGCGAGGCGGTCAGCGCCTCCTCGTCGACATGCGCGGCGGTCGTTTCGAAGGCGAGCCCGGCAGCACGCAGCATTGCGGCGCGGCCGCTGCTTTGCGAGGCGAGCAGCAGCGTCATGCGGCGCTGCGATCCTCGACCAGCTTGATCACCGCCGCGGCGGTTTCCTCGATCGAGCGGCGGGTGACGTCGATCACCGGCCAGCCATTGTCGGCGAACATCCGCCGCGCATAAGCGAGCTCAGCCTTCACCCGCTCGTCATCGACATAGGCGGTTTCGGGAGCCTGATTGAGCGACAGGAGCCGGTTTCGCCGCACCTGTACCAGCCGGTCGAGCCCGGTGGTCAGCCCGACGACCATCGGACGCTTCAGGCGGTACAGGGCATCGGGCGGCGGCGATTCGGGGACGATCGGGATATTCGCGGTCTTGAAGCCGCGGTTGGCGAGATAGATGCTCGTTGGGGTCTTTGACGTCCGCGATACCCCGGCAAGGACGATGTCGGCCTGTTCCCAATTTTCCCAGCCGATGCCGTCGTCGTGCGCAACGGTGAACTGGATCGCCTCGACCCGCGCAAAATAGGCAGCGTCGAGCTGATGTTGGCGCCCGGGGCGCGCTTTCGCTTCCTGACCCAGCATCCGGGACAGCGCATCGGTCACCGCATCGAGCGCGGGGACGAGCGGCAGATTGAGCGCCCCGGCACGGCGTTCGAGGCTGACGCGCAGGTCACCGTTGACGAGGGTGAAGAGGATCATCCCCGGACTCGCCTGCACTTCGGCCATGATGCGGTCGAGATGCGATTCCGAGCGCACCATCGGCCAGAAATGGCGCACCACCTCGACATCGTCGAACTGCGCGATCGCCGCCTTGGCGATATTTTCGAGTGTCTCGCCCGTGGAGTCGGATATGAGATGAAGGTGGAGCCGGCCCATCGCGGCACCATGGCGGGAAGCCGCGGAAAAAGGCAATCCCGGAACCGGTCGGCGATGTCGAAAAAGCGGTTGTGGATAAGTTTTGGACAAGCGCGGGGACGGAATGGGGAGGGAGGATTCATCCCCGACCGTGTCGATTCCGCTCCACCACTTGTCCACAAGGGATGAATCTTATCCACAGGCTGTGAATATGGGGAAAAGCGGTCAGCGACTCCGTGACAGATGGCAGCAACCACTGAGTCAAGCTGTTGGCAAAAAGGACGCCCCGGCCTAAAGCCGCGCTTGTCCGCCGACCAACAAACCACCACAATTTCATTTAATATATTATTGAGAAGAGAAAGAGGGGCCGCGTGAAGGCGTCACCGAAGAGCTTGCTGGCAGTGCTGCGCGGAGTGCGGCAGGCGCGCCCACCCTTGTGGCTGATGCGTCAGGCCGGGCGCTACCTCCCCGAATATCGCGCCCTTCGCGAGACCAAGGGTGGCTTCCTCGAGCTATGCTATGATCCCGAGGCCGCCGCCGAGGTGACCTTGCAGCCGATCCGGCGCTTCGGGTTCGACGGCTCGATCCTGTTTTCCGACATATTGATCGTTCCCCACGCGCTGGGGCAAAAATTATGGTTCGAGGCGGGCGAAGGGCCGCGGCTGGCCCCTCCGCTGGTCGATAGCGCGTTGGCATCGCTCGAAGCAGCGCCCGAGCGGTTCGACCCCATCTACGCCACCGTCGCGCGCGTGGCGGCTTCGCTACCCGCCGAAACGACCTTTCTGGGTTTTGCGGGCAGCCCGTGGACGGTCGCAACCTATATGGTCGCAGGGCAGGGGTCGAAAGACCAGGCCGCGGCGCGGCGCTTGACATTCGGCGATCCCGCAGCATTTCAGGCGATCATCGATGCGATCGTTGATGTTACGGTAATTTACCTGTCGGGCCAGATCGAGCATGGTGTCGAGGCGGTGCAGTTGTTCGACAGCTGGGCTGGAAGTCTGAGCCCGGCGCAATTCGAGCGCTGGGTGATCGCGCCGAACGCTGAAATCGTTCGCCGTCTGAAGGCGATGCATCCCGACACCCCGGTGATCGGCTTTCCGAAGGGTGCCGGTGGCAAGCTGCGCGCCTATGCCGATGAAACCGGGGTTGATGCGATCGGTCTCGACGAGACGGTCGATCCCGACTGGGCCGACCGCGTCCTGCCGCAACATCTGCCGGTGCAGGGCAATCTCGATCCGCTCGCGCTCGTTGCGGGCGGCGCGGCACTGGACGTCGCAATCGACCGCATCCTTGCGGCGTTCCCGGCGCGGCCCCATATCTTCAATCTGGGCCATGGCATCGTGCCCGACACGCCGATCGCGCATGTCGAGCATTTGATCAGACGGGTGCGCGGCGGGTAATATGGCAGACTGGGCAGGATTTCTGGGGGCGACGATGCTTTGGGTCAAAGCAGCGCATATCATTTTTGTCATCTTCCTGATGGCCGGCTTGTTCATGATGCCGCGCTTTTTTGTCTATCACCACCAATGTGCCGTCGGCTCCGACGAGGACAAGAAGTGGCTTGAGCGCGAAGACCGCTTGCGCCGCATCATCCTGAACCCGGCGCTGACGATCGTCTGGATTCTTGGGCTGCTGCTTGCCTTCAACGGCAATTATTGGGGCGAGACCTGGTTTATCGTCAAATTGACCCTGGTTTTTGCGCTGTCGGGCTATCACGGTTGGCTGATCGGCTATTTCAAGAAACTGCAGCAGGGGTTGCGGCCACTGACCGAAAAGCAGCTGCGCCTGCTCAACGAAGTCCCCGGCATCGCCGCGGCGATCATCGTCATCCTCGCCGTCGTTCGTCCCTGATCGCGCCCCACTGGTACCGGGTTCGGGCGCAGCCCGATTGACTTGGCATGGCGCGAGGGATAGGGGCCATTTCAATCCCGCCAGCCGGGCGGCGCTTCCCAAGCGTCGGAGCTATCGCAAACGGTCGTCCCACGGCCGGATAGGCACCCCAGCGGTGCACTGAAAACCGACGGTACTTTCTCCATGTATCTTACCCTGGAATCCATCCATGCATCTTAAAGAACTCAAAACCAAAGCCCCCGCCCAGCTTGTCGAAATGGCTGAAGAACTGGGGGTTGAGGGCGCATCGACGCTGCGCAAGCAGGATCTGATGTTCTCGATCCTGAAAGAACTCGCCGAAGAGGGCGAGGAAATCATCGGATCGGGCACCATCGAGGTTCTGCCCGACTCGTTCGGCTTCCTGCGCTCGTCCGAAGCCAATTATCTCGCTGGTCCCGACGATATTTACGTCTCGCCGAACCAGGTCCGCAAATATGGTCTGCGCACCGGCGATACTGTCGAGGGCGAGATCCGCGCCCCGCGCGACGGCGAACGCTATTTCGCGCTGACCAAGCTGATCAGTGTCAATTTCGACGATCCCGATGTCGTCCGCCACCGCGTCAATTTCGACAACCTGACCCCGCTCTATCCGAACCAGAAGCTGTCGC
>JAEMRT010000099.1 GCA_016463225.1 Sphingopyxis sp. | reverse complement strand
CATCTATACCGACCCCGCCCCCGACAAGGCGCATCCGGCGGCGATGGAGGTCGTCCATATCCCCACCGGCGACGTCGAGATCAACGGCGTCGTCTATATCGCCGCGGGCGCCGGTCCGCACCCGACCGTCGTCCTCTGCCACGGCCTGCCCGGCAACGAAAAGAACCTCGACCTCGCGCAAGCGATGCGCCGCTCAGGCTGGACCGTCATCACCTTCAACTATCGCGGTTCATGGGGCAGCCCCGGCGATTATCGCTTTGCGCAAAACCTGGAGGACGCGGGCGCCGCCCTCGCCTTCGCCCGCGACCCCGCCAACGCGGCGAAGCTGCGCATCGACCCCGAACGCCTCGTCATCATGGGCCACAGCATGGGCGGCTGGGTCACCGCACTCACCGCCGCGAAAGACAAGCATCTGCTCGGCGCCGCGATGATCTCTGCCGCCAACCTCGGCCGCTTCGCCGCGATGCCGCGCGATCAGCTCGCCGCGGGGATGAAAGCCAATGGTCAGGAAGCCCTCGCCGGCACCTCGCCCGACATCATGGCCGACGAACTGATCGCCAACCCTGCGGCGTTCGACCTGATAACCGCGGCCCCGGCGCTGGCCGCGACCGATCTCCTCATCCTCTCCTCCGACGACGGCCTCGCCCCGGGCACCGACGCGCTGGCCGCGGCGATCCGCAAGGGCGGCGGGACAAAGGTGAAAACGCTGCACGTCGCGACCGACCATAGCTGGTCGGATGCAAGGGTGCGGTTGCAGGGAGAGATTTTGGGGTGGTTGGCGACGCTGAAGCCGACAACTTGAGCACAATACTAACGCTGATACCGCTTTGCGCCGCGTAAAATTCGCACATCCTCCCGGACATTATGCGTTTTGGAGCGCTCCACTTTCATGATAAACCGATATTGTCATTTGTAGTTCGCCTTCGAAAAAAGGGGGATCGTGATGCATCATCCGTTCAAGGCCGCAATGATCGTCGGCATCGGATTTTCTCTCGCCAGTTTTGCGCCTGCGCCGGGTTTTTCCATCGCCGCTCTCGAAGCGCTGGATCCCAGTCGGCTGGCCACCTTGTATTGTGGCGCGCGGCGTGCGGGTTCGACGCTGGCCAACGAGCTCCTCATCGCTACCGCGATTGCCGCGCCTGCCAGCGAGGGCGGGACGATACCCCTCTTTCCCGATCTGACTTCCTCGTCATTCCCGGTTTCGACGCGCGATATGGAGGCACGGCGCTATTTCAGCCAGGGCCTGCTGCTTACCTACGGCTTTAACCACGCCGGGGCGGTGCGTTCCTTTCGCGAAGCCCAACGCCGCGATCCGAATTGTGCGGCGTGCTGGTGGGGCGAAGCCGTCGCGCTCGGCCCGAACATCAATGCGCCGATGGACGATCGCGACCACGCCGCGGCGCTCGATGCCATGGACCGGGCGATGGCTTTGCGCGCCGGTGCGATACCCGTGGAGCGGGCGCTGATCGAAGCGGTGGCGCGTCGATATTCGCGCGATCCGGGCATGGATCGCGCCGCGCTCGACGCCAGCTATGCCGATGCCATGCTTGACGTCGCGCGCCGCTTTCCCGGCGATGACGATGTGGCGGTGCTCGCTGCGGAGGCGGCGATGGACACCAGCCCGTGGAATTATTGGGAGGCGGACAAGAAGACGTCCGTGGGACGCAGCGGCGAAGCTGTGCGGCTGATCGAAGCCGTCTTGCACCGCAATCCAGCCCATGTTCAGGCGAACCACCTCTATATCCATCTCATGGAAGCCAGCGATCCGCGGCGTGCGGAAGCTGCAGCGGACCGCCTGGCAAGCCCGCTAGCCCCAAGCGCCGCGCATCTGGTTCACATGCCGGGCCATATCTATCAGCAGCGCGGTCGCCATGCGGACTCCATCCGCGTCAACGTCGCGGCCGCGCGCGCGGATGAAGCGTTCTTCCGCCGCGCCGGCGACCATGGCCTGGTGCGCTACGGCTATTATCCGCACAATATTCACTTCATCCTGACCTCCGCGCAGATGGCCGGCGACATGCGAACCGCGATCCGCGAGGCCCGGCGCCTCAGGACCGTGCTCGATCCGGAAACCTCAGAGCGGATAGCGTGGATACAGTCTATCGACGCGGCGCCTTATATGGCGATGGCGCAGTTCGCTGATGCGAAGGCCATTCTGGCGATGCCTGTGCCCGACGCGCGCTTGGCCTATCCGACCGCGATGCGCCATTATGCGCGGAGCATCGCCTACGCCCGGCTTCGCGATCAAACCGGATTTGATAAAGAAATGGCCGCGATGGCGCGGCTCCGGGTATCGGACGCGTTGAAGGGCATGATCGATCAGGGCGTGCCCGCGGCGGATTTGGTAATGCTGGCCGAACTGGTCGCTCGCGGCCGTTTCGCGGCGGCGCGGGGCCGCTATGACCAAGCGATCGATTTCTACCGGCAAGCCATCGAGATCGAAGGCCGTATTCCCTATCAGGAGCCGACTTACTGGTATTTTCCGGTCAAGCAGTCACTGGGGGCGGCGCTCTTTCAGGCGCGCCGCTATGGCGAAGCGAGCGAGGCCTTTCGCGGAGCGCTTGCGCAGACGCCCAACAATGGCTGGGCGCTCTACGGGCTCGGCCGCAGCGAAGCGGCGCAGGGCCACAAACTCGAGGCAGCCGCTGCAGACAGGGCTTTGTCGAAAGCTTGGCTTGGTAATAAACGCTGGCTTCGCATGGACCGGCTGTAACCAACGCTTGAGGCCAACGGCCTCCAGGCGAACTGGGCGCAGTTTTTTTGGCGCATTCGGACGTGGCTATTATGTCGCCGCGAAAGATTGGTCGGCTACCCGCCCGATGATGTCCGCATAAATTGATTTCCGGCGAAAAGCGGCCTGACCGCAACCGGCCAGATCCGTCCATTCCCGCTATCTACTTCCCCATCAACTTCATCGTCATCGCCGTCAGCGCCTCGGTCGCCGTCGCGATCACCTTGTCCGCCTCGGGCGCCCAGAAGGGCGAGTGCAGGCTCGGCAGTGTCCGGCCTTCCTTTTTCGCCGCGTCATATTCGGCCTGCGGCACCCCGCCGACCCAGATGATCAGGCTCTTGATGCCCGTGTCGTCGCGCGCAAAGCGGCCGAAATCTTCGCCGCCCATCACCGGCGGCACCTGCACCACGCGCTTGTCGCCGAAGCTGGTTTTCAGATACGCCGCCATTTCCTCGGTGAAATCGGGCGTGTTGAATGTCGACGGGGTGAACTCGTCCTTCTGCACGCTCACCACCGGCATCTTGTCCTCGGGAATTCCCGCCGCAATTGCCTCACCCTTGGCGACGCGCGCGATGCCGTCGAGCAGGTGATTGCGCACTTCGTCGGTATAGCTACGCACCGTCAGCTGCAGCTTCGCCTCGTCCGAAATGATGTTGTGCTTGGCCCCGGCGTGAAAGCTGCCGACGGTCACCACCGCGCTGTCGAGCGGGCTGATTTCGCGCGATACCAGGGTCTGGAGCGTCGACACGATGCGGCTCGCCAGCACAATCGGATCCTTGGTCGTCTGCGGATAGGCGCCGTGGCCGCCGACGCCCTTCACCAAAATGTCGACGCTGTCGACGTTGGCGAGCGCATAGCCCGGGGTGTAGCCGATTACCCCGGCCGGAAACTGTGCCGCGTCGTGGAACGCGAGGGCGTATTGGGGTTTGGGAAAGCGCGTATAGAGCCCGTCCGCCAGCATCATCCGCGCGCCCGCGCCGCGTTCTTCGGCGGGCTGGCCGATCATCACCAGCGTCCCCGACCAGTTCGCCTTGTTGGCCGCCATCAGCCGCGCGACGCCGACCCATGCGGTCATATGAGTGTCGTGGCCGCACGCGTGCATCACGCCGGTCTCGACGCCCTCTGCGGTGGTCACGCGCACCTTTGACGCGCCGAGCAGCCCGGTCTGCTCGGTCACCGGTAGCCCGTCCATATCGGCGCGGACCAGCACCACCGGCCCGGGGCCGTTCTTCATCACCGCCACGATGCCGGTGCCGCCGACCTTTTCGGTCACCTCAAACCCCAACTTGCGCGCCTCCGCCGCGAGGATGCCCGCCGAGCGCACCTCCATGAAGCTGAGTTCGGGGTTGGCGTGCAGATCGTCATAGATTTTCATCAGCGACGGCATCTGCTTCTGCACCTCGCCGCCGAGTTGCTGCGCCGCAGCGGGGGCTGCCCCCGATAGCGCAAGCGCCATCGCCGCGGCGCCCGTCCACAAATTCCGCATCGTCATTCCCCTGTACATACGCGTGATCGTCCTTGCGCGGACGGGTTCGGTAAAAATTCGCGTTTCCCCGCGAAGGCGGGGATCCATCTCCGGTGGCTTCAAACTAGCACCGACCGGTGATGGGCTCCCGCCTTCGCGGGAGAACAAAATCATCAATCAGACCTTGAGCAATTCAAAGTCTGCGTCAGCCCGCCGGGACCAGTTCGATCACGTCGATCAATGATTCATAGGCGGGTGCGGGCAGCACCAGCCGCCAGCGATTGTCGCCGATCCGTTCGACCAGCCCCGCCATGTCGCGCATCCGGTCATTGCCATAATTGACCGCCATCTTCTCGTCGCCCAGCTCGAGCGTGCCGAGGAAGATCTGGCGTTTCAGATTGTCGGGAAAGATCAGCCCGACCGGACGCTGCGACCCGGTCAGCTTGGTCAGGCTCGACAATCCCTGTTCGGGCGCCACGCGGCAGCGGAACCAGCCATAGGCGATATAGCTGAGGCCGCCGCGCCCCTTCGCGCCGACCTTGATCGTGCGGCAACGGTAATCGCCGGCGGGCAGATGCGCGTTGGGCAGCGCCGCCATCGGCTGGAGCAGCACCCCTTCGCGGTCGATGTCGGCGCCATGCCCCTTCGCCCGCGCGTCGGCGAGCGCCGCCTCCCAGCTCGCGTACCAGCCGCGAATCCGCTCCTTGTCCGGATCGGTCGCGGTGGCGCGCCAGCTGCCAGTAGCGGGCGGCTCGTCGGCGGCCGACGGCGGCAGCTTCGGGACCGTCTGGCACGCGCCAGCAGTCAGCCCCAGCGCAAGGGCGATTATTAACTTCCTGCGACCCCTCATTCTCCGTCTCTCCCCTGATCCGGTTGCGTTAACCTTAGGGGGGCAAAGGAGAATGCTCAAGGCCGCCGTTCCCTCTCCCCTTGCGGGAGAGGGTTGCGAAGACTTGCCAACTTGTTGGCTAGTCGTAGCTGGGTGAGGGGTTGCGGTCGCCACGCGACCGCGCGAGCCTTCGGCTCGCAACCCCTCATCCAAGTCCGGCTAGTTCGCTGCGCTCACAAGCCTCCCTATCCTTCTCCCGCAAGGGGAGAAGGAAGGCTCCTCTAGGCTGCGGTCCAGCCGCCATCGACGCTCAGATTGGCGCCCGTGATATTGGCGGCCTCGTCGCGGGTCAGGAACGATGCCAGCGCCGCGACCTGTTCGACGGTCACGAACTGCTTGGTCGGCTGTCCGGCGAGCAACACGTCGTTGATCACCTGCTCGCGCGTCATCCCGCGCGCCTTCATCGTATCGGGAATCTGGCCCTTGACCAGCGGCGTCCACACATAGCCCGGGCTGATGCAGTTCGCGGTGATCCCCGCGTCGGCCACTTCCAGCGCGACGGTCTTGGTCAGCCCGACCAGCCCGTGCTTGGCCGCGACATAGGCCGATTTGAACGGCGAGGCGACGATCGAGTGCGCTGATGCAGTGCCGATAATCCGGCCCCACCCCTTTTTGCGCATCCCCGGCACCGCGTGGCGGATGGTGTGGAACGCCGACGTCAGGTTCAGCGCCAGGATCAGATCCCACTTCTCGACCGGGAAATCCTCGATCGGCGACACGAACTGCGTCCCGGCATTGTTCACCAATATGTCGACGCCGCCCATGTCGGCATCGGCGCGCGCGAACATGTCGGCGATCGCATCAACCCTGGTCAGATCGGCGCCGTCATAAATCGCCTTGCCGCCGCTCAGGCCTTCGAGCGCAACCCGCTCGGCCTCGATCGCTGCCGCGTCGCCGAACCCGTTGATGATTACATTCGCGCCCTCGCTCGCCAGCGCTTTGGCGATGCCCAGCCCGATGCCCGAGGTCGATCCGGTGACGAGGGCAGTTTTTCCTTGCAGACGCATGTTCGAAGTTCCTTCTGGTGGGAAAGTGTCAGTTAATATCGGGCTCGATTTTTGGTTTCAACATATTGGATTGCAACGCAAAACTCCCCGAACGTCCTTCGGCGATACTATCCGCGAGCAAATGGCCGTCCTTCATCGCCGCCTCGACCGCCTGATGGCCGAGCGCCCAGTTGACCTCCATCGTCGAGCGCGAAAACTCGAAATCGCGCACCCCCGTCTGCCATTTGGGCGGCTGATGGATCAGCTGGACGACGTTGAGCGCCTTGCTGTCGACCATCTTCCGCACCGCCCTGACCTCGGGCAAATCGGCGACTTCGGGCGGCAACTTCGCCAACATCCGGTCGATCAGCCGATGCTCCTTGCGCCGCCGCACCAGCCCGTCCGAAATCCGCCGCGTGCGGCTGGAAAAGCGGATATCCTTCTCGCGCGACCAAGCCTCCTCCAGATCGTGCGGCCGCTCGCCGCGCGCCGGGAACAGGTCGACCTGAAACACCAGCATATCCTCATGCGCCGCATCGACGACATGCTCGAGCGGAGTGTTCGACACCAGCCCGCCATCCCAATACCAGGTGCCGTCTATCTCGACCGGCGGCAGCCCAGGCGGCAGTGCCCCCGACGCCAGGATGTGCCGCGCATCGATCGTATCGATCTTGGTGTCGAAATAGCGGAAATTCCCCGTCTCGACCGCCACCGCGCCAACCGACAGTCGCACCTTGCCATTGTTCACCCGGTCCCAGTCGACCAACCGGTCGAGCGTCTCGACGAGCGGCCTGGTGTCGTAAAAGCTCACCGCCTCGGGCGTCTGCCGTTCGGCGAACATCGGCGACGGGAAACGCGGCGTAAAAAAGCCGGGAACGCCGAACGCCATCACCTGCCCCGCCGCAACCATATGCGCCCATTCGCGCGCCCAGTCATTGTCGGCGGTGGGCAGCGACGGCATCGCCGACGAAACCCCGTCCCAGAATTCGCGCAGCTTGCCCACCGCCTCGTCGCGCGGATTGCCCGCGATGATCGCGGCGTTGACCGCACCGATCGAAATCCCCGCAACCCAGTCGAGCTCGATGCCCAGATCGATCATCGCCTCATACACCCCCGCCTGAAACGCGCCGAGCGCGCCGCCGCCCTGCAGGACGAGCACGACGAGGTCGGGGAGCGGAAGCGCAGCGGGAGCGGCACGGCGTGGCATGAAAAGGGAGGTCCTTTGGTTCGCGAAAGCGCGATTGGTGCGTCGCAGCATAAACCATTGCAAGGACTTCGTCCAACGCGAACCCCCTTTCAATTGCCCGTCGCTGCTGTAACTATCGCGATGAAACAGATGCTTTAGCGGCGGAGAACCCCCATGCGCCTCGACGATTATGATCCCGGCGACGATATTCGCGATCTTGGCCGCGGCGGTGGCGGCGGCTTTGGTGGGGGTGGCGGCGGCCTTGGCGGGTTGCTGATCGGATTTCTGCCGATGCTGCTCGGGCGTAAGATGGGCTGCGGTACGATCCTGCTGATCGGCGCCGTCGCCTTTTTCCTGCTCGGCCCCGGCGCCAATATGCTCAGCAGCGGGGGTGGCACCGCCGATCCGGCGGCGGACAGCCGCGGCGGCGTTGCGGTCGCGTGCGATACCGCGTCGGAGCGTTTCGCCTGCAACGTGTTCGGATCGACGCACACGGTGTGGGAAGGGCTGATCAGCGGCTATCAGAAACCGACGCTCAATTTCTACGAACAATCGACGCGCAATTCGGGCTGCGGCGCGGCCAGTTCGGCGATGGGGCCTTTCTATTGCCCCGCCGATCAGGGCGTCTATCTCGACACCAGCTTCTTCCGCGAGCTCGAACAGAAATTCGGCGCCGCAGGTGACGCAGCCCAAGCCTATGTGATCGCGCATGAAGTCGGCCATCATATCCAGACGATCAGCGGCATTTCCAACCAGGTCCGCCAGGCGCAGCAACGCGCCTCGCAGGCTGAGGGCAACCAGTTGCAGGTCCGCATGGAGCTGCAGGCCGATTGCTACGCCGGCGTCTGGGCCGCGCGCGCCAAGACCGCCGCGGGTCAGCCGGTGATGGAAGCCGGCGACATGGAGGAAGCCATGCGCGCTGCCAACGCGATCGGCGACGACACGCTGATGCGCTCGGCGGGGCAGCGTCCGGTCCCTGAAAGCTTTACCCACGGCACCAGCGAGCAGCGGATGAGCTGGCTGCGCCGCGGCCTGCAATCGGGGGATCCGCGCCAGTGCGACGCGTTCGCCACCGGCACCTGATCGTGCTGTTCGCGGCGGTGTTCGCCGCGAACAGCGCCTCGGCGCAGACACTGTATGTCAAAACCGGACGCCTGATCGATGGCGCCACGGGCACTGTGCGCACCGGCCAGTGCATCACGATCGAGGCCGAACGGATCAAGGCGATCGCCCCCTGCGGCGCAACCCCCGCAGGCGCAACGCAGCTCGACTGGTCGGGCTTCACCGTCCTGCCCGGACTGATCGACCTTCACACCCACCTCGCCGATCTGGGCCAGAGCGCCGACCTTGCTGCGCCGATCAAGGCCTCGCCTGCCGAAACCGTCCTCGTCGGCGCACGCAACGCCCGCGTCACCCTCGACGCCGGTTTCACCAGCGTGCGCGACGTCGGCACCTATCGCGGCCTCGCGGACGTGACGCTGCGCAACGCGATCGAACGCGGCGATGTGCCGGGACCGCGCATGTGGGTCGCCGGCGCTTACCTGACCATTCCCAAGGGCGGCGGCGAATTGAACGGCGTCGTCCCCAACGAAGAACTTCCGCCCGACATGCGCCTCGGCGTCGCCACGACACCCGAAGAAGCCGCGGCGAAGACGACATATTTGCTCGACCATGGCGCCGACTTCATCAAGACCATCGCCACCGGCGCGGTGCTCGCGATGGGCACCGGACCCGGCGCGCCCGAGCTGACCGTCGATCAGTTGCGCGCGATCGTTCGTGTCGCGCATGCCCGCGGCAAGAAGGTCACCGCGCACGCGCATGGCGCGATCGGTATCCAGAACGCGATCAACGCCGGGGTCGACAGCATCGAACACGCCAGCCTAGCCGACGAAGCGACGCTTCAACTTGCCAGGAAACACGGCACCTGGCTCGCAATGGATATCTACAACGGCGATTACATCGAGGATGTCGGCACCAAAGAGGGCTGGCCCGCCGAATATCTGCGCAAGAACCGCGAGACCACCGACGCGCAGCGCGCCGCCTTCCGCCGCGCCGTCGAACTCGGGGTGAATATCGGCTACGCCACCGACGCCGGCGTCTATCCGCACGGCCTCAACGCGCGCCAGTTCCGCAACATGGTCAAATACGGGATGACCCCGATGCAGGCGATCCAGTCCGCCACCGGCCGCGCGGCGGTCGAGATGGGCCGCGACGACATCGGCGCGATCGTGCCGGGCCGGTTTGCCGACATGATCGCGGTCAAGGCCGATCCGCTCGCTGACATCACCGTGCTGGAAAAGGTCGACCATGTGATGAAGGGTGGCGTGATCGTCCGGTAGCGACCGAACGCGCTCTATTCCTGCCCCCTACCGCTTGGGGCAGGAATTCACCTCGGATTGACGAAAAACGGTCGTTGACGCGACCTCTTCGGCGACTTTCTACACTAATATTCGATGATGATCCGCACCCTGTCGGCGCTGATGCCGGCGCCGCGTGCGATCTCTTCGCGGCAGCGGTCGATCAGACGCTCGAACTCCTCGGGGAGCGCGTGGTCGACCACCGGATCTGCGCGAACGTCGTCAACGCCGGACGCCGGGGCGATGGCAGTGGTCAGCTCAGGCGCCGCGACGACGGCGCTTTTCAGTTCTACGGCGCTCAGCGTTGCCGACGACACCGGACCTTCGAACTGGCATCCGAAAAGCCGCCCGCTGGCCCAGATGACCACCGCCGTGATGTCGCCGGCATGCGGCAGCTCGATTTCGATCCGGTCGCAGGCGACCAGCTTGATGTCGCTTTCGAACAGCATTCCTGTTCCCGAGATATTATGGATCTGCACCTCGATGCCGGTACCGTCGTGCTGCACGCCGCGAGCAAGCAGGCTGAGCTTTCGGCGCACGTCTTGACGTTGGTCGCCACTGGACGCGGACGGAAGAAAGTGTCCGAAAATAGCCATATGCCGTTGTTGGAGTTGGCTGGTTAAAAGAAGGTTAGCGAGAAGAGCGAAACACGGCGATCGACGTAAAATATGCGGCTGCCGGCGCGGGCCAGCGGAGCGGAGGCACCAGACCGATTAGCCATCGCGAAACCGCAAATGACGAACTTGCTTGAACGCGCTCGCCACCCCGCCAAACCGGTGTCATGCGAAACCATATTCTGACCAGCCCCCTCGGGGTGGCGAGCTCGTCCGCTAGCGACGCCGCGCGGCGGCATGAATTTCGGCGCGCTCCAGCAACAACGCCAGATCCTCGCGGCTGATGTCGAAGGTTTCACCCAAATCGGCGAGCGCGCCGTCGATGTCGTCCATCAGCAGACCGGCGGCCTCCCCGGCGACCGCCTTGCCATCGACCGGCCTTGCCCGATGCGGATAGCTGTGTCCCGAAAAGCGGTGGAACAGCATGCCGATCGCGACAAGAATCAGCGAGTTGAGCAGCACCGGCACGAGGAAATCACCGATATGACTCGAAAAACTCGGCCAGCCGAGAACCGCGCTGAGCGCGACAGCGCCGCCGGGAGGATGGAGGCAGCGCGCGAGCGACATCACCAATATCGCAGTCGACACCGCCAGCGCCGCGGCAAATGCCGGTTCGCCGATCGCCTGCGCCACCACGATCCCGAAAATCGCGGATATGACGTTGCCGCCAATGATCGACCAGGGCTGCGCAAGCGGGCTCGCCGGAACTGCAAAGAGCAGCACCGCCGAAGCGCCGATCGGGGCGATGATCCACGGCATCGAAACCGGAAACAGTGCGGCGCAGATCACGCCCGCCATACTGATCCCGACGAGCGCGCCGACACTCGCAACGAAGCGGTCGCGAAGGCTGGCGCCCGCTAGCAGGGGAACAAAAATCCGACTCGAATCGGGTCTGGCCACAGTGCCTCCTTTGGAAGCGGCCCGATGGCGCATGCGGCATCGCAGCGCCAGAGAGGTTTGATTTATGATCGCCAAGCCTGCTTTTCCGTCGCCTCCCGGAAATGGAGGGCGACCGCGATCGGTTCATCCTTGAACCCGCGCGGCGCATCGCTAAACCGCTTTCATGCGAAACCATATCCTGACCAGCGCAATCGCGCTCGCCGCCGCCCTGTCCACTCCCGCCTTCGCCCGGCCGATGACCGAGGTCGATCTGGCGACGCTGAAGCGCGTCGCCGCGCCGACCGCATCGCCCGATGGCCGCTGGGTGGTGTTTCAGCTGACCGAGACCGACGCTGCAACCTACAAGCGCTCGACCGGCCTGTGGCTCGTCGACCGCAACGCCAAGGACGCCGCACCTATGCGCGTCGCCGACACCGCCGACAAGAATGAAACCGCTCCCGCTTTTCACCCCGACGGCAATCTCTATTTCCTCTCCAACGCTTCGGGCAAAAGTCAGGTCTGGCGGATCGATCCCAAGGCAGCAGCAGCCGCGGTGCAGGTCACCGATACCGCGGCCGATGTCTCGGGCTTCAAGATTTCGCCCGACGGCAAGCGCCTGCTCGCCTGGGGCGACGTGCCGCGCGAATGTACCGACTTCGGCTGCGATGCGAAGGACAAGGGCGCGCTGCCCGGTCCCGGCACCGGCCGCGTGTACAAGGACGGCGCGGGTTTCGTGCGCCATTGGGACAGCTGGGAAACCCCCGGCACCTACAGCCGCCCCTTCGTCTTCAACCTCGACGGCGGCAAGGCCAGCGTTGCGCGGGCGATCGACGGCGGGCTGATCGGCGACAGCCCCTCGAAACCCTTCGGCGGCGGCGAAGAACTCGCATGGGGCGCGGACAGCCGCACCGTGTTTTTCACACTGCGCAAGGCGGACAAGGACGAGCCGACTTCGACCAACCTCGATATCTACAGCTGGCTGGTCGACAGCCGGATGATGCCGCAGAACCTGACCGCGGATAACAAGGCCACCGACACGCTGCCCGCCCCCTCGGCCGACGGCAAATGGCTGGCCTATGTCGCAATGGCGCGCCCGGGGTATGAGGCCGACCGGCAAGTGCTGATGCTGCGCAATCTGGAAAGCGGCGAAACGCGCAAGCTGACCGATGCGTGGGACCGCTCGGTCGGCTCGATCGCGTGGGCGGCGGATGGCATGTCGCTTTATGTCACCGCGCAGGACGTGCTCGATCACCCCGCCTTCCGCGTCGATGTAAAGACCGGCAAGGTTACCAGGCTCAAGGCCACCACCGAAGCCTATGAGGGCAATATCGGCGACGTCACGCCGCTGCCCGGCGGCGCGCTGCTTTATTCGCGCAACAGCGTCGCGGTGCCGACCGACCTGTTCGTCCGCCATGCGAAAGGCAAGGTTACCCGCCTGACCGACGTCAATCGCGCGCAGATGGCCGAAATCGATCCCGTCGACGCCAAAAGGTTCAGCTTCAAGGGCGCGAACGGCGACACCGTGTGGGGGCAGATCGTCAAACCCGCCGACACCAAGGGCAAAATCCCGGTCGCCTTCCTCGTCCACGGCGGTCCGCAGTCGAGCTTTGGCAACAGCTGGTCGACGCGCTGGAACCCGCGCCTGTTTTCGGCGCCGGGCTATGCTGCGGTGACCGTCGATTTCCACGGCTCGACCGGTTACGGACAGGCGTTCACCGACAGCATCAATCAGGATTGGGGCGGCAAGCCGTTCGAAGACCTCAAGCTCGGTCTCGCCGCGGCGGGGGCGCAGGACGCCAATGTCGACGCCGCCAACGCCTGCGCGCTCGGCGGATCTTACGGCGGCTATATGATGAACTGGATCGCGGGCAAGTGGCCCGACGGCTTCAAATGCCTCGTCACGCACGCCGGCGTCTTCGACCTGCGCGCCATGGCGTTCGAGACCGAGGAGCTGTGGTTCGACGAATTTGACCATGGCGGCCCATGGTGGCAGCGCGCCGAGGGCGAAAAATGGAACCCGGTCCATCACGTCACCAAATGGAAAACCCCGACTCTGGTGATCCACGGCGAAAAGGATTTCCGCATCCCCTACAGCCAGAGCCTCGCCGTATTCAACGCGCTCCAGCGGCAGGGCGTCGAAGGCGAATTGCTCGTCTTCCCCGACGAGAACCACTGGATCCTCAAGGGCCAGAACAGCGTGCAATGGTATCAGACCGTGTTCGGATGGATGGGCAAGCATCTGAAGAAATAGCATCGCAGCATCGTCATGCCGGACTCGATCCGGCATCCATAGCTGCGCAGGCGGTGATGGACCCCGGATCAAGTCCGGGGTGACGATGTAGGAGAACAGGGCCATTGCCCCCTTGCCGCGCCGCACCATGGCTGGCAAAGCGCGGCGCATTATGCCGATGGAAAAAACATTCGATCCCGCCGCAATCGAGGCGAAATGGGCTCACGCGTGGGAAAGCCGCGGGCTGTTTCGCCCGCATCGCCCCGAAGCCACCCCCTTCACGATCGTCAACCCGCCGCCGAACGTCACCGGCGCGCTGCATATCGGCCATGCGCTCGACAACACGTTGCAGGACGTCCTCGTCCGCTACGAACGGCTGCGCGGCAAGGACGCGCTGTGGGTCGTCGGTATGGACCATGCCGGCATCGCGACGCAGATGGTCGTCGAGCGCCAGCTGGAGGCGCAACAGGACAAGCGCACCAACTACAGCCGCGAAGATTTCATCGACAAGGTGTGGCAGTGGAAGGCGGAAAGCGGCGGTCAGATCACCGGCCAGCTCCGCCGCCTCGGCTGCTCGATGGACTGGTCGCGCGAGCAGTTCACGATGGACCCGCATTTCACCGCCGCGGTGGTGAAGGTGTTCGTCGATCTCCACAAAAAGGGGCTGATCTACCGCGACAAACGCCTCGTGAACTGGGATCCGAAGCTCAAGACCGCGATTTCGGACCTCGAGGTCGAGACGCACGAGATTCAGGGCGGCTTCTGGCATTTCAAATATCCGCTCGCCGACGGCGTGACGCTCGACGACGGGCGCGATTATATCGAGGTCGCGACGACGCGGCCCGAAACGATGCTCGCCGACATGGCGGTCGCGGTGCATCCCGACGATGCGCGATACAAAAGCGTAATCGGCAAGTTTGTTACGCTGCCGCTCACCGGTCGTCGTATTCCGATTGTTGCAGATGAACACGCGGACCCCGAACTCGGTTCTGGCGCAGTGAAGATCACACCCGGACACGATTTCAATGACTTTGAGGTAGGAAAGCGCGCTGGAATTAAGCCTCCCGACATGTTGAACATGCTCAACGCAGAGGCTCGTATCTCGCAGACGGCGGACGGTCTAATTCCGGCTGATTTCTTCGAAACTTTCGAAGAAGATAACATGACAATTCGAGCGGGCGTAGATCGCTTTAGAGCACGCGAGATAGCTGTCCAATTGATGAAAGACCGCGGGCTTCTCATACCGCATATCGACAAGGACGGCGGCGAGCATGACGCAGAACCGCGCACGATCCAGACGCCGTTCGGCGATCGCGGCGGCGTGGTGATCGAGCCCTGGCTGACCGACCAATGGTATGTCGACGCCGAAACCCTCGCCCAGCCGCCGATGGCGGCGGTGCGTGACGGGCGCATCAACATCGTCCCCAAGACGTGGGAAAAGACCTTCTTCAACTGGATGGAGAATATTCAGCCTTGGTGCGTCTCGCGCCAGCTTTGGTGGGGTCATCGGATTCCAGCGTGGTACGGCCCCCGCCCTGAAGAGCTCAATGGCTTCGGATATAGCGATGGCCCGATTTTTGTCGGTGATACCGAGGAAGACGTGCGAGCTGAAGCGGCGTCGAAGTACGCAGTTTCTCCTGAGCGGATTTTCTTTGCCGACAACGCAAGCCAAGCTAGCGCAAGATGGGTTGAGAACAGCATCAACGGAGACACCGTTGTGCTTTACCGCGACCCCGACGTCCTCGACACCTGGTTCTCCTCCGCCCTGTGGCCCTTCGCGACGCTCGGCTGGCCCGAAGACACCGAACTCCTCAAACGCCACTACCCCAACGACGTCCTCGTTTCGGGCTTCGATATCCTCTTCTTCTGGGATGCGCGCATGGCGATGCAGGGGATGGAGTTCATGGGTGATGTGCCGTGGAAGACGCTCTATCTCCACGGCCTCGTCCGTGCCCCTGACGGCGCGAAGATGTCGAAGTCGAAGGGCAATGTTGTCGATCCGCTCGGGCTGATCGACCAATATGGCGCCGACGCGCTGCGTTTCTTCATGGCCGCGATGGAAAGCCAGGGCCGCGACATCAAGATGGATGATGCGCGCCTCGCGGGCTATCGCAACTTCGCGACCAAGCTGTGGAACGCGGCGCGTTTCTGCGAAGCCAATGGCATTTCGGCCTCGACCAGCCTCGAAGCCCCTGCGGCCACCCTGCCCGTCAACCGCTGGATCATCGGCGAAGTCGCCACGACCGTCACCGCGATGGAAACCGCCTTCGCCGCCTACCGCTTCGACGAAGCCGCGAACGCGATCTACAGCTTTGCGTGGGACCGCTTCTGCGACTGGTATCTCGAGCTTATCAAAGGTTCGATTGACGACGAGACCAAGGCCGTCGCTGGGTGGGTGCTCGACCAGATCCTCGTCATGCTCCATCCCTTCATGCCCTTCATCACCGAAGAGCTGTGGACCGGGCTGGGCGACCGTGCGGACTACCCACTGATCACTGCCAAATGGCCCGCGCCGGACGGCGCGCGCGACGCCGACGCCAGCGCCGACATCGACTGGCTGATCAAGCTGGTCAGCGAACTGCGCGGTGCGAAGGCCGAACTCGGCCTGCCGCCGGGTGCGCGCCTGACGGCGCATTTCCCGGCATCGCTCAAGTCCCGCACCGACAAGCTCGCCGCGCAGCTCGACCGTCTCGCGCGCCTCGAAGCGATCAGTTTCGACCCCGCCCCCGCGGGCGCCTCGGCGCAGCTCGTTGTCGAGGGTGAGACGATCACCGTCCCCCTCGAAGGCGTCATCGACATCGCCGCCGAACGCGACCGCCTGACCAAGGCACTCGCCGCCGCGGCGAAAGAACGCGACGGCCTCGCGGGCCGCCTGAACAACCCGTCGTTCGTCGAACGCGCCAAACCCGAAGCGGTCGACAAGGCGCGCGCCGACCATGCCGCGAAAGAAGCCGAAGCCGACCGCCTGACCGCCGCACTGGCAAGGCTCGGTTGACCGAGGGACCGCCCGTCACGCCGACGCCCGTCGCCGTGGCGAGCGATCCGGCGTCGGCGCCGGTCCCGCCGCGCCAGACCGCACGCGGCGGTATGGACCTGACCAGCGGGCCGATCGCCAAGACGCTGATCGCCTTCGCGCTGCCGACGCTCGCCTCGAATGTGCTCCAGACGCTCTCGGGG
>JAEMRT010000098.1 GCA_016463225.1 Sphingopyxis sp. | reverse complement strand
AATGGCTTTCCTGTGCGTCAGATGCGGGTCTTTCGAACCGACGATGGCGCGCCGCGCGCTGAACCGATGATTGATGCTGAGGGCAATCCGGTGCTTTCCCGCCAGGCGATTGCCGCACGCGACGAATTGATCGAGGAGTTGTGCGCACTGCCCGCGATTCCGACCGCGCTAGACGCCCTTATCGCGCATTTCGGAACCGACCAGGTCGCCGAGATTACGGGGCGCTCGCGGCGTATCGTGCCCGACATCACCGGGCGACAAAAGGTCGAGAGGCGCAGCGCTCGGGCCAATCTGTTCGAGGTTCAGGCGTTTCAGGATGGCCGCAAGCCCATCGCCGCCTTTTCCCTGGCCGGGAGTACCGGACGATCCATGCATGCCGATCGGAACTGTGCCAGCGCGCACAGGCGTCGCGCGCATTTTCTGCTGGAACTTGGGTTCCGCATCCTCTCGGCGGTACAGGGCTTTGGTCGTAGCCACCGGACGAACCAGCTGACGCCGCCCGTCTATCGCCCGCTCACCACCGACTGCCGGGGGGAGCGGCGCTTCCTCAGCACCATCATCCGCGGTCTGGAAGCGTTGGGCGCATTGACTAGGGGACAACGCCAGACCGGATCGCAAAATCTGTTTGATCCTTCCGACAATCTGGAATCCGACTATGCCCGCGATGCGCTCGTTCAATGGTTCCATCTCCTCTATGAGGGCAAACTCCGCAGCGTCTCGCTCGCTGATTTCCAGGAGATGACGGGCCTTGAGCTTTGCGACGAAGGCGGGGAACTTCTGGAACGTCTGCCGCTCATTCATCGCTGGCTCAACCGCATATTGGCACTGCGGATCGCGACGCAGAACAGCATATTCGAGGAGTTTCTGGGGTTGGTCGAGGACCGCGTCGAAGCGGCGCGCGCTGCCGGCACGCTTGACCTGGGCATTGAAACCATCCGCGCCGAGAAAGTGGTTCTGCTTTCCGACAGTCTGCTGCGCACCGATCCTGTAATCGGCGCCGAGACACTGCTTTTGCGTCTGGAACTGCACCGGCGGCCACCGATTACCAACTGGGCTGCGTTGCAGCTTATTTGCAAGAACACGGACAATATTGCCTGGCTCCGCAATGCCCGGTCCGGCCGGGTCGCACTGCGCATGCCGACATGGCCGGGACAGGACGACGATGGCAAATGGATCGAACGCTGCTATCTCATTCGTCCCAGCGGTCAGCTCCGCATGGATAGAGCGGCCCTAAAAGCCAGCCATTGGAGCGAGATCGAACCCGATGCTTTCCAGGTCTTTTGGGAGGGGGAAGTGGCTGAAGCGACGGAAAATCTCATGGTCGAAACGATCACCATGGCAACCGGGCTGCTGTTGCCCATATGGCATAAATTGCCGGAAGATGACGTGCGCGTCTGGCGGATCGACGATGGCGTGGGCGGTTCAATCCTGGGGCGCATCATCCATCCAGCAGCCGTCGAACGGATCCAAAGGGAGTTCGGCCTCGATGGCGCGACAGCTCTTGGTCCCGACGAAATCATCGATGGTGCGCGTTCGGTGGGCGGAGTATCGATCCCAGGTCTTGGTCCGGCCAGACTTGCCCGGGTTCATGTCAACGACAGTGCGCGCCTCGAAATACGAGACTATCGACCCGAGGATCGGACCTGGTTGAAGGCTTGCGGAGCATTCAGTGAGGTCGTCGCCTTCAAGACCAGGATTTTCCTGCCTCCTGACCGTGCGTGCGACATCCTTGCCAGGATTATGGCAGAGCGGAGCTAGTCTTCGCCGCGGTGCGCCCCATTGCGCGACCGATGATGCTCGCAAGGTCAGCGTTCAGACGAGATATGGGTTGGATAAACCCATATCTCGTCGGTGACCATTATTCCGTGGATGTCGGTGCTGGAACAGGCGCTTTCTTCTGCTTTACACCGGATACCCGCCGCCCTGCACCTTTCGGCTTCGTGGATGCCGCAGCTGTTGGCGTTGCGGTCTTTCCAACTGCCCTTTTCCCGTTGGCTGGCTTGGCAGGTTTGGCCTTTGCGGGCTCAGATACTGCGGGTTCCAAAGGCTCCTTCACGGATGCTGTCGGGGCCTTCGCAGTTCGCGGTGCGGTTTGTACTCCCAGTTTCTTTCTGGCAGGCTTTATTGCCGCGGCTTCTGCTTGTGCGGGCACATTCGCAGGTTCAGGCTTTGGCTCGGGCGCAACGATTTCGGCCTGTTCGCTGGGTTTGGCAGCGGCCGCCTTGCCGCGGCCGCGCTTGGGCTTAGCTTCCGTCGAAACTGCCGGTGTGGCTTCGACAGCCGGTGTCGCTTCGACAACTGGCGCCGCCTCTACTACGGGTGATGCTTCCACCACCGGAGCAGCATCCTGCGCTTTCGCGCCAACCCGCCGTCCAAGGCCGAGTTTTTGCGCGACGGTGCGCCGCTGTTCCGAATAGGCAGGCGCGACCATGGGATAATCCTTGGGAAGCTTATAGCGCTCGCGATATTCGGCGGGTGTCATTCCATTGACCGCCAGATGCCGCTTGAGGGTCTTGTACGGCTTTCCATCGAGCATGCTGATGATGTGTTCGCGTGAGCCAAGGCTCTTGCGGATCGATACAGCAGGAACATGATCGGGGGCCGCTGGCACTTCCACGTCGCCCTTCCGTTCGAGCGCGCCGCGGGTCGCTTCGATGATGCCGGCGATGTCGCCGGCCGGAACCTGATTGTTGGAGAAATAGGCGCTCAGTAACTGCACCGTCATGGCGGTGAAATCAGGCTGCTCGGTATCGGCCACGAAAGGACTCCTGGTTGAGAAACGAATGGAGGATGCCGGTTATCGCCGGACTGGAACTGCGCTGTAGCTAAGCGGGAATCTGCAGCTCATGCAAGACGGGAATGAGTGACGGTCATACGGTCCGGTAAAGGGGAGGGGGTGAGGATGGAGAGACCGACTGGAGTCCAGTAACTACGAAAGGCATGTCATGGCCGACCGTGTATCCGCACATATCATGATAGGCGGTGTGCTTTCCCGCTCACAATATCCCGTTCTCGTTCAGGCGATCGGCAGCGACAATGCGGCTGTAGATTGGGACGGAACGCCCTTCGATCCCGCCTATCTTCCCGTAAATAATCCTCTCACCTTGATGGATCACGAAGTGGCCAATGGATGCTTCGCGAGAATCGAAGAAAGCTGTCGACGTCTTGGCCTTCATTATGTCCGATGGTCAGGCGGATATGCAGGAAGCTTCCCCTCTGTCCGCGTCATTTACAAGGGCCATGGCGAACCGCGACACTATCTGACGACTGAAGATGACCAGCAGCTCTTCTCGATCGAACGCATTCGGGAATTGGGAGGCATCGTGGCAGTCGAAAATGACTACCAGCTTGCACGCCAGAACCCGCCGCCGCTGGTGCTCATCGATGAAGAACTGATCAATGAAGCAATGATGGAGCCGGTCCATGGCTGACCATTATGTTCAAGCTTCCTTTGCGTTCACCTGCACGGCCCGTGAAAGCGCGCTGATCGAGGAGGCGTGGCAGCACGCGTCCGACCTGTTGGGTGATTTTGCCCCGGGGGAACCGAGCGCTGAATTCCTCGCCGCCTTCATGCCGACCGATCTCGCCAATCCGTTCAACGGCTTGCTTGAAATCTTCGATGATCCGGACTTCCCGCATTTCGGGGCTGAGATCGAGATCGCGGGTGCAGCCGAGAGCATTGTCGCCATTTATGGCACGACCTACTTCCAGCCTGGTCCGATTGCTGAACTCATCCGGCGCTGTTGCCAGGAGAGCTTGAAGATAGCGCCTGTCGGGTTCGACTGGAGCTATGGCTGTTCGCGCCCACGCCGCGACAGTTTTGGTGGAGGGTGGTGCACGATATTTGCCGATCATGTCGAATTTGCCAGCACCCAGGAGGAACTGGCGCGCCGGTTGGGCCGATCTGCAGTGACGCCATCGGTGGAACCGCTTGATCCATGGATCGACTATCCACAATATCCCTCCGCCGATTGGCGGACCGAGGTCGCCAACGGCGACACGCGTCTTGGCTATCTCGACTGGGTTCTCGCCCGAACTGAAGCAGACCACAGCGTGCCTCCCTCAATGGAATTGCCGTCGGCCTGACGCACTCGCCCCTCCAAATCTGATCGAGCCATAAGGATGACATCATGACCGACGCTAACGCGCCGAGCGCGTCCGCGCGCCTGTATAGCCAGACCGACCATGACGAACGCGGCAATTTCCATTATGAAGGCGATCTCTACCGTGCCGACGAAGCGTTGCCATCGCTCGCCTCCCGGATCGATCGCCACCTCGCCCAGCATTTTACCGGCACCAGCTTTGCGATCCGCACCGAGACATTTGCGGGCGGACGCAAGGTCATCGCGGAAATCCTCAATACACCGGACGACCTCACCGGCCGTGAAGCGCACGACACCTTCATCGGCGAGGTGCGCGATCAAATGGAACGGTTCGGGTTCACGCGGACCAATCCGTTGCAGGATTTCTGGTCATGCAGTTTCTACAGCGAAGCGCGGATCGGCCAGGCCTATTGGGCGGCATTGGCAAAACGTCAGGGTATCCGAAATCCCGTCGATACGGTCCTATCATTGGCGGCGTTCAAGAAGCGCGTAAAAGCCGGTGATCGGCTGAAGCTTCTGGACGCACCGTCAGGTCATCGACTGCTTGGAACGACCCGTGACATCACCAAAGTGCGCTCGGGTGACCTGATCCTCGAAGGTCGCTCCTACCTGTCCTTTCCCAGGGCATCCGCTTTCGCCTGCGACGGCCGCCTGATCCGGATCGCCATCGGATCGCAATATGGTCCTGACGATCATCTTCTCTACGAATGGCAAAGGGCTTCCTGAGCGCCATTTCCTATGGTGATCGCGCTTGCCCAGACCATGCGCGATATCGGGCATAACTATCAGCGGCACCTTCATGTGACGGCGATCGATGTTGATCCGCGTGCGATCCACATGGCCTATGTTCAACTCTCACTGCTTCATATTCCAGCCCATCTCATGGTCGGCAACGCCTTGTCGGGCGAGATACAGGACCATTGGTTCACCCCAGCGCATATATTGGGGGGATGGACCGCTCGGCTCACCCTTCGTCAACGTCGCGAACCCGTGGCTGAGACCGCCCAACGCGCGACCACCGTCACCGCCGCGACATCACCATCACAAGGCGCCGTTTCGCCATCGCACGAACCACGGGCATCGCAGCGATCGATGCCGCGACAGTTGAGCCTATTCTGACATTCTCGCGCCTCACATCATAGGAGATTGGCATGGCCCGACATGTCCATATCGACGCTCTGGGCCGAATTCCGTCCGGCACAGCAATCATAACTTTGGCCATCTGCGGACCGCGCGGCGGCATGCGCGCCGTCGAGGATATTTCGATCGATGAAGCCGAGAAAATGGTAACGCAGCTTCAGGCTGCGGTCGCTCATGCTCGAGCCGGGGCCGCCATCGCTCCAGTTGATCGCTTCATGCAGGACGTCATCGACCGGCTCGCCGATCAGGGGCTCGCGCTCGATCCTTCCTTCCGTACATGGTGTGCCGGCAATCACGGCCTGCTCAGTCCACGGCAGGCCGCTGAACGCTGGTGCTGCTGGCATGTTGCCTGACCGATCCTGCCGGTCGCGAGCATGGTCGGTTTCCCGCGCCTATGTGACGGTTCAATACAGGATGACGCCCGTCCCGGGAATGATCTGATCGAAAAAATCGAAGTCGCGCCGGTTGCCTGTCAGCAGGTCACAGCCGGTCGCCGCCGCCTGCAGAAACAGCAGGGCGTCGTTGAGCAGGGCGATCGAATGGGGTTGGCCAGAAAGCCTCGTGACCATGCCTGCCAGCATACCGGCCTCTCCGAACATGCGGGAGGAGGGCGCGCTGAGGCGATGCTCCGGGATATCGTCGATTGTCCGTCCCAGCGTCTTGAGGACCGACGCGGTGCGTTTGTCGGCCGGATCGAGCGCGCCCATCAGGTGGGTCATCTCGGCAAGCGCCACGCAGGAATGATTGACGATCCTGTTTTCCAGCAAACAGTCTACTTCAACCGGTGTCTTGCCCTGAAGCACATCAATATAGACGCACGTGTCGAGCAGAAGCTCGCGGCCTATGACAGCTGCCTTGTGAACAAGCGGCAATGCCTCTTCGGGTCGTCGCGACAGCCTGGCACCAGATCGCTGCGGCCTGATCCGGCGCAACGAGGCCTTGCGATCAAATCCCAAGCGCAATATCCGCAGGGATCGTGCCCTTTCGGCGCACTAGCCTGGCTCCGAAATCATCCTCAAGCGCCACTTTGGCGAGCGCATATTCGACAAGATCGGTGGTCGAGGCGATGCCGCTGCGCATCTTGGCGCGATCGATGAGTTCACGCGGGACACGGGCGCCGACCGCGCTGTTCGTGCCCGACAGCAAACCCGCCGCCTTGGCAGCGGCCACGACCGCTCCATGTCGCTGGGACAGATGCTCTTCGTGCTTCGTCGCCATCATGGCCTCCTTTCGTTGAACATATACGCCAGTTTGTAAAACATACAAGCCGCCGTCGTACCTGCCGCCGCCGGTCGGGTCTCGTGAACCCGATATCGCGGTGCGCGAAAGGGAAGGGAGGGGCGGGGATGTGACAGGGGCGGTGAAGCACCTGTCGCTCTGCATCTCAAGGAGACGATTCCCATGGCGACCCTTGCCCCCATGAACGAAAGCCCCCGCGTCACGGCGCCCTATCGGATCGATGTCTCGCGCGGACGCATGAGCAGCCGCGTATCGTCCGAGTGGTTCTCCCGTCCCGACGACGAGAAATATCTCTCGCTGACCAGTCTCTATGATGCCGTGCGCGGCCGCGCGGACCGTGCGACCACGCGTATCGTTGAAAGCCGGTCGATCCGGGTCGAGGCGAAAAGCGACAATCCAGAACGGCTGATGCTGGTGGCGCCTGGCGATGATCGACCGCTTGCACCCACCAACTGGTCCTTTGGCCAGGTGGCAAGTCTCGTCGGTGCTCCGGCTTCCTATCTGCGCCAGCTTCCTGCCGCGCTTGCCGGCATCAACCTGCAGCATGGGTTGATCAACCACCGGGGCGAGCAGGTCAAACTGCTCCAGACCGAGAATGGTCGCACCGAATTGCGGGCGGCTACCGGGTCGGAATATGGCAGGATCTTCGACTGGGAACTGGTCCAGGCGGTGATGGCCTTTGCCGGCGATGGCGTCGGCGACACGCGCTGGAAGGTGCCCGGAACGATCGACTGGGCCGGCATGACCTATAACTCGCATGTCGATATCACCAGGGAGACGACCACGCTCTACGCATCGGACCGGGACATTTTCCTGTTCCTCGTGGACGACACGCACCCTATCGAGGCCGGCAAGCTCCCTAATGGCGATCCCGACCTTTATTTTCGAGGCTTCTACGCCTGGAACAGTGAAGTCGGCTCCAAAACGCTCGGGATCGCGACTTTCTATCTGCGCGGTGTGTGCGCCAACCGCTGCCTGTGGGGTGTCGAGAATTTCGAGGAGGTCAACATCCGCCACTCGAAATTCGCCGGCGCCCGTTTTGCCCATCAGGCCGCGCCCGCGCTCGAGCATTTCGCAAACTCCTCGCCGTCGCATTTCATCTCCGGCATCAAGGCCGCTCGCGAGCGGATCGTCGCGCGCAAGGAGGAAGAGCGCGAACCCTTCCTTCGCAAACGCGGCTTTTCCAGGGCCGAGACCGCAAAGATCATCCAGACCGTGCTGGCCGAGGAAGGCCGGCCGCCTGAATCCATCTATGATTTCGTCCAGGGCATAACAGCGCTGGCGCGCGCGAAGCCGCATCAGGACAGCCGCCTCGACCTGGAGAACAAGGCCAGAAAGCTGCTCGAACAGGCGCTCTGACGCCTTGCGGCACCACTGCCATTCCCGCTCCACCTTCTCATGACCATCCCGGACACACGCCGGGGTGGCCATTGTCATGAAAGGATGCCGCCATGCGCGCCCATTCGTCCCTTCCCCTGCCGCAATTTATCGTCGACATCGCCTTCTTCAGCGGCGGCGAATACTATGCCACCGAGACTTACACCGTTCCTGCATCCACCTGGTTTGCTGCGGAGCAACAGGCGCTGCAGATGTCGGTAAACAGCGTCTATGACGATGCGCGCATTCCTGACCTCAGCCGAACCGCCACTGTCCGCACGGCCTGATCATGCTCTGCGATCAATCTCGATGACAGAACTTCCGAACCGGAATCCTGGGACGGGTGTGCCGATCCAGCCGCTGTCCGAACCGTGGGCCCGTGCCACCTTCCCCTGGAGCCATCTCCATGACCCGCTACACATTATCCCATCTCGAAACCGCTGCTTGTCTTTGGGAAGCCGTCCTTGAATTGCGCGATCGGCCAGAGACCACTCCCGATGCAAGCAGTCTGGCGCTCGCCTTACGCAAATGCGTCGATACGCTCGGCACGGCGGCGCTGCGTCTGATCGTGGTAGGCTGGGTCGATGCGGTCGAGGCTGCATGGCGCACCGTCGAAGGCGAATATCCGTTGTCGTTCGATTGGGATTTCGTGCCCCGTTGGATTGACGACACGATCGACTGGTCAGATCCGCGCCGTCCGGTCATTCGCGCAACTGCGCCCGTTCGGTACGTCAGATCGACGTCGTTTCCACCTATAGGATATGACGCACCCCCCCAAACCGCGATCGGGACCAGCCATGAGGACCATCTGGCGATAGAGGTCCACGCTGCCGTGATTGAACATCGGCATGGAATGAATATCCACGTCGCAATCGATGCGATGGCTCTCGACGTGGAAATCGCTGCTTATTGCCGTGAGTATTGGAGCGAGATCGACGACGCGCGCGACCCGGATAACCTGTCCGACACAGAAGCGATATCAAGCTATTTCGAATGTCATCCGTCGGAAAGCTGCACGAAGGATCGCATACGTATTGCGCCCGTCGCAAACCCGTCTCCCCTTGCTGCCGGATCGATCGAGCAAGGCCGCTATTGTGTACTATCGACCGCCCATCTGACGGTTCATACCGCCTCATGCCTCGATAAATGGGCGTCCTGGCCGCCCAGTGATCGACCGATCGACATCGCGGCTTCGGTCTATGGCTGGTTCGTACCGACGCGCGCCATTGATGATGACCGCCGTGCGCAATTGCCGCAGGATCTGCTGCGGCTCATCGCCTTCGGCCGCGCGCACGGCTTCCAGTTCCTGCTCTTCGACTGTGACGGCAGTGACGTCGACGGACTGCCGCTGCACCATTGGTAGGGAGGTTTCCAATCTGGCCGCCCCGGCTTCTCCGCGATTATCCGAATTTCCCCGCGACCTGATTCCAGAAGCCGATCTTGCGTCCATGCACCTTGCGAAGATCGGCCAGCCAGTCATCATGCGGTACGACATCGACATCGCCTGCGATACGGTCGGCCAAATCCGTCGCGGCTGCAAAGTCCCGCGCGGCATAGGGGTAGTATTTCGAACTCGCCCGGTCGAGTACGCCAGTCACCAGTCACCAGTCGGCGATAGAGCAAGGTGGCCCCACCCGGATCGGCCTGAGACAATGCCTCGGCGGCGGGACGCAGAATGTCATAGGCCCGGGCTTCCAGCTCTTCGAACCGCTCCCTGGTCAGCTTGCCAGCGCGTTTGAGATCAGGCCAGGCGATGAGGAACGCCAGTGCCGATGTCGCTCGATCATAGGTCATGGCCTGATCGAGAGCCTGCCTTTCCGCAGCGACATCCTCGAAATCAGGCAAAGCCCTGAGCCATTCGCGTAGCGCCTGACCGTCGAGCCAGCGGTCGAAGATCGCCTTGCGCTGCACCTGTGCATCGTCCCTGCGGCCCAGCGCCTCAAAGGCGCGTAATTTGAGATCGGCGAGTTCGCGCTCGTTATGGCTGCGCTCAACCGGTGCGTCGATCCAGTCAAGGGCTTCTGCCGCACGACCATGTGCGATCAATCGGGCGGCCACCTGCGCATTGAGTACGGGGGTGCGACGATCGGGATCGACCGTTGCAATATAGGCGTCCACATCGCCGTCGAGATCGGCGAGTTTGGGTAGCAGCCAGCCGACCTTATAGTCGAACTGTCGCCGGTCATTTCCTGTCTTGGCCGCCTGCCGCTCAAGCAGCATCCCGCGCAAAGCTGCTCGGCCCTCGTGCCCCAAGGCTGGAGAAGCCGCTTCCGGCAGGTCGTCGAAAACACCGTAGCCATCACCCTCGACGAGCATGAGAATATCACCCGCCAGCAGCTCGACATTGGGTGCATCCGCCTGGCACTATAGCCTGCCCAGATCCTCGCCGCCTTGACGGAATATCTCGCCAAGCGAACCGCTGCTGTCGTCGGATCTTTCGAACACCGGCTCGGCAAGGCTCAGGAACAGCCGCATGCTATCGATCGCCTGGCTCAGCGAGTGGTCGGCTAGCGGCCCCATGATCGCTTCGCGCAGTTGATCGAGTTCGCGCGCGAGTGCAGGCACCTTGTCCCATTCGACGAAACCTCTCGAACACCGGATGGTCTTCAGTCGCTTGTCGATCTCGTGCGCCAGCGCGCCGCTATCGTCCTTGGCCGCCAGCTCCATGCGGACGGCGCGGGCGAAGACGGCGTCACGCTCGGCTTGCGCCAGAACAAGCCGAGCAAGGCGAGCGGCTCCCAGCGCCGCGATCGCTTCGGACGTCATCTTGCCCGAACCGCGATTGGCCTTTCCGGAGGCCGCCATCAGCCGTCCTGCCCTGATACCAACCCTGCCGTTCCCTGAATCAGGGCAAGCAGCATGGCGTGCAGTGCCTCCTCGGCCCGTTCGCGCCGTGCCGGATCGGTGGCGGCGATGTCCCGGCGCATCCAGTCCGGCAGGCGCCGGAGCAAGGCGGTCAGTTGCGAATCCATATCCTGAGGCATTCCTCGTTCTTCGCAGCCGGGGACCGCTGCCGCAACAGCAGCTTGCACATGGGCCTCAACGGGCACCATGCCCTTTGACGACAAATGGAGGGGAGGAAGAGGGGAAGGGATGATGGGTTCCAGTCCGGAACCCAAGGAGACCGCCATGCCCCTTCCCGCAACGATCCATAGCGCCGTCAGCCCGGACGCGATCCGCCGCGCTTCACGCCTTTTTTCAGGCGACAGCCGGGACTGCCTTCATGAGATGTTCCAGAATGCCAGGCGCGCCGGTGCCACCTGCATCGCGGTCGATCTGACCGAACAGGATGGCCGATACCTTCTGCACATCCGCGATGATGGCTGCGGCATCGATGATCCCGCCGCCCTGCTGATGCTGGGCCATTCGGGCTGGGGCGATGACATTGCCCGCAGCGAAGACCCGGCCGGCATGGGCATGTTCAGCCTTGCCGGCCGCGCGGTCGAAATCCAGTCATTCTCTCCCTCTGCGGGCACGGCCTGGAAAGTCCAGATTCCGGCAGACGCATGGGACAGCGGCGCGCCGCTTGCCATCGCCCCGGCCATGATCGGTTGGGGCACGCTGATCTCGATCGAACTGCCGCCCGACTGGAAGCAAGGCTTGTCTGCGGTCGTCGCCGATGCAGCCCGTCACTATCCCTTACCGGTCACCTTGAACGAAACGCTGCTGCCCCGCGAAGACTTCCTCAAGGACGCCATGTTTGTCGAAAACGCCAGCGGCTGCCGTATCGGTGTCTATGATCGGGATCCTGATTGGCCAAGAGACCAACGCATCAATTTTCACGGGCACCGCGTCAAATGCGCCTTGCCGACGGTGCGGGAAGAAAAGGATAGCGGCAGTCTCTGGACGGTCCGGATCGATATTATGGATGCGCCGGAAATTCATATGGTTCTGCCGGCGCGCAAGGAGGTTATCGACAACGCGGCGTTGAAGGCGCTTTGCGAAGCGGCTGAACGGATCATATTCAGAGCCATCGCTACCCGGCCAGACCACCGGCTGCCTTTTACCGCCTGGCAGCGAGCCTGCGAGCTGGGCGTCACGCTGCCGCAAGCGCGTTCAGGGTTATCGATCTGGCGGCCGCAGACCGCTGACGATTGTCATGGACGCAGCCGCCGCGTAATTGCCCCGGAAGGCGCAATGCTCGTTGTCCCCGCCCTGGAGCCCGATATCGCGCAGGCGCTTGCGCTGGCGCGGGGCAAGCCGCCCATCCAGGATGTACAACTCGTCGAGGCGGAAGACGCGCTGCAAGGCTATGCCTGGTATGACGATCTCCCGGTTATCAGGGATATTGCCTTCCGCATCGAGCGGGATGGGGTCGTCCATCGCTATGAGGACGGCATATGTCTTCCAGCCGATCTTGCTTGTGGTCTTGTGGACAGGATCACGCTCGATCTCATGGTTGGCGACACCGCTCGCAAGGATGCCGCCGGCAGCGTCCATTCCATTGAAATCCCTGCGCTCGTATGTCGCAATGGTGGTTGGGATATCGATGAGGCCATCATTCTGGCCGTGCGTGGGGGTGATATTACGCCGGACCGACTGGGCCGTATGATCTATGCGACGCTCTTCTGCTGCGCGGAGGATTGCGACTGCGATAGCTGGGATACACAGGCACGTTCCTTCGAGCGCGATGCCCGGCAACGGGCTACCCATGTTCTGCTTGGCGAAGATGCAGCCACGCTGGAAGCCATTAACATGAGCGCCTGGGATAATCTGAGCTGGCTGATCCCGCTCGATCGCAAGATCGTCATTCACGCCGAGCGCGGTGCCATCACGGTCGATTTCTTGCCGAATTGAAAGGGTGCCCGAGTTTGCTCGCCGCGCCTGTCACCCCTGTCCCAACCCAATCAAGGAGACCGGCCATGCGCCGCTTCCCCGTCTGCGCCTGCTCGACAGCGCATCTTCCTCGCGCCGAGCATGACGCCATCGACCTGCTGATCCGGCACGCGCCGCGAAGGAGCGGCCGGATCATCGTCGATCATCCGATCTTGTCGATCGAGGCCCATCAATATGGCTTCTGGGTCCATCTTGGCTTCATCGATGACTGGCCCGATCGCCCCGATGGGCTTTCGCCCGAATTCTGGGCTTTGCTGTCGGACGCCCGCAAGGCTGGAGCGAATTGGCTGAGCTTCGACCGTGATGAACCGCCTTCCGATCGGTTCCCGGTCTTCGCGGCCGGGCAGGGGGAGGCAACAGGCGACGCCGGGAAATCGGTCAATGCCGCAAACCCCGCTGCCAGGATCACGATCCGCTGTTCTGCATGTGGCAGCGCCGAGGTGATGCGCGATGCCTGGGCGCGCTGGGACGATGATGCCCAGGACTGGGCGCTTGGCGCTGTCTTCGACGCAGCTTTTTGCGAGGCCTGTGAAAAGGACGCCACGCTGTCCCAACAGCCGCTCAAAGGATGGCAGCACAGCCATTCCTGATTGCCAGGCCGCCAGGCCACTTATCGCGTCAAGCCCATTCCCTCGACCAGCATCTCCGGCCGCTCTGCGCGACGCCGGGTGAAGAAGGACATCAGATGACCATCGCCAACCATGATTTCACTCGTGACACGAAAGTCCCGCTCGGCCGCTCTTCGACGGGTCCGCTAGAACTGGATCTCGGCAAGCTGATGTCGGGGCGCTGTCTGATCCAGGGTTCTTCGGGCGCGGGCAAAAGCCAGACGCTGCGCCGGATCATCGAAGAAGCGTTCGATTATCTTACCACCATCATCATCGACCCGGAAGGCGAGTTCGCCAACCTTGCTACGCATATCGGCGCAACGACGGTCATCGCACGCGAATATGCCAATGATGGTCTCACAGCGCTCGCGCTGCGAACGCGGCAGCATCGTATCGCCCTCCATCTCGACCTTACCGATCTGGAGCCCGATCATCGCATCGAGAAAGCGGCGGCCTTCTTTGCGGGCCTTCTCTCGACACCCCGCGAACATTGGGGCCACACTGTGCTGGTATGTATCGACGAGGCGCATCTGCTCGCGCCGCATATGGCAGCCTCGGCCCGCGACGCGGAGACCCGCCGTCTGGGCGTCGCCACCTTGACGGATATGTGCGCGCGGGGTCGCAAGCGCGGCATTGGCACGATAATCGCGACCCAGCGTCTCGCCAAGCTCGCAAGTTCGGTGGTTTCCGAACTGCACAATCATCTGATCGGCCTCAATGTCTTCGACCGCGATGTTGCGCGCGCTGCCGATCTTCTCGGGTTCGGCAGTGAACAGGCCGCGTTGCTGCGCCAGCTTCCGCCCGGCGAATTCTTCGCCTTTGGCCCCGCGCTCGCGGCAACGCCGGTGCTGGCGAAGATCGATACCACGATCACTCCCCATATCGGGCGCACGCCCGATCTCGTCGCTGCCGCCGATCTTGATGCCGATGAAAGCCGGACCCTGCTTGATCTTGACGCCCTGCGCGAGGTCATGCCGACAAAGGGCGATCGGGTGACGATGCGAGGCCAACGTGCGCTCGACGCCTTCCTCCTCGATCCCGCCGCCCCCGCCGCAGCACGGATTGTCGGCGCACTGGGCAGCATAGCGCCCAACGCCACCACGGCGGACGATCTGGTGCGGCACCTTGCCCTGCCTGCGAACGATATCGATGCCGGGCTCGACCTGCTCGCCGCGATCGGTGCGTCCGACACGATGCCGCGCGGCGATACGCGGATCGCGCGGCTGTCGGCCCGGTTGCGCCTGCGTGTCGTCGATACGCCCGTCATCGGCCTGGTCTGAACGGAGAGTGCCATGAAAGAGACAAGCTTCGATCTCGACGCTGATATCGTCGAACTCACCCCGTTCGTCCCTGACCAGCAAACGGGTACAACCGCGCCACTTGCCGAGCTGGCTTTCCGTGCCGACGCATGGCTCCCCGATGAAATACAGCGCCTGCGGGCCGCCTTCGCCGATGACTGCACGCTAGAGGAGATTGCCACAATGCTGGGCCGATCTCGTGCCAGCATCGCCACGCGCATCTATGATCTTGGCCTTCGCCGAAACTCGCGGCGATCCTGGATCGCGTGGGAGGATGAGGAACTGGCGCGCTGCTATACGCATGAACCAACCGCAACACTGGCCGCCCGCCTAGGCCGCGGTGTGAGCGCCCTTTATGCCCGTGCCCAACTGCTCGGTCTCTCCGAAACGGGATCGCCGCCCTATAGCGGTTGGGAAGATGCACAGATTCGCGCCGGGTACGCAAAGGGTGTTCCCGTCGCCCAGATTGCCAGCCTCATCGGCCGTCCCTTCGCTGGCGTCATCTCCCGCGCTTCGGCGCTGGGTCTGCGCCATGCCTGCCAGCCGGACGACTGGAGCGACGCGGAAATGGCTCGCGCACTCGCACTCGCGGCCACCGGCGCGCGCTATGTCGCCATCGCGCAGGCGCTTGCCGCCGAAGGCTTTCCGACCCGGAACAGTCGCAGCCTTGGCCAACGCCTTCGCAAATTGGGTTACGGCAGAGGGTGGGGCAGGCCGTGGATCATCGAGGAAGACGAGCTGCTGCGTCACGCCTACGCTACCGGGGCCAGCCTTACGCCCCTGCGGGAGCGGCTTGGCCGCAGCCCGCATTCCATCCGCTGGCGTGCAGAGGCGCTTGGCTTGCGCGGCACGCATGTCCGCCGCGACGGGTTTCGGCAGGGACCTGTCTGGACGGTCGAGGAAGAAGCCCGGTTGCGAGCGGATTATGGCAAGGTCCCGACGCGGGACATTGCCAAAGACCTTGGTCGCGGCGTGCGCGCTGTCCTCTATCATGCCAATCGCCTGGGGCTGGTGCATGGCTTCATGCGCGCGTTCAGTGCGGACGAGGATAGCGCCATCCGCAACGCCTGGACCCATGGCGTCTCGATGGTCGATGTCGCCCAGGCGCTTGGCCGCGATCCCGCCGTCATCGGTAAGCGCGCCGCACGTATCGGCTGTCGTTTCAACGATCCGGCCAGACCGTCCCGAGGCCCCAGGACCCGGCGGGCAAATCGCACACCCGTCACGCTCCAAAGCCTGCTTGCACTTAACGCCGCTGCGGCGGTCGATGCAAACCGGTCAATCGCTGCCTGAACCTATTCCAGCATGGAGGCCATGATGCCCTCGTCCGATCTGCCCGCCCGGTTGTCACCTTGCCGGCGCCGCTTATGCTCATTCGATCACGCCTATAAAATCGCCCTCAATCTTCGGCGGGACACCGGCATCCCGCATTATGTCATTCGCGGGATCGTGCCCTTGCAGGCCTATCGGGTAACGACAAGGCCGCCGGTCTGGCCGGACCGCTGGCTGGCGATGGCGGCATGAACTCACCATGCGCGCCGCTACCGCTATTCGCCCGACCGTAGCCCCACCGCGCCTTCAGCCTCGCGCGCCATCCACCTGCGCTGCCCCCGGCAGGGCTGTATTGGCGACCCGTCCTGCCGGGGTTTTGCGCTGAATTGTGGGCCGGTCGCAGGGCTGCGGGTGGAGGAGCGTCGCGCCGGAGGATGTGGAGCGCTGTTCTCGGGACGGGCGGCGCGCGGGGCAAGGTCGGGACAGAGAGGAGAGAAGGGACGGGGAAAGTGTCGCCGGAAAATGGATTTCGAGCGACATTCGAAAGGTCAAGACGATGAACATCGGTGAAATCTTCAATCAGAACGGCCGCCTGACGGGCTCGATCGCCACTCGCACGATCGATCTCCCGCGCATCGGGCTGCGCAAGGTCATGAGCGAGAATGAGAAGGCTCCGGTCTACGA
>JAEMRT010000207.1 GCA_016463225.1 Sphingopyxis sp. | reverse complement strand
ATCATGAGGTGCCTGTCCTTATTCTCACCAACACGAAAGACGGCCGTGAAATCAGCCTCGCTGAAAACTATGACCGGCTTCAGATGTCGCCTGCCGAAGACTGCCTGGCATTTCGCGATCTGATCGAGGTCGAGGGGCGCAGCACAGCGGAAATCGCCAAGCGCTTCGGCATCGAGGAACGTTTCGTAATCGGGCGCCTGCGTCTTGCTAACCTCGCCCAGCCGATCTTCGAGGCGCTTGAAGCTGATGAAATCACCCTCGATATCGCCAAGGCCTACGCGACCACTGCCGACACCGGTCGCCAGACGGCGGTCTGGGAAGCGTTGCGCAACAGCTATTCGCGGGACAACGTCAATGAAATCCGACGGGCGCTCAATGGCTACAGCTATCGGGCGAACGATCCCAAGGCCCTGTTGGTCGGGCGGGATGCCTATATCGCAGCTGGCGGCCGTGTTGAGGACGCGGATCTGTTTTCCACTGCTGCCGACGAGCGCTGGATCGACACCCATATCCTCGATGAACTGGCCGAGGCGAAACTCACAGCTCAGGCCGAGGCGATCCGCGAGCGTGAGGGCCTGAGAGAGGTTCGCGTCGTCACCGGTGCTCGAATTCCCTATATGGAAACCTATGCGCTGCAACCACTGACGGGCGCTGCCGAGCCGCTCACGGACGAGCAGGAAGCGCGCAAGCAGGAGATCGAGGATGAGATCGCGGATATCGAGCGCCTTGCCGAAGATGAGGATTATGAACCCCATGATGACGAGGAGCAGCACTACGCCGCGCTTCAGGCAGAACTGATGATGCTCGTTGAACGCGCGCCGGTGCTTGACGTTGAACAGAAAGCGTCTGCGCTCGCCTATGTCGTGCTCGCCGCCGATGGCACGCCGCAAATCCATCACCAGCTTTATGTCGCGCCGGTTTCTAATGAGGCGAACTGCGAGGCCAACAATGAGGACGACGAGGGTGATGATGACGTCGGCGACGAAATGCAGGATAACAGCATCGTCGGCGACGCTCGTCCGGCACCGAGCCAGCGCCTTCGCGAAATGCTGGCGATGATGAAGACAGAGCTCCTGGCGGTCCATGTCGCCAGCGATCCCGCGTTCGCGTTGAGTCTGGGCACGTTCATCATGGTCGACCGGGAATCCCGCCTGGCATCCTTTGACATGCCGAGCGATCTGCGGGCCTCCGCACCGTCCCGACTCCTACCCGACTTCAAGCCGGCAACGGCTGCCGCCCGTGAATGGACGAAACTCGACGAGGCGCTCGATCGCAGCTGGCTCCAACACCAGACCGTTCCGGATCGCTATGAAGCTTTCTGCGCCCTTGCCGATGCAGCGCGCGCGGCCTGGCTGGGATGGGCGATCGCGCGCACGCTTCACGCGGTTCCTGCAGGACGCCGCGAGGCAGGCTTCCTCGATCATCTGGGGCGCAAGATGGGTATCGATGTCGCAGCCTGGTGGCGGCCGACGGCGCTGACCTATTTCGACAAGCTGACTAAGCCCGGCATCCTCGCTTTGTTCGAGGAGATTGGCGGACTGGAACTTCGCATGCGCTATTCCGGGTCGAAGAAGCACGATCTGGCCGCGTCGGCCGAGCGGCTATTTGGTGGCGATGTCATCATCGAGCCCGAGATACAGCAACGGGCGCTCGCCTGGCTGCCTGATGAAATGCGGTTCGCCGCGCAGGAAAACCGCGCCGCCTCGACCTCGCCCGACCATAGCGGGGGCAACCTTGCGAACCAGGTGAACGAGGAAGGCGACAGCGCGGGCGACGAAAGCTTCGCGCAAGCCGCCTGAATGCGACCCTGGGGCCGGGAATTCATTCCCGGCCCTTGGGCTTGCGCCTTGAAATGGACTATTCAATGGTCTAAAATAAAGCATCGATCTCCATAGTCAGGGATAACCATCTATGCATATTTCCGTATCTGACGCGAAAGGCCAACTCACCGACCTTGTTCGACGTGCGGAAGCAGGGGACGAGATCATCCTGACCCGTCATGGCCATGCTGCCGTCCGCCTTGTACCCGTCAAAATGCCTTCCGATCGGGCCAGCCGCCGCGCATTGCTGGAAGAAGTGCGCATGGCCGCCACGGCCAAGGCTACGACCGGCCCGGATGCGGCGCATAGTCAGGATTTCCTTTATGGCGATGAGGGCATGCCCGGATGATCGCGGTCGATACGTCGGCGATCATGGCAATATTGTTGAATGAACCGGAAGCTGAAACCTGTATCGCCGCTCTTGAACGCGAAGAAGGCGCGATAGTGATGTCATCAGGGACACTGGCCGAGACCTTGATTGTTGCCGGACGGCGTAACGTGGGCCCAGAGGCGCGTCGCCTCATTGATGGGCTCGGCATCGAGATCGTCCTGGTGAATGCCGCTTCTGCCAAACGCGTCGCAGACGCTTATGCCCAATGGGGCAAGGGCGTTCATCCTGCCGGCCTCAATTTTGGGGACTGCTTCGCCTATGAGATCGCAAAGGAGCGGAGTTGCCCGCTGCTGTTCGTCGGAGACGACTTTAGCCGGACAGATGTTGATCGTCCGTTGCCTTCAGCGGGGTGAGGCAGGCCGTTTGCTGGGGCGCAGCGAATAGTCGAACTGACGGCCAAGCTGCTTTAGGCGATCATTTAATTCAGGCCGCAGCATTTCTTGTACTTGGCACCTGACCCACAGGGGCATGGATCGTTACGCCCGGTCTCTTGGCGCTTGATGGTAACCGGTCGATCAGGGTCATTTTCGACCCGCCACTGGTGCAGCATTTCGACCCAGATCGGAATCAGCTCGGGTGCTTCCTGATCCCATCGGTCTTCCGCAGTGAGAGAAAGCGTCTTTGTGCCATCGGCGAACGCGCGCAGCTCGCGGATGCCCTCGATCGCGGCGCGGCAACCGGCATCATCGTCTTCGAGGATGCGCTGCCATCCCGACGGTGCAAGATCCATCGCCTGCCCAAAGCCTTCGATCCACAACTCCCATAATGTCTCGTTCGACCGCGTATCGATCTCCAGCACCGGTTCGAAGCTGCCCGGCTGGTCCAGGCAGGCCAGGATGACATGATAGTGGTGCATGACGAGATCAGTGAAATGTTGCAGACCGCCCATTTCGCTGAACGCCAGCATACCCGTGCCGTCATCACCCGCCCAAATCTTCTTCAGCCATTGGCTTGGGGCAAGCAGATCGGGGCTAACGAGGATTCCGGTGAGGAAGCCGTCCAGTTGCGACAGCAGCATGCAATTCTCGTCCTGGTCAAGCAGTAGCCGGTCGAGTTCGTCGAGATAGTCGGGTGGAATAGTCATGCCCTTTCATAGCTGCGCGCCGATCCCCGTCATCCGTTCTGATCTGTCGCCCAGACTATCCAGGGAACGAAATGAAGGAGAGCGGGAAGGGGTCAGAAAGATTGTCCCGTTCTCGCATGAGGTGCCTATGACCTTGCCCCAACTTGCCTTCTCGCAGTCCCAGGATGCGCCCACGCGCCTGTTCGCGGTCGCCCGTTCCCTTGCCCACCTCCTGCGCAATGGCGGCATGATCAATCGCCAGTCGCTCAAACGCACGATGACCCAGGCGTTCGGCGAGGATGACGCGGCCGGTGCCTGGTCGATGCGCGATGCCTATGATGCGCTCGAAACCGCGCAGGTGCTGCACCTCGCCGATCCGCAAAGCCCGCTTCTTGCAGGAACGCCTGACGACATCTTCCAGCGACTGCGGCAGTTTGAACGGGCATTGCCCACACAGACCTACCGCTCGGAAAAGCAGGTCGACCTCCAGCAGTTCAGCACGCCCATCAGCCTCGCCTGGCTTGCGGCCATGGCAGCGCGCTGCCGCTCGGAGGATATCCTGCTCGAACCCTCGGCCGGCACCGGCATGCTGGCAGTCCATGGCGCACGCGCAGGCGCGCGGCTGCTGCTCAACGAGCAGGATCCCGCACGCGCAGACCTGCTGTCCCGAAGCCTGGGCCAGATCGTGACGGGCCATGATGCCGAACATATCCAGGATCTGCTGACCACCGAGCAGCTTCCCACGCTGGTATTGATCAATCCACCCTTCAGCCGCAGTAAGGGCCGCGGGATCGATCGCCATGCCGGTGCGCGCCATCTGCGCGGCGCACTGGTCTCCCTCGCATCTGGCGGGCGCTGCGTCGCAATCATGCCTGCGAGCTTTTCTCCCGAAGGCTCGGCAGCACTGAGCTACAATATAGTCGCAGAGCTTGTGCCGCCCCGCGTCGAAATCACCATATTGGGTAGCCCCTATGCCAAACATGGAACGGGGATCGATGTGCGACTGTTGGTCTTCGACAAAGGATGGGTCGGCGAGCCGGAACGCCAGGTCGCTGGCGACATCGAAGCTGCCCTGGCCCTTGTCCTCGCCATCCCCGATCGGCTCGATCTCCAGCCGCCGCCTCACGTTCCGCCACCAGCCGTTGC
>JAEMRT010000097.1 GCA_016463225.1 Sphingopyxis sp. | reverse complement strand
TGCGCAAGCACATCCAGCGCGGACTGCGACAACGGGATGTAGCGAGCCTTCCCGCTTTTGCTGTGCGGAACGCGCCAGCGCCGCTGTTCCAGATCGAAGTGCTCCCATTTGGCGTCAAGCAATTCACGCTTGCGCGCGCCCGTCAGCAACAGCAGCGGGACGATGAAACGAAGCTGCCGGTTTGGACTGGCCTCGATCGCCGCCTTCACACGTTCCGTCTCAGCCGCTGTAAGGTATCGATCTCTCGCGTTGTTGGCTTCGAAGTGCGGGATCGTGCCCAGCGGGTTAACCTCCGCGCCCGGAATTTTCCATTGGCCTGCGAGCTTGAACATATAGCCCAGCACGACATGCAGGAAGTTGACCGAAGCAGGAGACAGCCCGTCCTCGACCTTTTTCCTGAACCAAGCGGCAATGGCCTCGGGCTCCATCTCGTCCAGCCGCATGCGGCCAAACTTGGGGAGGATGTGCAGGCGGAGCGCCCGCGCATCATTGGCATGGCTGCGCTTGTATGTGCGGACATAGTCGAGGTAGCGGACGGACAATTCCTGAACGGTGGGCACCATCCGTTTGGTCTGCTTATCTTCCAACGGATTTTCGCCGACCACGACGCGCGACCGGAGCTTCACCGCTTCGCGCTTGGCCTTCTCGAAGCTGATGTCCGGGTAAGGCCCGATCCGCATCTGGCGCAGACGACCGTAAGCGTCCTTGTAGCGGAGGTGGAACGACTTCCCGCCGTTCGCCCTGACCTCAAGGATGAAACCGGACAGCTTATCCGAATAGAAATCCACCTTGCGCTTGTCGGGCGGACAGGTGGCGGTGAGGACGAATGTGGCGTCCAGAGAAACAACAGGCATTGCGATTTACCTTTCAAATATGACGATGGTTTAGGCCGCAGGAGCGCGGCCGGGTCGGTTGAGGGGTGAAGATGCGGGGCGGCCGGGTCTGGCCTGCTGGCTTTGGTGAAACGGCAAATTACCAAGTCCATGCGGTTTGGGGGCGGCCCCTCCCCGCCGACGGCAGGTTTTCGCGGCCCGCTGCGCCCGCGATGGGCACAGAAAGCTGGAAAGCTGACCGTCGACGGGACGGCAAACATCAGTCGGCGATCCGGTAGACCTTCGCGCCGCGTGCCTGCACAGTGTAGGTCCAGAGGTGATCCTCGTAGCGTTCGATCACCTGGACAGCCGCGCGCCTGCTGATTTTGAGGCGTTCCGCTACAGCAACGGCGAGAAACATCTTCTTGTCGATGCCTTCCGCCATGCAAATGCGGACCATATCCACCACGGTCTGGTCGTCCGCCACCTGAGCCTTGGCCGCTATGCGCTCCATCTGATCGGCATCGACCAGACGGACCGAAGCCAGAAGCTCATCATAGGATTCGGGATTGGCGGCGAAGGCATAAGCCTCCTCCGCACCGCCTCCGCGCCTCTTTTTGCTTTCGAATTTAACGACTTTCTCGCCGGTGGCGTCGAAATCGACCGCCTCACTCAGCAAATAGACTGCGTCGCTATCCTCCAGAAGATCCGTGGTCCCGCCATAGACCGCCTTGCCGTTCGCACCGGGATTTTTCCTTGTATGCGCAAGGCTAAGACAGGTTCCGCCCTTTTGGGTGAACCGGCGGATCGAACTAGCGAAGGTTGCCGTCTGCCGCTTGTCCATAAGGTCAACGAACTTCTTGACGGTGTCGATGATGATGACGACGCCCCGGCAACGATCTTCAGCGACCATTTCATCCAGCTGACCCGCGAGCATGTATGGCTCAAAGCCCTTCTCACCCGGAATAAGGGTATGAACACCAGCATCGTCGAGCAAACGGCTCTTCTCCGCGATGCCATTCCCATTATCGTCGGCGTTGAGATAATAGGCATTGCCAGCGATAACGTGACCGGCACGGACAGCTTCCAGTAGGAGCGCCAAAGCGATCAGAGTCTTGCCGCTATTTGGCGGTGCGTACCAGACCGTAGCTTGACCCAGCATCGCGACATTCCCCAGAAGCGGATGGATTTTAAGCGCCCGCTCCTCAAACGACGCCGCAGAACCCCGAACGCTCATGGTGGCCAAAGGCGTATCCACCAGTTCCATCGCTGGCAGATCAGCGTCGGCAACGGAACCACCATCTTCCTCCACCGACAGAGTGATGATCGCCAGATCGGCGAGCGAATTGCCGAACCGACCTCGATCCAATTTGTCGCCGACAGGCACAGGGATGGTCTCGCCCGGCGCGATCGCCATGATCCCCTGAGGCAGGGCCGCCGACCAGTCGCTGATGCTCTCACCATCAGCGAGCCTGTAGAATGAACCGGATGGCAGCCAGAGCATCGGGGGAGCGCCCAAGGACTTCAGGAAGTCGGTGAGGGCACCATCAAATTCCGCGCTAGTGGCGCGGAACCCGACGATGCCTTCCGGGACCAATGCACCGACACGGTGGCGAGGGTTCTCCGCGAAATGATCCCTGACGGCAGCTATGGAATAGCTTTCAAGCCAAGTATCTGCCTCGACAGCAGCGTGTGGCAGCAATTGCTTCAGGGGAATGATCGTCAGGCCGAACTCGACCCAATAGCTTATGTCGCCCGGTAGGGCGGAACTCGATAATGTCATAATAGTGTCTCCGGCTGGCCTGCACGAGGGCCAGCGCTTTGGATGTTTCGGCGGTGTCCCGGTGGGCGCAATTGGCAGCGTCAGACCACATTGGTGATCGACGGATTGAAGCCAAACGCCGTTTGCGCCTCGGGTTAAGCCAACCGAGTCTGGAAATCTTATTATTTCAATGAGTTACGTGAATAGCCGTACACACCCATCAGCAGCGTGCATTTGCTGTTCATTGAACCCTTGAACCTAAGCTTGGACATTTCTATATGTGCGCGATCCGGCCACACCCGCCGGTGTAGTCTTTAGGCTCCGCCTTCCACTTGCCTATGCGCCCCATGGCGATTTGATCCGGACCAATCCGCGATCATCTTGAACGTAGCTTTGGAATGAGGCGTGATTTAATGAAGATCGAGATAGATGAAGTGCTGAAAGCCGACGAGGCTATCCGCAATAAAATCGCGAATGGAAATGACTGGCAGTCATTTCTGCATATCAGCGCAGTAGAAATTGCGGCACGGATACGCGCGAAGACGGAAGGCAATCCGATGAGTGAAGCTGAGATATGTTATTATTTTCGGCGACGTGGTTTCGGCAACACAGTCATCATTGGATATATGCTCAATAAATATTGCCGTCGCTCGACCCGAGATTATCTCTGGGACCGCGATGATTTCGGGCGCTTCTATCCCGCTCTCGCTTATCCGCGAGGTTGATGTCTAACTTGGGGGCGGTCGCGATACCGCCCCCTTTTGCGCTGCCTCCGCTGCAAGCACGCCGGTCGCCAGCCTGCCAGTTTTCAGCTTTCCGCCCGACACGCAGCCCGGATTTGTGGAAAGCTGAAAACCTGGCTGGTTCGAGTGAGCGGATGGCGCGTAATGATTGCATGAAAATATTGGCCGATTTCGGAATGTCGCCTTACCGGCGGGTAGGAAGGGATAGCCGCCGGTCCCCCTTAGGGCAGGCGACACGATCATGAACGGAAGTGGCTGCCTGTCGCCCATCGACCAAGGTAAGACTTCTGTCCCTATCGATTCAAGCATGCCAACGTCAGCCCAACGATCCAAGCGTGACCGCGCGTTTGATCCTGCTATGGCCGAGCGCGGGCAGTGTTCAATCATGGCGCAGCCCTAGTAGGAGAAGATGCATGCTTTTTCACACGATGGTGGGGTCGAACGACATCGACCGGGCGAAGCGCTTTTACGACACGGTGCTTGGTACCCTCGGAGTTGGGGAGGCGACGATCAACGTGGCCGACAGTGGCCACACGCGCCTGATCTACAACAGCGGGAATGGGGCCAATTTCATTGTCACCCAGCCGATCAATGACGAACCGGCAACTGTCGCGAACGGCAGCACCATTGCTTTTTCATGCAATTCGCCAGAGCAGGTGAAGCAGTTTCATGATGCTGCAGTTGCCAATGGTGGCATGTCGATCGAGGTAGCGCCCGGTCCTCGCGAAACAGCGTCTATGGGTACGATCGTACTCGCGTACTTCCGCGATCCAGATGGAAACAAGCTATGCGGCATCCACTTCCCCAAATGACGCTGCTTGGCATCGTTTAGCCTGATTCAGCTGCCCGCCAATGATTTGGTGGGGCAGCTGGTCGCTCTCTTCCCGTTCCATTTTGGCCGATAGGTGACCGTCCGGTTCGGAGCAAGAATGCACGGATAACTACCACTCCGACAGCTAGCCCAGCAATAAAAACGCTATAATATCCTATGCCGCAGCTATATTATACCCATAGCGTTCGCCATCAGCGACAGCACGATACAACGTTAAATTAGGTCTTTTAGACAATAGCCCACGAACATACTCCTCATCGCTCTCAACAATCTTGGAACCCAAAATTATACCTTCAAGGCAATGTGGTGGAAATAGTTTATAGCCCGCTTTTCCTCGCCATCCAATAATCCTTAATTCTTCTTCGTACTCCCACTTTTTACTTTTTGTGAGCATGGTATCTTTCATGAACTGATTGGGCTCCAAGGTAGCGAGATTGATCCGTTGCCGCACTTCTGGATACGTGACCGGCAATCCAAAAAAATCTTGTTCGATATCCTCGTCAAATACCAAGCAGACCCCACGATGCTTATCTGCATAGTGCGCCCACATCAGCTCGTGAGCGTTGTTAGTACTGAAGCAGGTAATAGCCGTCTCTCGCATCCACGACAGCCATCCATCTTTCATTATCTTTTCAACTTCTTCTGGTGTTTTCCTCCTTAATTCTGCGCGACGCTTAGCCCTTTCTGCTCTTGAACCCGTCAATTCTGATGTTATTTGTTCTATGGCCCTCTTTCGTTCCGCGTTGTTGTCGCCAAAATAGAAAATCGGCGAGCAGTCAAATGGGTCATTGAACTCTGTTGGCGTCTGCCAGTAAAGCCGATTATTCAGGATGGCGTTAGAGATTGCTGGTCTACCGTACTGTCCTGATAGGCTTAAATACTTATAAATTCGTTGTGGCTGGCCATCTCTCATACAGTAAAATGGTGAACATTGGAGGCAAATGTCAATATGGCTACGGACTATGGTCGGCCCCATGTCGGATAATTTATGCTGGATGGAATTGGGGTTGTTCAAAGTCTGGTTACAGGTGCGACTATCAGGACATCGGACGACCGAAGGTGGCGCAGCACAGTCGTCACTGATGCCGCCAAATTGGAGGCCCGCAGGGAGATTGCTTGACGCAGGTGGTAACCCTTTACGGCTGATCCTCATCCCGGATATGCCGGGCTGAACACGGTTGGGGCACAGTATGACTGACGAAGAAGGGCCTAAATCTTGGTGGCACCGACGCAATTGGTGGAAGATGGGCTTCTTCACAGCGCTGATCGCCTTCGAGATAGCACGCGAAATCATTGTCGTTCAAGCCGACGCGCAGGCGCAGCCCAATGTCAATTTCAATCTCTTTCGGTATCAGGACTTCACGGCAGCAACAGGGGTCTGGAAGCGGACCGACAAAAACGAGAAAATGACCCCCACGGTAATTAAAATCGAGTGCGAACAGTCCAGAGGCAGCTGCACAATGGTCGACACCCATATGAATGAATTGTGGGTGTTTGAACCGAACATCCAAACCTTCGACGCGCGGTTCACATCGGATAGCATCACGTTCGCTGATGAAAGCGCGGCGTGCGTCACCCTGAAATTCCGGGTCGATTTTGCTATGAAGAAGGTCAACGCGATCCGCGAGAAGAAGGTAAACCCAGACAAGGGGTTCCCCTGTGATAAGATGGAGGACCGGCTTGACCTGACACTAGCAGATTCAGGGTATGACACACCGGACATAGGCGAGCATTTTGTCCCGCTGATCTCCGGACTGCTCGCCGTGACAAAACTGTTCTGACGTTCGCATGACGAGCATTTCTAGCGCGGAGTCGCACGACATATCCATATGCGATTGGCCTGTCAGCCGGGCTGCCGGTCCTAACGGCTCTCCTATTACAAACAGGGGCTGCACACCCGAAGGAATGTCCTCTTCCGGGAAACCAAAACAGCCCCCTCAATGGCGACAAATGGCGCTGACAAGACATAGGCCATTCAGGTAAGAAAACATCTCCGAGCAAAGAGGACCAGATTTGGCGTTCCGATACCTGTGGAGCGCGCGCCTTCAGCTTTTCAGGTTTTCAGAATTCCTCCCCGACACGCCACTCGCAAATCCGGAAAACTGGAAAACTGCGCATCCTGGATCAGCAACACCACAGCCCAGCCTGCGTTGCCTATGCAAAATACTAGTTCAAACCAGCCGCCATGATCGTGGAGGATATCCCAGCGCGGTACGAAACTCGGTGTCCCATAGCGATGCCCTTCTTGCTCCAGCGGTGAGAAGGCGATCTCTTCCACCAGCGCGGCTTCGGTATCTTCGGCGAAGACGACAACCAGATGCGTATGATCGGCCAAGCCGTCGTTGAAAATTTGCACGATGCGTCTGTCCAATAGCGCTTTGATGTCGTTGGGCAGCGATAGGGCTGCCGCATTCTCAAGATCGGTGCGGGTGTAAAATGACAACATGAAATTTCTCCGGGGCAAAAAAATAGCGCCCCGAAGGACGCTGCTTGCTGTTAATTATGGCGGTGGGTCAGGCGTGCGCGCGACAGAGCGTCAGCAAGTCCGGGTCGATGCCGTCCGCTTCAGGCACAATAAGGACATGGCCAAAGCCATCGTCTGACAGGATGATGGGTGTTTCGAAGATCGAATTGTGGCGCATGACCCATTCCCACGTCGGCGTGCTGTCGATAATGATAGCGACGCCCAGCGCCGCTTCGATGTCGGCCAGAGCATCCCCCGGTTCCACGATGGCGAAGGTGCCGATGTCAGGCAGGTCGCCGCAGTCAATCAACTGGGCCCGACGGAGTTGCAGCAAGTTAGAGATGTCGGGATCGGACGGTTGCGCCAGCCAGTCGGCAAGCTCCGTCCAGGTGCGTATGATATGCATGGGATGGTCCTTTCGAAACAAAAAAAGCCCCGCCGGTGCTGGACCAACGGGGCTCGATAGGTTGAAGGGGAAGTGGCTACTGTTTGAGTGTGATGCCCTTTTCGGCGCGAGCGCTGTTGATGCCGTCGAGCACGATCAGGAACATCTTGTCCTGTGTCTCCTTCCATTTCGTTGCGGCAATATCCGCAAGCTCGGGCGGCGGAGCCATGGGCGCGATGCAGGCGTTTGTGATCTTCCGGGCCAAAGGTGCGGCCGGGACATTCTGGTTGTAGTTTTTGGTGATAAGCCGATCTAGGCAATCGACCACGGTTTCGGCGCTCTCAGCCTCAGGGGCCGCAAGCATCAACAACAACAATGCTATCATGACGTAGTCCTTTGATCAGAAGGTGGCGACGACCTTCACGTCCGACGCCCCGACAGCGCGCAGGGGTATTGCGAAGTAGTTGATGATGTTCTCACGGGCCTGCCGCTTGGCGATGGCAATCAGGCTCTGGCCCTGCGCCTGTTTCACGATCGCCTCGCGCGCAGTCGCAAAGTTGATCTTGCGCAGTTCCTCGACCTCTTCTTCCGAGAAAGTCAGCAGGCCACCGTTGATCGTGGTCGCCTTCTCCGGTTCGAACGCTATGTCGCCCAAAACCAGCGGCGGAAGCTTGACGCGAACGGTCTTGCCGTCGGGATCGAGTTTGACTTCTTCGCCAAAGCGCAGTCTGGATAGATCGACATAGTAGCTGACGACGGCGGGTACGAAGAGTTCCTGTCGCCCGTGCAGGATGATCCAACGGCTACGTTCCACCCAGACGTCCGCGCCGCCTTTGAACGAGAACACAAGCAGCTTGTTTTCCAGGCGGAGGCTCTCGACGGTGGCGGACAGTACGCCAGCTGTGTCGATACGCATAAAACCCCGATCCCTGACCTCGCTGTCGAGGATTTCCCGTGGCGCGTTTTGGTAGCCCGCATAATAGGCAACACCGCAGGCGAGCAAAAACCCTGCTATCCGAAGCTGGGTGTCCGTCATTTGAGTGCGAACGTCAGGATCGGATCACTTTCCACAACGATCCGCCATGTCGCTTTGTCGAAGCCCGCCTTGGCGACCTTCCAGCCGATCGTCGCCTTGCCCGACGTTCCCGAATTGATATCGATGGCGATGTTCGTCATGTCCTCCATGGAGACGCCCATCGCACCAACCATGTCATCGGGTGCATAGCTTTGCCCGTCGGCATCGACCAGTTTGACGGCCGGACGCTCCATGAAGCTCAGGGTGTTCGCCGACGTGTTCTTGATGGTGTAGGTGACAGCGACAAGGACTTCGCCCTCTCCAGCCTTCACCGCTGCGCCCTCTGGACCAAACTGGCCAGCCGCCTTCACCTTGTCGATAGTGACCTCGATTCCCTCGGCCTTCCCGGCCTCGCCCAAGGCAATGGGCTTTGCTTCGAGCTGGGCAACGGCCTCGCCGCCAGTCGTTTGAGATGGTTCGCCGCAAGCGGACAGAAGCGCTAGCGCCGCGAAGATAAATAGGTGCTTCATGATGTTATTCCTCTGTGATGATGACTTACTTCCAGACCGCTTCGACAAAGGCGCGGCAGGCAGTTCTGCCGTTGATGATATTGTGGCCGACCGATACGCGCAGGGTTTGCTCGTTAATCGGCTGGATGTCCCTGCCCCGGCTTTTGGCCTCTTCGTAGGCGCGGGTTGTGGCGATCGATCGACACGCCACCAACAGCGCGTCGGCTTCCGGCACGAACTGGTAACGGGAGTAGCGCAGATCGACGGTGAAGCCGGTCGCGGTGTCCTTGATCGTGAACTTCGCATTCTTGTCGCCGCCAGCCGTCAAAGGCTTCGAGACATCGGCGGGTGTGGTGCAGGCGGACAGGACCGCTAGGCACAGTATGGGTATGATCTTCTTCATTGTTCTCTCCCCTTTCATGGGATGACCGTCAGACGGACGGCGCGTTGAGGCATCCACGTCCCGATCGATTTATCGAAACATGCTGCCAAGGCCAGCTAAATTGACACGATTGGTATACAGACGAATGGCTGCCCTTGCGGCCAAGTCTGTTCAATGGACGTCGTATTGCTTCTCGGCGCGAACGTCCGTCACCATCGCAAGCTGAAAGGCATGTCGCAGGAGCAACTAGCGTTGGAGGCGGGAATGGAGCGCAGCTATGTCAGCGACTTGGAGCGCGGCACCCGGAATCCGTCCGTGCGGGCGCTCGGAAGGTTGGCCGACGCGTTGGGTGTTGCCCCGCAATCATTGCTTGAAAACAGGTAAGCCGCAGCGCGCGATGGGACCGCCGCAATCACGGCTTTGCATTTTAAGTAGGCTTTAGCAGCTTGATCGCAATTTTTTCATGCGCGCCGTAGCTCGCCTATTCCACTCGGGATCGTGAAGCTTGATCATCAGTGTTTTCAATTTTTTCGTGTGATGGGCAGCCGCTTCGGTCGTCCCTACACAAAGGACTTCCAAAGTTAAGGCGGGCATATGCTCCCTGATCTTTTGAGCGCCATATGCGGAATTGCCTGTCTGATCCGGTCCATTGATACGTCGGAGCCCTTTTGCAAGGCCACCTCCGTCATGCTCGGTCGCGCGCAGGATATACATGGTCGTGCCGTCACGCACCGCTCGCGCTAAACCAACATATCGTTTCAAGTCTGGATGTGGCCCTTCAAATCCCTCGGCAACGTGCTGCCAATGGGCGTCCCAATCGCGAATGGACCGCCCATCAACTTTCAAATCCAAGAAAGCAGCTTGTAGATTCTCAACCATTTCCTACCCGATCGCTGTGTTGAACGCTCGCACATCAGGCCCAGCCTAGCACGATAGAGCGGGCCAAATGCACATGCTTTTCATATAAGATCCCGTAGCGCCCGCGCTCCGCTGCATCACCGCTTGAAAGAGAGGTCAATGCGACGCTTCTCGCACTCCGATACATGATGAAAAATGCTCCAGAAGGAAATTCTCCATTAGGCGCACATCGTTACCGTTGCCATTTCCTGCCGAACGGTTATCCGTCTCAACGACGGGAGGGCTTAATGAGGCAAATGTTCACCTCAGCACTGAAGCTTGTGAAAATTGCTCTGGCTCGTGTGCCATTGCTAGGTCGACTGGCGGAGGTTGGCGCAGAAGGCATTAAGCAAGCAATATTCGAGACATTAACGACTCTACTGTTTGCGACAATGCCATTTTGGATTCTTCCATCTCTTGGCTACTACTTGTTTGCCCCGCCACCTAAGCTGTCGGAAGCATTACAAAAAGGCGAAGGCCTTGTTTTTGCTGCTGGATTACTCGGCCCACTCGTTTACGTTATCACAAAGAGGTACGGGCGTTTTAACTGGCGATTTCTGTCACCGGACTCACCCTCTCGGCCACTTTCAATGAGCTTTCCATATGGTGGGCTCTTTGTAATCATTACGGCGCTCACGTGCGCTATAGCGGGTTTTACATTCGCAATTATGAACCGCCCAGCGGCCTCAATTGCTGGATTGAACAAAGCTGGACTGGTCAACCTCTCTTGGCTCCTCATGATCGGCGCTGCGGTTATATTTTTTCTGGTCACGGCATATAGAAATATGTTGGACGAGCTGGAACGGGACAAAGCTGACAAGGTCGTTGAAGAGCAACCAAGGCAAGAAAATGCCTTCCTTGCAAATTGGCTGAGTGCAAAAGCATGAATAAAGAAGAAATTCGCGATCCGTCACAGATCGAAATAACTTTTCAGTGCCTTCGAGCAAGGCAGCCGATAGGTGACATTTTTGTCGCGACGATCCCGTATAAAAAGCTTGCCCAGATGACGTATTTCGATGTGCGGCGGAGATTACAAGAAGAGCGCGATGTCGAGCGATATCTTGGCGTACAGCGCCCTCTTGATGATAAGCGAGTAAAACAACTTAACACATATGTTAATTTGGTAGATGCTTCATTCCCATCATCTATCATTATCGCCATATCGGAAGACTATGTTTCGTTTGATGAAACGAATGGCACGATGTCGATCAGAAACTTTAAATATGGAGAGAGTGAGTCCTCGACTGCCATTCGCAAAGTCGCAAGGGTACTTGACGGACAGCATCGAATCGCAGGTCTAGAAAATTTCTCTGGTGAAGATTTTGATTTATCGGTCACTATTTTCATAGGCGCTGACATAGCGGATCAGGCCCATATTTTTGCTACCGTTAATATCGAACAAACAAAGGTGAATAAAAGCTTAGTATATGATTTATATGAGCTTTCGAGATCTAGAAGCCCTCAAAAAACATGCCATAATATAGTAGTAGCGCTGGATAGAGATGAGCAAAGCCCGTTCTATAAACGGATAAAAAGACTTGGTATCGCTACTGATGATCGGATCTTTGAACCGGTAACCCAATCAACATTGGTTGAAGGCATCATAGATTATATCTCGTTTGATCCGAAAATGGACAGAGATCTTCTTCTTAGAAATAAGCCATTGGAAAAGCTCTCAGGAAGCGATCTCTTCAAACGCCCGTTAAGAAATTTGTTTGTTGATGGAGAAGATTTAAAGATCATCCAGTTGGTCTACAATTATTTTGGCGCGGTTAGAAAGCGGTGGCCCAGCGCTTGGGATGAGCGAGGCAGAGGCTTCATGTTAAACCGCACAAACGGGGTTAGGGCACTGCTTCGATTTTTCCGATTTGCATATGCACACGTTGCAGTACCAGGGGATATGGTAACGCTCGAACGATTCTACGATCACGTTTTTCGTACCGTCAAGCTGGAAGATAATGATTTTGTGATTGAGAATTTCCCGCCGGGCAGCTCAGGAGAAGGAAAGTTTTTCCGAATCTTGAGAGGCAAAGACGAATTATAAAATGAAGTATATGGGTTCTAAGCGCACTATGCTTGCCGGAGGCTTAGGCGAAATTATAGGACGCAATCTAAATAAAAATGGACGCTTCGTTGATCTTTTCACTGGGTCCGGCTCGGTTGCGTGCTTTGTATCTGAGAATTTTGAGACAAGGGTAGTTGCCACCGATTTGCAAACATATGCGACAGCCCTAGCCGGAGCGGTTATAGAGCGCGATTGCGGATTAGATTTCGATAGCTGGGGTCCAAGTTGGATTGCGGCGGCGATCTATGCCGCTGAGAAGGCAGCGATTGGTGTCCAAGCTGCCGCAGTTCAAAATAGGCTCAAAATCGAAAGGATCCATGCTCAGGCTGAAAAAGCAAGGGCGCTGAGCGCGATGTGCGACTCTGACTTTGTGAGAGCTTATGGAGGCTGGTATTTCTCCCCTTGGCAGGCGCTTTTGCTAAATGCTCTGAGGCAGTCAATCGAACCTGGTTCTGATTGGGAGAAAGTTGCGCTCGCAGCCGTGATTCAAACTGCCAGCCGATGCGTCGCATCGCCGGGACATACCGCTCAGCCCTTCAAAGCAAACACCAATGCCGCCCCTTTTCTTTTAGAGTCATGGCTGAAAGACATCATCGCGCACGTGACCGTGTGCGCTAGCAATTTGTGTGGAAGACACGCAAAAGTTAAGGGCGTGGCATATACGGGCGACGCGAACGAAGTTGCAGCGAAATTGAACGAATGGGACGTCGCGTTTATCGACCCACCTTATTCCAGTGTTCATTACAGTCGCTTCTACCACGTTTTGGAGAGCCTAGCTCGAGGCGTGGTTGGCGAGGTCTCAGGCGCAGGCCGCTACCCAAGTCCAGAAAGTCGGCCCTCTTCGCTGTACAGCATACCCACGAGAGCAGAGGATGCGTTCAGCAATCTTCTCAAAGGGATAGAATATTCTGGAGCGACCGCAATAATAACCTTCCCCGCGTCGGAATCTTCAAATCGATTGAGTGGTCAAAAGATTAAAAAGCTTGCGAGTGCTAAATTCAATGTAGTTGAGGATAGATTTTTGTCCCGGTTTTCTACGCTAGGCGGAGATCAGAAGCACCGGAAAGCGCGTCAGGATATCGAAGAAATGATTATAACCCTACGCACGCGATAGAAATTGATGTCGCATTTAGGTGAACATTTGAATTTTTGGGCCTACTAGAGCTAACTGCAGAAACCTATGTAATTTTTTGTATGTGGGAAAACCGATCGGGTCAACTCAAAGCCTTAAACCCTTACCTCTCCGGCAACAGCAGGCTGGAGTCCCCGTAGCTATAGAAACGATAACCTTCCTTGATTGCGTGCCTGTACGCTTCTTGCATTTTCTCGACAGCCATCAACGCACTGACCAGCATGAACAGTGCTTGGACACCCACGCCTCACCCACATGCGGATCAAACCCGACGATACACCAGCGTCAGATTGTTCGCGGGCATTTCATGAACCGCTTCCAAGTCAAACCCTTGCCCTTCAGCCAGTTCAGTGATGTCCTCCAGCCACCGAATGCCCCAATCTGCGTTCCGCGCCCGCAAGCTTTCGTCAAAGGCCAGATTGCTGGGTGCGGTTGGGTGATCCTTGCGAAAGTAAGGTCCGTAAAGGATCAGTGGCGCGTCCTTCTGGAGAAGCCTTGCGCCTTGCATGAACAACCCGACAGTAGCGTTCCATGAACTAATATGCACCATGTTGATGCACAATATCGCATCGGCCCGGTCGATCAACCAGTCACCCGCCGCGTCGAGCAGGATCGGCGCGCGCACATTCGGCAACCCCGCCTCCGCCCGCCACGCCGCGATCGAGGCGAGAGCGGCGGGATCGGGATCGCTGGGTTGCCACTCAAGCGCGGGCAGCGCGGCGGCAAAGTGGATCGCATGTTCGCCACTGCCGCTCGCTACCTCCAGCACCAAGCCAACAGGCGGCAAGGCCTCGCGCAGGATGGTCAGGACGGCGTCCCGGTTCCGCAGCGTCGCGGGGGCGTGGCGTTTCTGCGCTTCGCCGCCCGCTTCGCCCGGAACCCAGAGCGTCATTCCGCCGCCTGTGCCAGCGTCGGCGCTTCCCAAGTCAGCACCGGCTTGCGCGCCGCCAGTGTTTCATCCAGGCGACGGCGCGGCGCATGATAGGGCGCGCCCTTCAAGGCCTCATCCCCCGCCTTGGCCCGCTGCGCCAGGCTGCGCAGCGCCATGATAAACTGGTCGAGCGCGGCCTTGCTTTCGGTCTCGGTCGGTTCGACCAGCATCGCACCATGCACGACCAGCGGGAAATACATGGTCATCGGGTGAAAACCCTCGTCGATCAGCCCCTTGGCAATGTCGAGCGTGGTGAAGCCGTCGGCCAGCCCCTTATCGCTGAACAAGGCTTCATGCATACAGGGACCGCTGTCGCCGAACGGCGCGTCCAGCACATCGTCCAGGCTGCGCAATATATAATTGGCGGTCAGCACCGCATCTTCCGCCACCTGCCGCAGCCCGTCCGCGCCGTGGCTCATGATATAGGCCAACGCACGGGTGAACATGCCCATCTGGCCGTGAAAGGCGACCATGCGGCCGAACGTCCCGGCATGATGATCCTGCGCCGATTCCTCCTCGATCAGGACGAATGTGTCGCCCTGCTTTTCCACGAAGGGCAGCGGCGCATAGGGTGCGAGCGCTGCCGATAGCACGACGGGACCGGAACCGGGACCGCCGCCGCCATGCGGGGTGGAGAAGGTCTTGTGCAGGTTGATGTGCATCGCATCGACGCCCAGGTCGCCGGGGCGGACCCGGCCGACAATGGCGTTGAAATTCGCGCCGTCGCAATAAACGAACGCGCCCGCCGCATGGACAGCGTCGGAAATCGTCTTGAGGTCGCGCTCGAACAGGCCGCACGTATTGGGGTTGGTGATCATCACCGCCGCCACATCCGGCCCCAGCCGCGCCGTCAGCGCCGCCAGATCGACCCGGCCTTCGGGGGTCGCGGGAATATCCTCGACCTTATAGCCGCAAAAAGCCGCTGTGGCGGGATTGGTGCCATGCGCACTTTCAGGCACCAGCACGACGCTGCGTGCGTCACCGCGCGCTTCGAGCGCCGCACGGATCGCCAGCAGGCCGCACAATTCCCCATGCGCCCCAGCCTTGGGCGACATCGCGACGCTATGCATCCCGGTCAGCGTCACCAGCCACTCCGCCAGTTCATGGATCACCGCCAACGCGCCCTGCACCGTCGATTGCGGGGCAAGGGGGTGCAGATCGGCAAAACCGGGCATCCGCGCGACCTTTTCATTGAGGCGCGGATTATGCTTCATCGTGCAGCTGCCGAGCGGAAAGAGGCCGAGGTCGATGGCATAATTCTGGCGGCTAAGGCGCGTATAGTGCCGCACCGTTTCCTGTTCCGACAGGCCCGGCAGGCCGATCGCCCGGCGCTCTAGCCCGGCAAGGCGGCTGGCCACCTTGGGCGCGGGCGCGAAATCGACGCCGGTAGTGTCGGTCGATCCAATCTCGAAGATCAGCGCCTCTTCCAGCATCAGCGCACGGTTGCCGGTAACGGTTGCGGGGGCCATGTGCGCGTCCGCGACGGCGACGGACGCGGTGGGACGGCCTTCCTTAAGCATGGTCATGCCAGTTCCTCCTCCAGCGCCTGGGCCAGCGTTTCAATATCCTCCGCAGTGACCGTCTCGGTCACCGCGACGACCAGACCGTTGCCCACGGACGTGTGTTGCGGGAACAGGCGACCCAGCGACACGCCCGCCAGCACGCCCTTGTCGGCCAGGCTGCGGACGACCTCACGCGCGTCCTTGGTCAGGACCAGCGTGAATTCGTTGAAGAAGCTGTCGTTGAGCACAGTCACGCCCGGCACCCGCGCCAATCGATCGGCGGCCTGACAGGCAAGCCCATGATTGAGCGCCGCAAGTTCGCGCAGCCCCTTTTCCCCCAACAGGGTCATGTGAATACTGAACGCCAGCGCGCAAAGCCCTGAATTGGTGCAGATATTCGACGTCGCCTTCTCGCGGCGTATATGCTGTTCGCGGGTGGAGAGCGTCAGCACGAAACCGCGCTTGCCCGCCGCGTCCACCGTCTCGCCGCACAGGCGACCGGGCATCTGGCGGACATATTTCTGCTTGCACGCGAAGAGGCCGAGATAAGGCCCGCCAAATTGCAGGCCGACGCCGATCGACTGGCCCTCACCCACCACAATGTCCGCGCCCATCTCGCCCGGCGGGATCAGCGCCCCCAGCGCCACCGGCTCGGTCACCACCGCGACCAGCAACGCACCGGCGGCATGGGCCGCCTCGGCTAGCGGGGTCAGGTCGGCGATACGGCCCAATATGTCGGGATATTGGACGACGACGCAGCTTGTATCCTTGTCGATCCCCGCGATCAGCGCCTCGATATCAGCGTCGGCGCTCAGCGTCGGCGCGTCATGGACCAACTGGTCGCCGGTGAACTTCGCCATCGTGTTGGCGACCGACACATAATGGGGGTGCAGGCCCGACGACAATATCGCCTTGCTCCGCTTGGTGATCCGCCGTGCCATGCCGATCGCTTCCCAACAGGCGGTCGACCCGTCATACATGGATGCGTTCGCCACATCACAGCCCAGCAGGCGCGCGACCTGCGTCTGGAACTCGAACAACACCTGCAACGTCCCCTGCGCGATTTCCGGCTGATAGGGGGTGTAGGCGGTCAGAAACTCGCCGCGCTGGATCAGATGATCGACGCTGGCCGGGACATGATGCTTATAGGCACCCGCACCCAGGAAGAAGGGCGCTTCCCCCGCCGACAGATTTTGCCGCGCGAGCTTGCTCATATGGCGTTCGACCGCCAGTTCGCTGGCATGATCGGGCAGGCCGGCGATGGCGCCGGTCAGCCGGGCTTCGGCGGGCACATCCACGAACAGATCGTCGATGGACGCCGCGCCGATGACGGACAGCATGTCCGCGCGGTCAGTGTCGGTTAGGG
>JAEMRT010000096.1 GCA_016463225.1 Sphingopyxis sp. | reverse complement strand
GAAAATGCAGCCCACTGGCCACACCCGAATTTACACCACGTTGACGGACGCGACCTTTTTCAACCGGTTACTCTTGTTCTTTCGGTTTCGGTCGTGCGCCATGCTAGGTAATCTTGCCGACCTTGCCGCCACGGGGCTGGCGTCTGAGCCAACCTTGCGGAAGTGGCTGAAAGAGCAGCCCGATTGCGACTGGCTGAAAAAGCGCGGGTCGAACGGCGACGCCTATGAAATAGACATTCCCGGCGCGATCGCGGCGTGGAAAGCGAAAGAGGGCGATAAGGCGGAAGTCGAGCGACAGAAGTCCGAAGCGCTGGGCCAACTGGCCTTGGAACTGGGACTTGTCGCACCTGCAGGGCCGACATTGTCGATCGCGGACCGTAAGGCGCTGGTCGATGAAGAGATTTCAGCGATGAAGCTGGCACATCTGCGCAAGGAACTGGTGCCGGTGGTGTCGGTCGATGGTGCGGTGGGCGACATATTGGCGCGCTATGCCCAGCGGGCGGCAACGTTCAGCGCGCGACTTGCCAAGAAGATCGACCTGACCCGCGAGCAGCTGGTGGCGATCGAGGCGTTGCGCGCTGCGGACCAGAACTGGTTTGCCGATCAGATGGAGAATTGGGGTAAGGATATTGTTGACCGGCGCGACAATCCCGCCGCCGCGCTGGAGGCTCCCGCCCCCAACGACGGGCGGTGATATATTGCGCCGACAGGCGCATAACGTCCGCCCGAAATTGAAAACGACTGTCAGTTGCTGGGCGATTGTACATCGCGGTTACGATCCGACGACTCTGCCTTGGCAGCCGGAAATCATGGATTGCCTATCCGACGCGGAAGTCGCGGAAGTGGGCATGATCAAGCCATCGCAGTGCGGCGGCACAGAAATCGGTCTGGCCTGGATGGGTTGGATCATCGACACGGACCCGTCCGATTCGCTGGTCTGCCAGCCCGACCAGGCGATGGCTGGGATATTTTCCAAGACGCGGCTCAATCCGCTGATCGACGAAACGCCGGCGGTCAAACAGAAGCTGATGCCGTCGCCTGATGCCAATGCCATCCATCTGAAACTGTTTCGGGGCATGTCGCTAGCGTCGGTGTGGCCAGTACCAGCGCAGTTCACCCAGCGCCCCGTCCGCTATGGCTGGCTGGACGATTACGACCAGTATGATGAAGATATCGGATCGTCGAAGGATAAAGGCGGTCAGGGATCGGGTATCGGCCTACTGGAAGGGCGCGGCACATCGCATGAAGGCCGCGAAAAGAAGTTCATATCATCATCCCCGGCTCGGGAAGATGGCGGCGGCGTCGAGGCGTTCGTGGCGGAAGGTACGGATGAACGCATCCATCCTGTCTGCCCGTCGTGCGGCGAACGCTGGGAAATCGACATATTGCGCGATTTGCAGTTTGATCGCACCGGCACCGCCGATGACGCCGAACGTACTGCGCATGTCCTGTGCGGGACCGGCAATGGTTGTGTGCTGACGCCGCAGGACAGGCGCGCGGTGCTCGACAGCCTGATCGACCTGCCGAACAGGGGTTTCGTCGCTGCCAATCCGGCGGCTAGCAAAAGGCGGCGGTCGTTCCGGGTCGATGGGCTGATGGCTCTTACCAGCTGGCCCCGCCTGGCGCGGATCTGGCGCGCGGCCCAGATTGCCTGGGAAACGCGGCAAGATGAAAGCGACCTGCGGACTTTCATCAATACCAAGGCGGGCAAGAATTACCGGTCTCAGGCCAGCGGCGAGAAGCCGATCGCGGTCGAAGTGCTGAAGAATCGGCGGCGGGCGGGTTGGAAGCTAGGCACGGTGCCGCGCGGCCCCATGGTCGTCAATATCGTCATCGACGTTCAACATGACCGGTTCGAGGGTGGCGCGGTGGGTTATGGCAAAGATGGCGAACGCTGGCTGATTGACCGCTTTGCGATCGACGTGCTGGACGATGGGCTGACCCAGGTGTCGCCCTTCATCCATCACGAGCATTGGAAGGTACTGCTGCCGCTGTTCGACCGCAAATATCCCCTCGCGGAAATGGGCGCAGACGGCAATCCGGTCGGCTATGCACCGATACTGTCGGTCACGATCGACACGGGCGGCAGCGACCAGAAAGGCGACCAGGCCACGGCTGGCGCTAAATGGTTCTATAATGCGGCGCGGGCGCTGGGGGTTCATGCATCGCGCATTACGCTGGTCAAGGGCGGGTCGAACCCGAAGGGCAAGCTGATGCCACCCGGCGAGTTTGCCGACCAGAAGGCAAAGGGCGGTGCGCGACGCGGTAGTGCGCGTTTGTGGATACCCAATGTCCATAAGATCAAGAATATGATCGACGCAAAGCTGCGCCGTGACGTGCCAGGGCCGGGCTATATCCATCTGCCCGAAAATCTGGACGAAGACCATGTTGATGAATTGACGGCGGAAGAGCTGAAGAAGGGCAAATGGGTCAAGCTGCGGCCACGAAATGAGACGCTGGATATTCTTGTCTATGGCGAAGCCGCAATCCTGAAGCCGCCCTTTGCCCAGTCACGCACCGACATGCGGTGGGTGCCGAAGAATTACCGCATCATCTGGCCTACCGATGACGTGGCCCCTCTTCCCCCGCCACCAGCAAATGATGCAGCGGTGAACAAGCCGCAATCGGCAAAAGTGCAGGCAACGGTTCCTCCTCGCGAGGGCGCTGCACGCCCTGCCGGGAGGGCAGCGCCGCCGGTAGCAAAACGCGATTGGTTGCCAGCCCGGCGATCTGACTGGTTACAACGGAGACGATAGATGGCCTTCACCCGTGCCGATCTGGACAAGATCGATCAGGTGTTGCTGGATCCAACGAAGAAGGTAACTTTTTCTGACGGCCGCAGCAGCGAAAAACACAGCTTGGACGAACTGCGCCGACTGCGCGCCGAAATGAAGGCGGAAATCACCTCGGACGAAAGCCGGGCGATGCCCAAAAAGGGCTTTACCATCGGCAGGATGCCGCGCCGGTGAACTTCATCGACCGTGCCATCGCCGTCCTGTCGCCATCGCTGGCTCTGCAGCGGAGCGTCCAGCGGACGCAGCTGGCGCGCGCGGAGCAGATACGGTCGGCGCAAACGCGGAAGCAGAAGCGCCGCGGCGACAGCTGGTCGATCAATGACCCGAACTCGCGTCGGGTCCACACCGCTTCTGGCGCCATGTCCGTCGTCGATCGGCAGCGGTTGCGCAGAATCTTTCGCCAGAACCCGTTCGCGCGAAAAATGAAGGCGAACCTGCTGAACAATCTGGTGGCTTACGGCATCACGGCCACCCCCAAGGGATCGAAGAAGCTGCAACGCGACTGGCGCGAATGGATCGCCACTGCTGACCATGATGGTGTGCAGGACCTTTACGGGCTTCAGGAACTCGTGACCTGGACGATGCTGCAGGATGGTGAAGTGTTCATCGTCCGCAGGCTGGTGGCTGGCGCCGGGCATCCTCTGCGACTTCAGGTGCTAAAGGTCGAACAACTTGACGGCACGGTCGCCGGCCATAATGTCCGTGACGGGATCGAATGGGGCGCGGATGCTAAGCCGGCCTTTTACCACTTCCGGCGGGCATTGGACCCCATGTTCGGTTCGGGCAGCGAGCGCATCCCTGCGGAAGACGTAATCCACCTGTTCCGTCGGGAAGAGCCAGGCCAATGGCGTGGGCGCAGTCACTTCGAATCCGTCGTTGAAGGTCTGGACGATGTTGACGACTATCTGGAGGCAGAAGGCGTCCGCAAGAAGCTGGAAAGCTGCTTTGCGGCCTTCGTCGAAACATCGCCGGATGCGGAAAATGTGGCCGTGGGCGACCGCGACGGGGATGTAGACGGCCGATCCGGCCAGCCCTTCGAATCCCTCTATCCGGGAATGATCAGCTACCTTGATCAGGGGCAGACGGTGACATTCGGCGAACCAAAAGCGGCGGGCGGCTTCGACGAGTTCATGCGCTGGGGCAGTCTTCGCGTCGCTGCCGGCGGGGAAGTCACCTATGAAGGCATGACCGGCGACCTGTCGAACGTCAATTATTCCAGCTTCAAGGCCGGATCAAATGAGTTTGAAACCGGCATGGGCCGCATCCAGTGGCTGACGATCATTCCGCAATTCTGCGTGCGCGTGGTCAGCTGGTGGCTTGAGGCGGCCTACGCAACGGGGCGGATCGGCCCGCGCGATCTGCGTGCAGAATTCAAGCACACCCCGCCGCGCGTCAAGACGATAGACCGTGGCAAAGACGCCAAGGCTGCGCTTCTGGAAATGGAGGCGGGCATCGAAAGCCGCCGCAACCTGATCGCCGAACGCGGCAACGATCATGACGAACTGATGGATGAAATCGCCGCCGATCAAGCCGCGAACGCCAAACGCGGTCTCGCCTTCATGGGTGACCCTAAAACGCCAGGAGCGAAAAATGCCACAGACACAAGCCAATCCGGCTCAGACGGTAGCGCCAATGATGTATCGGGCGGCGGCGACTCTACCGTCGTCGTATGATGAAGCGGACAACAGCATAGAAATTTGCTGGACCACGGGCGCTGCCGGCCTCCGCTTCGATTGGTGGGACGGCGAATATTATATCGAGGAACTTAGCCTTGATCGCTCGGCAGTGCGTCTGGACCGTTTGAACAACGGCGCGTGCCTGCTGGACAGTCACAATGATTACTCGCTGGGCAGCGTCCTTGGGTCGGTGGTACCGGGATCGGTCAAGATCGGCGAGGGTCAGGGTGTGGCTCGCGTTCGCTTGGCGAAAACGCCTGACGTTGCAGATACGAACCAGAAGATCATTGATGGCCATATCCGAAGCGTGAGCGTCGGATACATGGTCCACACCTATCTGCGCACGGAAAAGCAGGGCGAAAAGCCCCATATGCTTGCGACCGATTGGGAGCCGATCGAGCTTTCCATGGTTGCGGTGCCTTTCGATGCCGGCGCGCAGGTGCGCGCCCGGAAAGCCGAGCAGGGCGGCCATCCCTGCATCATTCGCGGTGCGCCCGCGACATCCGGAGACGATGAAATGCCCAACACGCCTGCCCCGGCACCGGCGCCCGAAACTGCGCCCGTGACCATCCCTGAAGTCGAAATTCGCACCGGCGAAGTCACGCTGAAGCGCATGATGGACCTTTTTAACCGCTCCAACCTTGGCGCGGAGCAGCGCACCGCGATCCTATCGCGTCATGCCGAAACGCCGATGACGGAAGAGCAGCTGACTGATGCCATCACCGACGCTTACGTCGCCGATCGCGCCCAGCCCCAAATCACCGGCACCATCACCATCAGCGCGGACGAACAGGACAAGTATCGCAATGCGATGCGTGGTGCGTTCGTGGTGCGCATGGCCAACAGCTTCGAAACGCCCGCCGACGGTGGTGAACTTTTCGGTCACATGGGCACGCTGGAAATCGCCCGCCAGTATCTGGAGCGATCGGGCGTCCGCACCGCCTCCATGTCTCCCTACCAGCTGTGTCAGGAAGCCCTTGGCTTCCGCCATGGCGCGATGACCACCAGCGACTTTGCCATTGCTCTGCAGCAGGCGGGCAATCTGGTCATCATGACGGAATATGAAGCGGCCACTGAAAACTGGAAACTGCTGTCCAAGGAAACAAGTGCCAATGACTTCCGGCCCACGCCAATCGTTGGCCTGGTCGGCGCTGCCGAATTCCAGATCGTCGCGGAGAATGGGGAATATACCTACGGGTCGTTCCAGGACATCGGCGACAGCTACAAGTTGTGGACTGCCGGCAAGATCTATTCGCTGTCGCGGCAGCTGATCATCAATGACCAGCTGGGGCTGTTCAGCGATATCTCTTCCAAGCTGGGCATCGGCGCAGCGCTCCATGAGGCGAATGCCGCGTGGGCCAATATCATCGGCAATCCAATTCTGTCAGACGGCTATGCTTTGTTTTCGTCGCAGCACGGCAACCTTGCCGGCGCAGGTGCGGCCATCACCACGGGCAGCCTCGGCGCAGCCCGCGCCGCGATGCGCAAGCAGAAGGATCGCGATGGCGTTACGGTGATCAACCTCGTGCCAAAATATCTTGTCGTCGGCCCCGACAAGGAAACGGAGGCCGAAGGCGTGCTGACCGCTGTCGCCGCCACTACCAGCGGTAACGTCAACCTGTTCGCGAACAAGCTGACGTTGGTTGTGGAACCCCGCATTACCGACAATCGCTGGATGCTGTTCGCCGAGCCGTCCCGCGCGCCGGTGGTGCAGCACGCCTATCTGAAGGGCCAGCGGGGCGTTTATACCGAGACCCGCGTAGGCTTCGAAGTCGATGGCGTCGAATATAAGGGGCGCACCGACTTCAACGCCAAGGCGATCGACTATCGCGGCGCATATATGAACCCCGGCGCCTGATCCGCGCATCATCACAGCATTTCGACAGGGCGGCTTCGGCCGCCCTTGTCGTTTCCGGAAAGGTAGAATCCCATGAAGATCGTAGCACTTGAGCGGACGGCCATGATCAACGGCCTTCCCAAGGGGCCGAACGATGGCCCGCAGACCGTGACCAATGCTCTGGCAAAGCATCTGGTCGATAACGGCGACGTGCTGGAAGAAAATGTGCTCGACGCGGAGATCGACAATCCGGCGGAAGAGCCTGCCGAAAATGAAGCCTTTGCGGGCAAAGCGTTCGACCGGGCCGTCGACAAGGCGATCAAGGCCAAGCTGCGCGACCTGCGCGCCGACTATGACAAGCAGCTGGCCGACGCGTTTAGCCGGCAGAAGGCGGAGGGCGACGCGGCACTTGAAGCCGAAATGACCCGAATCCTTGAGGGCGGCGAACGCCAGCTGGCCCAAGCACTGGAGGCGCAGACGGCGGAGCAGGATGCCGCCTTTGAACAGCGCGTCGCTGAAGCCGTGAAGGCAGCGGCCAACTAAAGGCCGCCCCTCCCTTCCCAATCGAAAGGCAAAGACCATGAAGAACTTTATTCAGGCTGGCGTCAACGTCGACTGCATTGCACCCTATGCCGTTGCCTCGGGCGCTGGTTTCCTCGACGGCGCGGAATTCGCCGTCGCGTCCACTGATGCCGCCCTAGGCGCGCCTGTGGTGGGCGTTACGAGGGGCATGTTCACGCTGCCCAAAGCGGCGGTTGCCGTCGTCCGCAAAACGATCGCCTATTGGGACAATACCGCGAAGGTGGTCACCAACGTCTCCAGCGGCAACACCAAGATCGGTATCTTTCAGGCGGCGGCAGCGTCGAACGTCGCTTCCGTCGCCGTGAAGCTGATCCCGACGATCTGAAGCTTGAGGCGGCGTCGTGTGGCGCCGCCTCAATTTGGAGCTAAAAGCCATGTCATCCATCCAGATGTCGGATCCGTTCGCTTCGGCGCTGGACGCCATATTCACGGCGCCCGGTTCCGAAGCGGCGGAACACACCTCCATTTTTGGGGTGAAGACATCTGGCGTCCGCATCATCCGGTCGCGCAACGACCAGTTGGCGCGGCTTGGCGATGCGCCCATCATCACCGGCACGCACTTGATCGAAGTCCGCAAATCCCAACTGCCGGACCTGCGCGAAGGCGATACCATCATCGTCGGGCAGATCGGGGATGACGATATCTTCACACCGGTGGAGGAACTGGTTTTGACCGGGGAACCCGTGGGAGATACCGAGAATTTGACATGGACAATCGGCGCAGAGCCGGTTGACGCGTCCCGTTGAGGATCAGCGCTGAATATCGGCCCGGTTCGCTCACCAGGATGCTGGACGTCATCGAGGGCGAGATCGCCGATGATGTCACCCAGATCATGCGCGAAGAAACGCGTGACCTCACCATGGATTATCGCCAGCAGGTTCGTGACGCGGGCATGGGCAATCGCCTCGCCAACACTTGGCGCGCGGAAGTCTATCCAAAGGGCGGGCGGTCCCTCAATCCGGCGGGCTATATCTGGTCGAATGCGCCAGCCATTATCGATGCTTTTGCGAGCGGCGCACATATTCGTCCGGTCAACGGAGCGAAGTGGCTGTGGATACCGACCCGCAACGTTCCCGCCCGACGTCGCGGCGGCACATATGCATCCGCGGTCAAGCGCTCCAATGGAACGCGGATGTCGCCCGAAGAGGTTGAACTGCATTTCAATGCGGAGCTTCAGGTCGTGATCGAGGGCAGCAAAGGATCGGCCTTCATCGACGTCGTGTCCGGCCTCTCCGGCGGCTATCGCCGCGCGACGCCGGGCAGGACGCAGGGACGGCGTGGCATGGCACCGCGCAAGCAGAAGGCGGTGCTGATGTTCAATCTGGTGCGCGGGGTGCGGATGCCGCGATTGTTCGATCTGGACGGGCCAGCACAGAAGCGCGCCGCTAATGTCGCGCGGCGCATACAGGCGCGATGGGGCTGATATGGCGAAAAGCTATGATGTGGATCAGGCGGTTTCCAATCTGATCCGTCTAGCGGTGCCTGATTATCTCATCATCTCGCTCGACGATGATGGTGGCGATCGTCCGCGCCGGATCGATCCGCGCGGCACGGTGTGGCTGCGTGACGGCGAGCTGGGCGAGCCGGACATCGATTTGTCGCCGCCGACCTATCATTACACGCACCGCATCCCGGTCGAGATCGCCGCCTATACGTCATCCGAGCCGCTGCGGCTGGTGCTGGACCGGATGGCGACCATGATTGCGGCCCCGATCAAGGCCGACCGCTTTCTGGGCGGACTGGTCAATTATATCGACGTCACGGCGCTGGACCTTGTGAACATCAACGTCACCGGCGGCCAGACGCAAAAGGGCGGGATGTTCGACATCATCGCCCACTATTCAACAGACAATCCTCTTTAAGAACGGAGACCTATTATGGGCTTTGCGATGGGCATCAATGCCGTGCTGCACGCTGTCGCGGAAGCGACCTATGGCGTCACCCCGGCGAGCGGGTTCAAGAAGCTGCCCTTCGTCAGCAGCTCGCTGGGCGAGGAACGACCGCTGATCGAGGATGATCAGCTGGGTTTCGGGCGCGAAGGCCTTGACCCGGCCTATGACGTGGCGACGAATGACGGCGATATCGTCGTACCCGTAGACATTGCGGCCATCGGATTCTGGCTGAAGGCCTTTTTCGGGGCGGGAACGGTGTCCGGCGCCGGGCCATATGTGCATGGCTTTCAGTCGGGCGCGTCCGTGCTGCCATCGCTGTCGATCGAGGTTGGCAACCCTGACGTGCCGTCCTGGTCGGTCCATTATGGCGCTGTCGTCAATCAGATGCGCATCGCCATGGGGCGATCGGGCATGCTCAACGCGACCGTGTCGCTCATCGCCCAGGGCGAAACCGCCGCCGTTTCGGCATCGGTCGCGGGCACACCGACCGTGCAGCAGGGTGCCCGCTTTGCCCATGCGACGGGATTGATCGAGCGCGATGGCACGCCGCTCGGCAATATCGTGTCGGCTGACCTGTCGCTGTCTAATTCGCTGGAGAAGGTGGAAGTCATTCGTCAGGATGGCCGCATTGCCGGCGTCGTTCCGGGCATCGTTCAGGCGCAGCTGCGCTTCACCGCCCGGTTCAACAGTCTGGATCTGCTGACGGTGGCGACGGATGGCACGCCTGTCAATTTGACCGGCATCGGCTGGGACCGTGGCCCGAGCGGACTGAAATTCGCCATGCCCCGCGTGTTCCTGCCGCGCACCAAGCGCACCATCAACGGTCCCGGCGGCATCACGGCGGATTTCAACTGCCAGGCCGCTGCCGCGCCCGGTGGCCACAAGGTCACGGCAACCCTGGTCAATGCTGTTTCCAGCTACTGATGGAGTATCCCATGACGAAGCCCAAACCCGACGCGCCATCTCAGGACGCGCCCGTTCAGCCAGCGCCTCTCGTGGTGGAAGCCGTTCCCGTCGAACAGGAGACACCTCCCACCTATGCCAAAATCGGCGTCACCCCTATGGCCGTGTGTGAACGGTTGCGTGTGGTGGACGCTGAAACCGGCGACCTGATCGCCAAGGTGATCGAGGCCGATGCCGAGACGGGCCGTGTCGTGCGCTACGCCGTCGAGGGCGGTAATCTGGTGCGTGAAGGCGACCGGATGAAGGTGATCGAGGAAGAGCGCAAAATTCGCATCGAGTGGCGTACCGGCAAGCAGAAAGACAGCTTCTGATGCTGAACCTGGACGCGGAAAAGCAGGCGCTGGAGCCGTGGTGGTTTACAGATCAGGCGGCGATCGGCGACCTGCCTGCGGTTCAGGTGCGCTTCGTCCCGATCGGGCGTGTCGCGCTGCGCAATGCCCGTCGGGCCGCCGCCGCAGCGATCGGCAGCGCCCTGCCCGACGATGACGATGCGTCTCTGCCGACCGACCTGATCGAGCAGGCTGGCGACATCCTGTCCGAAAGCCTGCTGATGGCGGGCATCGACGACTGGCGCGGTGTGGGCGACAGCGATGGCAATCCGGTCACGCTGACCCCCGAACGCCTCGCCATCTTCCTGGCCGACCCGATCCGCTTCGAGCGACTGGACGAAGCCTATGTCCGGCCCTTCGTCATGAAGGAACTGGAAAAAAACGGATCATCGCCCTTGCCGAATGGCATTTCAGCGGGGGCGACGCAGGAAGTGGATATTGCCAATCGGTCTGCCAGGCGCAGCGTCAGGGCCGGTGCGAAGCGGATCCGGAAAAAGGCCGCGAAAAAAGCTGCCCCTATCGCGAAAACGAACTCCAAACCGACGCCGGCGTCTCCGTCTGGGACGTGATATCGGGCTGCGGCCGCCAGCTTCGCGCTGGCATGGGCGCAGCCTATGGCCTCGATTTCGGGGCCGTTCTGGCGATGGGCGCTGCCCAACATGCCGACATGCCCCTGCTCGCGCAGGTTCTTCCGCCGATCGAGCGCATCCTGCTCGACCAAATGACCGAGGATAGACCAGACAATGACAGCGCCTAAAGTCGCTATCCGTCTCGGGACGGAGGGCAAGGAAGATGTCAAACGCGACGCGCGCGAGGTGGGTGAAGCCTGGGAGGCATCCGCAAGCCGGGCTGTCCGGGCCTATGACAAGGCCGCCACCGACTTTGAATCTGCCGAGCGACGTCGGGCTGCGGCTGCGCAGAAGATAGCCGCGATCATGCCGCAGACGGCGGTGCAGATGCGGATCAACGATGCGGTCGGCACCGGCTCCAGTCTGCAGGAAGGGTCTGCCCGCGCGTCGGCCGCCGCCTTTCGCGAGTTGTTTGCGGAACAGGAACGGCTGACGGCCGGCGCGGCGGCCTTGCGTGCGCAGATTGATCCGACCTGGGCGGCCCAGCAGCGGTTCAACAATGAGATGGCGCAGGCCAGAACGCTCATCGCCGCCGGGTCGATCACGCTGGACGAATATTGCGCCAAGCTGCGTATTGAGCAGGGGCTGCTTAACGAGGTGAGCGGCGGCCATGTATCCGGGGGCGTCTCTGCCGGACAATATAAGGCCGGGGTGCAGCAGCTCGGCTTCCAGTTTCAGGACTTGGGTATCCAAATGGCCATGGCGGCTGGCAGTGGCAATGTCGTCAAAGGCGTGATGACGGGCCTGGCGATGCAGGGGCCGCAAGTCGTGTCTGCAATTGCTCTGATGCGTGGAAGCGCGGGGGGGCTCATAGGTTTTCTGGCTGGACCTTGGGGCGCAGGCCTTCTCGCGGCGACAAGTGTTCTGGCGATTTTGGGCGCGGAATTCCTCGGCAGCGGAGACAAGGCAAAAAAGGCAGCGGGCGACATCGATATCTACACGTCGGCGCTGAATCGGATGCGTGTAGCGGCAGGTCGGGCGACAATGGCCGACCTGGGATTGAGCAAGGTCCGACTGGCGCAGTTGGAAGGATGGCGTGATAATCCCGGCAACGACCCGAATGCGCCGCAAGGTGGCAACAGGGCGGGAGATATCGCTCGCGCGCTCCGCCGAAAGGAACTGGATTCTCTTATCGAAAACCAGCGCGCAACGATCGCTGGTGTGGAAATAGCCGTAACTGCCCAGCGGAAGCTGGACGTGATCGGCAGGCAGGACGCAGAATCTCGCAAAGCGGCATCGGCCGCCGCTCGCGAGAGTGCGCGGGATGCCAAGGCTGCTGCCCGAGACGCTGCGCAGGCGCAACGGGAACTGGAAAGCGATCTGTCGTCGCTTATGGCGATATTCGATCCTGCCGCTACGGCGGCGGCTAATTATGCGGCGCAACTAGAAAAGATCGCGGCCCTGTCTGGCAGGGGCATGATAACCCCGGACCAGCGCGCAGATTGGCAGGCGCAGGCGCGCGCCAGGATGTTCCTCCCAAACCTGGTAAATGAACTTCAGCCCGACATCGATACCGACAACAAGCGCACACAGGACGACAATGCGCGTCTGGAATTCATGGAGAACTACCTCGCCGACCAAGCGGCGCAAAATGCCCAGCTTGATCTAGAGTTCATGCACATCCGAAACAGCAATGAAGCCCGGGAAACGGCCATGGCGAAGCTGCGGATCATCGGAGATCTCAAGCGCGACAATATCGGGCTGGAAACCGACGAAGGCCGGCAGATCGTTGCCAATGCGGAAGCGATCGAGGCCAAGCGGCAGATGGTTGAGCGGCTTGCTCGCGACTGGCAGGAAATGCAGCAATTTGGGGAAGGCTTCATCGATAGCGTTCTTTCCCCTGACGCATGGTCGAGCTGGGGCAATCTTGGAAAGACGATCCTGCGCGAATTGCAGGCTGAGATGATGAAGCTCGCGCTGATCAATCCGATCAAAAACGCCCTGTTCGGCGGTGGATTGCCGTCGCTTGGATCGGTCTTCGGTCTGTTGGGTGGCGGGGCTGGATTGGGCGGCGTGAGCGCATCGTCGATGTCCTATCTGGACGGTATCGCCGCGACGCTGGCAGTCCCAAGAAACTTGTCAGGTTCTGCGATCGGCAACGCATACACCCCTGCCGGAGCCATGCTGGTCGGCGAAAACGGGCCTGAAATCGTCAACATGCCCCGCGGTGCGCAGGTGATGACGGCCAGCGAGAGCCGCAGGCTGATGCAGAATCCGGCAGACGACCGTGGTGACACCCACGTCCATGTCTATGCCGACAATGCGCTGGTCACCGAACAGATTGTCGGGATGATCAGCCAGGGCATGGAAGTGGCGTCGGTTCGTGGCGCTGCCGGCGGCGCGGCGTTGAGCGAAAGCCAGGCCGCCGCGCGCGGTCGTCGCCAGATGGGTCGCAACTGGCGATGAGTATCATGCTTCCCACCAGTCCGGGGCCGTCGTCGGCGACGATGCGCGCGGTGACATTTGGTGGCAATCAGGAGGGCGCTCTGGGCGGGCCGACGACGGCGATCAACCGTGCGGGGGACCGTTATGCGCTGGACCTGATGATATCGGTCAAAAACCATATCGACGCCGCCGAATGGGCCAGCGCGCTGGAAGAAGCGATCAGCGGGGACGCCGCCGCTGCTGTCCCGCAACCATGGCTCACCATAGGCGCGCCGGGCAGCGCGGTGATGGTGGATGGCGCGGGTCAATCGGGCCTGACGCTGGCGTTGAAGGGCTTTCCGTCCGGCTATGAGGTGCGCAAGCGCCAATTCTTCCACATCGCCCATGCCGGCAAGCGCTTCGTGCATCGTGCGCGCGCGGCCACCGTAGCGGACGGTGATGGCAAAATGACCCTGCCCATTTGGCCGATGCTGCGCTTTCTGACGCTCGATAATGCGGCCTGCGCGTTCGATGCGCCGATCATCGAAGGGCAGCTGGTCGGTGGCGAGAGGGGTGTGACGCTGATCCGCATGAAGGCCGAATCCATCACCCTGTCGATCGTGGAAAGGGACTGACATGCGCCTGACCCCTGCCATGGTCGCCGCCTTGCGCAATCCGCCCTCTCCGGGCCGCTACATTGTCGCGCCGATGATCGAGGTGCGACTGCCCGACTATGATCTCTATCATCTGGTCGGCGCGGGCGAGGTCATGTGGGGCACGAAAAAATTCATCGGTCGCGATCCTTTGTTCGGCGTGCTGGTCGCTGCGGGGACACTCAAGGATGGCATCGGCGACGAATCGCCCGACTGGGATCTGACCTTCGTTCCGCCGAGCGAGGCGGCGGGGGGCGAGATTTCCTCGGCGGACATGCAGGGCAGCATCGTCCGCGGATCAATCGGCGTGATCGATCGCGAAACGGGGCTGCTGCTGCCCAGCCCGCTCCAGCTGTTCGCCGGCACGCTCGACGTTCCGCGCCTGCGCGTGGGCAAGGGGACGCGCACGCTGGAATGGCGCTGTGCTTCCGTATTCGACACGTTTCATGACAATGACGATGGCGTGCGACTGTCCGACGCCTGGCATCAGGATGTCTGGCCGGGGGAAACGGGCCTGGCCAACATGTCGGGCATCGAAAAAACCAGCAATTGGGGCGTCGAAAATCCCCCGAGCAACCTGGCCTATATCGGGTCCAAGGTCACTTCGGTTCGCGGGGTGCTCAATCTATGAAGCATGACCTTAAGGCCCGCGCGGCTGCAACGCAGGCCACCATGGCCCGTTTTCGCGATCAGGCCTTCGTCTGGGGCAGATGGGACTGTGTCCGCATGGCCGCCTTCCATCTGCGCCAGCTCGGCCATCGACCTGGCCTGGGGCGCGGCGGATCGTACAAGTCAGCTTTGGGGGCAAAGGCAGCGTTGAAGCGGGCCGGGCATGACGACCTGCTGGCGGCACTGGATGCATTGATGCCGCGCATTGCGCCGGCGCAGGCGCTGGTCGGGGACATCATCATGTGTCCGGGGCAGGAGTTTGGCGGCGGCATCACGATCGCCGTCGGCAATGGCCGTGTATTTGGTTATCACGAGGATGCGGCGGGCGCGATCGTGCAGCAGCCGCTCGATTTCACAGGAGCTTGGCGCGCATGACTTGGACTGGGCAAGAGCATGTCAGCGCGGTCAGCCGGGCATCGCGCGACGCCTCCCTTGCCGATGCGGCCGAGAGGGTGCGCATTCAGGCTTCGCTGGCCGAGCGCCTGCTCAATGGCCTGCTGATCGCCCATGGGGGCGCTAACATCGGCCTGTTCACATTTGTCGGAAATCTGGCGGGGAAGCCGGAAACAGCTTTGCGACTGAACACAGGGCCAATCTGGCTATCATTTTCTCTTTTCGTGCTTGGTCTGGCGCTGTCGCTGGCGGCCTATCTTTTCGCCTTCCTTTCGCAGGATCACTATTACCGCCAGGCGATGGCCGAAGCGGAAAGATTTGAGCGCGCCATCCTTACTGGCGAAGCGCAGTCGGCAGGAGAGAGTGAAGTCGCGCATAATGCGGCAGGCCTCAGCTATTATCGGGGCGGCATTGGTATCGCCGTTATGTCCATCATATTGTTTACGGCCGGAGGCGGTTGCGCGCTTCTGGGGCTGTTGCCCGGTCGCTGACCTATGGGGAAAGTTGTTCGCACAGCCGCGCTAATCGTCGGCGCTGTCGCCCTTGTCGCGACAGGCATCGGTGCGGCGGCAGGTGCCGGTCTGATCGGAACCACCGCTGCGGCGGGCGCGGCGGCATCTGGTGTGGTCGCCAGTTTCGCGGGGATCGCGGCGACGACCTGGACGGCCATAGGCGCGATAGCGGGCGTCGCGGCCTCCCTCGCATCTCTCGCGGCTGGTCCGGCAAAGCCAAAGACTTCGCTGGGCGGCAACGCCACGAAATTCACGATCGATAAGGAAAGCGGTGTCCCCTACGCTATCGGGCGCACCTATTCCGCCGGACGTGTCGTCCATCGCCAGGATTATGGTAGCAAGCGTGAATTTGAAAGCTGGGTGGCGGTCCATAGCCTGGGGCCGATCAAGGGGTACGAGACGTTCGAGATCGACAATGTGCCGGTCACCTTCAGCGGTGGCGAGGCGACCGGCAATTATCACGGCTTCATGTGGCTGCAGGAACAGCGGGGCCTGTGCCCCGAATCGATCGCCATGCCTGGCCCGCTGATGACCTTCCCGGGCTGGGACGCCAATTCGAAACTGTCCGGCCTTGCCGCCGATCTCTGGACTTTGCGGTTCGACACCAAGGGAAAGAAATATCCCACGGGCGTACCCAAGCGCGGCCGTGTGCTGGAGGGTGTGTATGTGTATGATCCGCGCCAGGACAGCACATATCCCGGCGGATCGGGACCATGCCGGATCGATGACGAAAGCACATGGGTCTATGACGGTCCTGATCCTGAAGGCATTCCGGCGGGCGAAAACCCGGCCCTGCACGCGATCAGCTGGGCCTATGGCCGCATCCAGAACGGGCAATTGGTGGCCGGCGGCGGCCTGATGCTGGAGGGCATCTTCCTGCCACCCTTCGTCGACTGGGCCAATGTGTGCGACGCTAACAAATGGCGGGCGGGTGGAATGGTATTCACGACGGCCGACGACAAATGGGACGTGCTGAAGATGATGGCGCAGGCAGGTGGCGGTGAGGTCATGCCGGTGGGCGCGCTATTGAGCTGCACCTTTTCCGCGCCGCGCGTGTCGATCGGCACCATCACATCCGATGATATTGTGGGCGAATGCGACGTGCCGGCGACCGTGGCGCGCCGCGACCGGATCAACGGGATCATTCCCAGGGTCCGGCTGGAAAGCCATGGCTGGGAAACCGTGCCGATCGATGTCGTGCGCATCGATGATTATGTGACGTTCGACGGCAAGCGCCGCACCAGGGAGGTTTCCTATCCCCTGGTGCAGCAGGAAGATCAGGCGGCTGAACTGGCTGCCTATGACATCCTCAATGCGCGTGAACTGGACCCGATCAGCCTGCCCGGCAAATTCTATCTGATCGATTATCTGCCTGGCGACTGCCTGACCGCCGATATCCCCGAAGCCAATCTGGTCACGCGCCCGGTGCTGCTGCGCGGGCGGGAAATCGGCATGGACGGCACGATCACCCTTACCTGCCGGACAGAGACGGACGGCAAGCATGATTTCGCGCTTGGCCGCACCGGGACGCCGCCGCCC
>JAEMRT010000206.1 GCA_016463225.1 Sphingopyxis sp. | reverse complement strand
GTTTCGGCCGATCGGCCGCCATCTTCATATTTGGTCTGCTGCCCCAGCCATCGCCAGATACCGACGAGGTTCGTCACCATCAGAAATCCGTTGGTGGCGACCAAGGCCGTCTGCCCCGTCGCATAGCCGAGCGTCGTCCAGCAAACCGAGCTGACGCTGAACACGACGAAGCCCCAACCCGTCACGCGCGCGCCGAGATTGGAAGCTGTCATCATGGCCGCGATTATCGTCGCGATCGTGGCGATCCAACCCACGAGGCTTATCATGTCCACCCCCTCCCCTGTGGCGGGCTTACAGGCGGCTACAGGGCCGTTTTGAGATAGGGGGCGGTCAGACTGCCTTCCGCCTCCGCAACATCGCTAGGGACGCCGCTGGCGATGATTTGGCCACCCTCTTCCCCGGCCCCCGGCCCCAGATCGATGACCCAATCGACCTGTGCGATGGCGCGCATGTCATGTTCGACCACCACGACCGTATTTCCGACATCGACAAGACCCTGCAGGTGCCGCATCAGCCGATCCGCATCGGAGGGGTGAAGCCCCGACGTCGGCTCGTCGAGAATGTAGATCGTGTTCCCCCGCTGCGCGCGTTGCAGCTCCGTCGCGAGCTTGATGCGCTGCGCCTCGCCGCCTGACAGTTCCGTCGCCGGCTGCCCGAGCCGCAGATAGCCAAGACCGATTTCCCGCAGCACATCGAGCGAGCGCATGACGGATGCCTCGCTTGCGAAGAAGTCGCACGCTTCGTCCACCGTCAGCTCTAGCACCTGAGCGATGTTGCGGCCGTTCCATTCGACTTCGAGCGTTTGCGGATTGTAGCGACTGCCGTGGCAGGTCGAGCAAGGCGCATAGACGCTCGGCAGGAACAGCAGCTCCACCATGACGAAGCCCTCGCCCTCACATACCGGGCAGCGGCCCTGTGCGACGTTGAACGAGAACCTGCCCGGGCTGTAGTGGCGCCGGCGGGCAAGCGGCGTGTCGGCGAAGATCTTGCGGACATGATCGAACAGGCCGCTGTAGGTGGCGAGGTTCGAGCGCGGGGTGCGGCCGATCGGCCGCTGATCGACCCGCACCAGCCTTCGGACATACTCCATGCCGGCCACGATGCGGCCTTCGGTATCGTCCTGCGCGACATCGAGCAGCGGATCGACCTCATCCTCTTCAACGGCTGCCGAGCTGCCGAGCTGTTCCGCGACAAGCTCCGGTAGCGCTTGGCTGACCAGGCTGGACTTGCCCGATCCGGAGACCCCTGTGACGGCGGTGAAGCAGCCTATCGGAAGCTCGACGTCGAGGCTGTGAAGATTGTTGCGCGTCACGCCTTCGAGACGAAGCCATGCCTTGGCTTCACGCGGGGTCCGATCATGGGCGACGGGCTCTGCGAACAGATAGCGGCGGGTGATCGATTCCTCGACATCGGCCAGTCCCGCGATCGGCCCGCTGTAAAGCACTTCGCCGCCCTTTTCGCCGGCACCCGGGCCGACATCGACCAGCCATTCGGCATGGCGGATGACGTTGAGATCATGTTCGACGACGAACAGCGAGTTGCCGGCCGCCTTCAGCCGCTGAAGGATGGTCAGCAGGGCTTCGCCGTCTGCCGGGTGCAGCCCCGCCGAGGGCTCGTCCAGCACATAGACCACGCCGAAAAGCTGCGACGACAATTGGGTGGCGAGGCGCAGGCGTTGCAGCTCCCCGGAGGAGAGCGTCGGCGTGCTGCGGTCGAGCGAGATATAGCCAAGGCCAAGATCGATCAGTGGCTCGAGCCGTTCGAGCAATTCGCAGGCGAGACGCTGTGCGGCGACCCGCTTTTCATCGGAAAGATTGGGCGTGCGGCGCACGTCGGGCGCAGCCTTGTGCGCCGAACCTCCTGCCGCGACCCGCCGTTCGACCGCCGCATCGCGGGCCGCCTTGCCGAGGACATGGCCCTTCGGGACCGCCGCGGCGCCCCCATATTCGCCATGCGCGACGGGCGTGAGCAAGTCCCGGAGTTTCAACACCGTCAGATCGCCGAACTCGGCGATGTCGAGGCCCGCGAACTTCACGGACAGGGCTTCGCGCTTCAGCCGCTTGCCGTCGCAGGTCGGGCAATCGCGTCCGATGATGTATTGCGAGACGCGCTTCTTCATCAGCGCGCTTTTCGTGTTGGCGAAGGTCTCCAGCACATAGCGGCGGGCGCCGGTGAAGGTGCCCTGATAGCTCGGCTCCATGCGGCGCTTGAGCGCCGTCCGGGTCTGTTCGGGCGTCAGGCCCGCATAGACCGGCACCGTCGGCGCCTCTTCAGTGAAGAGGATCCAGTCGCGATCCTTTTTCGGCAGGTCGCGCCACGGCGTATCGACGTCATAGCCGAGCGAAACGAGGATATCGCGCAGGTTCTGCCCATGCCAGGCGGTCGGCCAGGCGGCGATCGCCCGGTCGCGAATGGTGAGGCTGTCGTCAGGAACCATCGTCTCTTCGGTCGCGTCATATACGCGGCCGATGCCGTGGCAGGTTGCGCAGGCCCCCGCGACCGTGTTGGGGGAGAAATCCTCCGCATAGAGCATGGGCTGATGGCGCGGATATTCGCCGACGCGCGAATAGAGCATCCGCACCAGGCTGGAGAGCGTCGTCACGCTGCCGACCGAGGATCGCGCGTTGGCAGAGCCGCGCTGCTGCTGCAAAGCGACCGCAGGCGGCAAACCGTCGATCGCGTCGACCTCCGGCGCGCCGGCCTGGTCGATCAGGCGACGGGCATAGGGCGCAACCGATTCCAGATAACGCCGCTGGGCTTCGGCATAAAGGGTGCCGAACGCGAGCGATGACTTGCCCGAGCCCGATATGCCGGTGAACACCACGAAGGCGTCGCGCGGTACATCGACGTCAATATTTTTGAGGTTATTCTGGCGCGCGCCGCGAACCTGCACGCAAGCGGGCGGCCCCGTATGCCCATGATCGGTGGCCGGCGTCGTCGCGTGAATATCCTTGCTCTTCAATTCAGTCGTCCTGCCTTATACGCCCGTGCGGCCCGTGGTTCATCACAGTCGGGTAGCAGATGAATGCATTTCCGACGCAATACATCCAACGGCCAGACTGGCCCGATGTTCGGCACCTTTGAAATATTTCTCCAGCATCAGACAAAGGTTACGACAAAACCATTTTTCCCGTTGGGTCGCGCGGCGAGGCCACACACACTCCGCTGGTAAGCGCCTGGGCCAGGCGGCCCTGGTCCGTGCCACTATCGGCATCTAACGACCGCACTTCGGCGCTTGTTACCCCATCGCGACGCGTTGCCCATTTGCCAGAGCGCGCGTCATCATGGCCGGGGTCGGGCCATGATGACGGCCGAGTTGTCGATCCGGGCGCTTCGCGCCGCTTCGGATCGGCGGGTCAGTAGTGAATGACCGTGCGGATCGACTTGCCTTCGTGCATCAGTTCGAAGGCCTCGTTGATCTCCTCCAACCCCATCGTGTGGGTTACGAACGGGGCCAGATCGATATCGCCTCTCATCGCGTCCTCGACCATGCCGGGGAGCTCTGTCCGTCCCTTGACGCCACCGAAAGCGGATCCCTTCCATACGCGGCCCGTGACGAGCTGGAATGGGCGGGTGGAGATTTCCTCGCCCGCGCCGGCAACGCCAATAACGATCGACTGACCCCAGCCACGGTGCGCTGATTCAAGCGCGGCGCGCATGACGTGGACGTTGCCGATGCACTCGAAGGTATGATCGATGCCCCAGCCCGTCATCTCGATCAGCACTTGCTGGATAGGCTTGTCATGGTCCTTGGGGTTGATGCACTCGGTCGCACCGAACTGGCGTGCCAGCTCGAACTTGGACGGATTGGTGTCGATGGCGATGATGCGACCCGCCTTCGCCTGGCGCGCACCCTGAATCGCCGCGAGGCCGATGCCGCCGAGTCCGAACACGGCGACCGAGTCTCCGGGCTGGACCTTGGCGGTATTGTGGACTGCGCCGATGCCGGTCGTGACGCCGCAGCCGAGCAGGCAGACATGTTCGGGGTTTGCCTCGGGATTGATCTTGGCGAGCGAGACTTCGGCGACGACAGTATATTCACTGAAGGTTGAACAGCCCATGTAATGATAGAGGGGCTGACCATTGTACGAAAAGCGGGTGGTCCCATCGGGCATCAAGCCCTTGCCCTGCGTTTCGCGGACAGCGACGCACAGGTTGGTCTTGCCCGACAGGCAGAAGTCGCACTTGCCGCACTCGGCGGTGTAGAGCGGAATCACGTGATCGCCCGGCCCGACGCTGGTGACGCCTTCACCAACCTCGACAACGATGCCCGCGCCCTCGTGGCCCAGAACCACCGGGAAAACACCCTCCGGATCACTCCCCTCCAGCGTGTACGCGTCGGTGTGGCACACACCGGTGTGCGTCACGCGTATGAGGACTTCGCCTTTCCGGGGTGGGGCGACATCGATCTCGACGATTTCGAGTGGCTTGCCCGCCTCGAAGGCTACAGCGGCGCGAGATTTCATGTTGGGAGACCCTCGTTGAGTTAAACTGATTGCTGGTG
>JAEMRT010000095.1 GCA_016463225.1 Sphingopyxis sp. | reverse complement strand
CCCTTCACCTTCCCCCACGCCCGGGCCGCAGTGTACCCCAGATAGCCCGTACCAAAGAGCGCGTAGAGCGGCTCGGGGATCCCCGCGAGATAGGCGTTCATGCCCTCCGCAATGCCCTTTGCCATCTCGGGTCGCGCCGCGGCGATCAGGCCCATCGGGATGGCCCACAGCAGCAGCGCATACATGACATAGAGGAAGCTCGGCCGTGCGCGGCTGGTCCAGGGGTCGGCGCTGTTCGCCTCGGCGACGATCGCGGTCATGCGGGTGCGGATGGCTTCCATTTCCTGGCTTCCCTCCATCTTGAGCAGTTCGAGCTTGGCACGGTCGCGCGCTTCGGGGTCGGGGATGATCTTGTCGATCAGTTTGGCGATGGGGCCGATCAGGCCTTCGACAATGCTCATTTCGGTTCTCCTATGTGGTCAAAGTTCAGGGAAGTTCAGCCCAATGGCGCGCCGCAAAGCGTCAATTCGGGCCGATCCGGTTGGCGAGCCAGCCGTAGAGAAAGGCCTCCTGGCTCGGGCGGCGTTCGGCGAGCGCGATGTAGCGTTCGCCTTGCAGCGCCTCCATCGCGCGCAGCAATACGGTCTCGCCGCCCTTGCCGCGCGCTTTCAGAAAGCCGTCGAGCGCCGACAGCGTGCGCGGGCCGACATTGCGGTCGACCGCAATGTCGGGATAGTCGCGCGCGGCGCGGTTCAAGGCGTTGAGCGCGCGCTGGAGAAATCCTGTCGCCGTGCCGGTCCCCATGTTGACGCCGGTGTCGAACAGCTCGGCGGCAATCTGCGGGGCGCGGAGCGCAACCTTGTCGAAGCCGGGACGCAGCCAGTAGATTTGGCGATAGATCGCCGCGGCGTCGGCGCGCGGCAGATCGCGCATTGCGCCGTCATAGCCCTGCGCGCGGGCAACGGCCTCGGTGATCCCCCAGCAGGTCGGGCCGCCGCGGTCGGCGGGGTGGTTTACATATCGGCCTTCACGGTCGATGACGGCATCGATCAGCGCGCCGGCGTCGAAGGGCGGGCAATCGGATCTGGGCATGATTCGCTCCTGTGGTTGGTTGAATGACCAGAACGAACCATATTGGAATATTGTAGGAAAGACTTTTCTCCATGCGCGCTTTGCAGGTCACCGAGTTGTTGCCCGATCATGCGGGAGCCGCGCTGGCCGATGTGCCGGTGCCGCAGCCGGGGCGGGGCGAGGTGCGGGTGCGAGTGCGCGCGGCGGCGGTAAACTTTCCCGACCTGTTGATGACGCGCGGCGATTATCAGTTGAAGCCGCCGCTGCCCTTTGTGTCGGGGCTGGAGTTTGCGGGCGAGGTCGACGCGCTGGGTGAGGGTGTTGTTGGCTGGCGGGTCGGCGACGCGGTCGTGGGTGGCAACCGGTTCGGCGCGATGGCCGAATATTGCGTGGCTCCCGCGGCGGGGCTGCGCGCCAAGCCCGAGCAGCTGACGTGGGAGGAAGCGGCGGCCTATCCCGTCGCGTACCTCACCGCCTATGTCGCGCTGGTCCGCTGCGCGCGGATCGAGCTGGGTGAGTGGGTGCTGGTGCATGGCGCGGCGGGGGGCGTCGGGCTGGCGGCGGTCGATCTGGCGAAGGCGCTTGGCGCGCGGGTGATCGCGGCGGCGAGCAGCGCGGACAAGCGCGAGGCCATTGTGCGGCTTTATGCGCCCGACGCGGTGATCGACGGCGGGCCGGGGTTTCGTGAGCGGGTGAAGGAACTCACCGATGGCCGCGGCGCCGATGTGATCTTTGATCCCGTCGGCGGCGATGTGTTCGACGAATCGACGCGCTGTATCGCGTTCGGGGGGCGGTTGCTGGTGATCGGCTTTGCGTCGGGACGCATTCCCGAGGTGTCGGCGAACATGCCGTTGATCAAAGGATTTTCGGTCGTCGGGGTGCGTGCGGGCGAATATGGCCGCCGCTTTCCGGATCGCGGGGCGGAGAATGTCGCGGCGATCGACGCGCTGGCGGCGGCGGGGATGATCCGCCCGCACGTCCATGCCGCGCTCGACCTCGCCGACTGGCGCGAGGGCTTTGCGATGATCGAGCGGCGTGCGGTGGTGGGGAAGGTCGTGCTGCGCCCCTGAGCCGGACGATGGTCGGACCGGTCATTGCGGGAAAACCGCTTGCTGGCGCACGGGAAAGATGGTTCTGCCCCCCGATGACATCGACCAACGAGAGTCTGGATGCGCTCGGCTGGAGGGAGTATTTCAGCGAGCAGCTATCGGATGAGGACGCCCGGCAATGCCATCCGGTGCGGGTGATGGCGGTTCATCGCGGCGCGATTGCGGTCGCGGGCGCAGGCTCGCAGCACCTGATCACCCCGTATATTCAGGGCGCGGCGCCGTCCGACGATCATCCGACGGTCGGCGACTGGCTGTTGATCGATCGCGAATCGTTGCTGCCTATTCGCGTGCTTGGCCGGTTGAACCTGTTCAAGCGGCGCGCGCCCGGCGACCCGCGCAAGGAGCAGATGATCGCCGCCAATGTCGATACGCTGTTTATCGTCGCGTCGTGCAATCAGGATTTCAGCGTGGCGCGACTCGAGCGCTATCTGGTGCTGGCGCGCGAAGTCGGGGTGCGCCCCGTTGTCGTGCTGACCAAAACCGATCTGACCGACGACCCGGAGACGTTCGCGGCCGCCGCCCGCGCGATCGAGCCCGGATTGCGCGTCGAAACCGTCAATGGCCGCGATCCTGCGAGCGCCGCGCGCCTTGCCGCATGGTGCGGCAGGGGCGAGACGGTGGCGCTGCTCGGATCGTCGGGGGTCGGCAAATCGACGCTGATCAACACGTTGCGCGGGTCCGACAGCATCGCCACCCAGGCGATCCGCGCGGGCGACGATACGGGGCGCCACACCACGACGGTGCGCGAAATGCACCGGCTGGCCGAAGGCGGCTGGTTGCTCGACACCCCCGGCATGCGCGAATTGCAGCTGTCCGATGCGACCGCCGGAATATCGGAGGTTTTCGACGACTTCATCCTGACCGCGCAGCAATGCCGCTTTTCAAACTGCGCGCATGGCGGCGAACCCGGCTGCGCGGTGCAGGCCGCGATCGCCGACGGCAGCCTGACAACGGAGCGCTTCGATCGCTGGCAAAAGCTGGCGGCCGAGGACAGCCCGAAAGTCGCCTATCCGGGTAAGCGTCGATCGAAGCGGTAGGGTTTGCGCTGTTCTGCTCGTTGATGGGTAGCGCAGGCATGGAGCCGCGGACGACGAGACGCAGGCGACGCAGCGAAATGGATTGGTAAAATTGGTCGGGACGAGAGGATTCGAACCTCCGACCCCCACACCCCCAGTGTGATGCGCTACCAGGCTGCGCTACGTCCCGACCGGCCCTGTTGGGCAGGCGAGGCCACTAGCGCGGGTTGTCGGGGGATGCAAGGCTTCCCTGCGCAAAGTCGATCCTGCGCAAAGGGGATCGACGTGGTGGCCGCAGACGTTGTGCGCCGCCGCGCCCTTGACCTTGCCGCCACGCTCCCCATTTCGGCGGCGCCTGCCGAGGGGGCGCGGCGTAGCCACCGGTTGCGCGCGGCGCGCCTGCATGATAGGCGCCGCGCCATTCATGCGCGCCGGTTCCTTGCGGAACGGGCTGCGTTTTCAAACGGAAAGTTTTTCATCAATGTCGACGCAATTGCTTCTGACCCAGGCGGCCGGATCGGGCGGCGGGGCTGCCGGTTTCCTGATGCTGGTGCCCTATCTGCTGATTTTTGTCGTGTTCTGGTTCTTCCTGATCCGCCCCCAGCAGGTGCGCGCCAAGGAGCATCGCAACAAGATCGCCGCGGTGAAGCCGCGCGACAAGGTGGTGACCGGCGGCGGCATCGTCGGCAAAGTGATCAGCGTCGACGATGAGTTCGCCAACGTCGAAATCGCGCAGGGCGTCAAGATCCAGGTCGTCAAGGCGACCCTGGCCGACGTGATGCAGCCCGGCGGCAAGCCCGCCAACGACTGACGCGGCGGGGTCGGCGTCGCCGCCGCCCCGCGCATGCTATCGGACCATTAGACCATGCTCGATTTCCCGCGCTGGAAAACCATCAGCATCAGCATCATCCTGTTGCTCGGTATCATCTTTTCCGTTCCCAGCTTCCTGCCCGAAAAGACGTTCAACAGCCTGCCGTCGTTCATGCAGGTCAAGGTCAATCTGGGTCTCGATCTGGCCGGGGGCAGCCACTTGCTGCTCGAAGCCGACATCGACGACCTGCGCAAGACGCAGCTGACCAATATGGAAAAGACCGTGCGCACCGCGATGCGCGGCGAGCGTGGCCCCGACGATGACATCGCGATCGGCGAACTGGCGACCGAGGGCGGCAAGATCAGTTTCCTGATCCGCGACCAGAAGCAGCTCGACGACGCGCGTGACCGGTTGTTCAGCCAGACTCAGGGCGCCGCGATGACGGGCCAGCGCGACTGGAATATCGGCATCATCGATACCAGCCGCATCGTGATGACCCCGACCACCGCGGGCCAGACGCAAGCGGTCGCCGATGCCATGGATTCGGCGCGCGACATCATCGACAAGCGCGTCAACGATCTGGGCACCCGCGAACCGACGATCATCCGCGAGGGCAACGACCGCGTTGTCGTCCAGGTTCCAGGTTTGCAGGATCCGGCGGCGCTGAAAGAATTGATCGGCAAGACCGCGCGGCTGGAATTCCGCATGGTCGATCCCAATGCCGACCCCGCCGAAGCCGCCGCGGGCCGCGTGCCGGTGGGCAGCGAAATCGTCCCTTATGCCGAGGGTGAGGGCAGCGGCGCGACGTTCGAAGTGCTGCGCCGTCAGGTGATGATCAGCGGCGAGCAGCTGATCAACGCCAAGCAAAGCTTTGATCCGCAGTCGAATGAACCGGTCGTATCGATCAGCTTCGATTCGGGCGGATCGAGCACCTTTGCCAAGGTGACCGCGCAGAATGTCGGCAAGCGGTTCGCGATGGTGCTGGACGGCAAGGTGCTGTCGGCGCCGTCGATCAACGAACCGATCCTGGGCGGCAGCGCGCAGATTTCGGGCAGCTTTTCAGTCGCGAGCGCCAATGCGCTGGCGATCTCGCTGCGTTCGGGCGCCTTGCCGGTGAAGATGGCGGTCGTCGAAGAACGCACCGTGACCCCCGAACTGGGCGCCGATTCGATCCGCAAGGGCGTGATCGCGGGCATCATCGCCACCGTGTCGGTGCTGGTCCTGATGATGGTCGTTTACGGCCGCTTTGGCGTTTATGCCAATATCGCGCTGTTCTTTAACGTGTTCCTGATCCTCGCGATCATGGCGGCGTTCAACGCGACGCTGACCCTGCCGGGCATCGCCGGTTTCGTGCTGACGATCGGCGCGGCGGTCGACGCCAACGTGCTGATCAACGAGCGAATACGCGAAGAGTTGAAGCGCGGGCGAAAAGTCTATCAGGCGATCGACCTCGGCTATTCCGAAGCCAGCCGCGCGATTTTCGACGCCAACGTCACCAACGTCATCGCTGCGGTGCTGATGTTCTGGTTCGGCTCGGGCCCGATCAAGGGCTTTGCCGTGGTGCTCACCATCGGCATCGTCACCAGCGTTTTCACCGCCGTCACCGTCACCCGCATGTTCGTTGCCCATTGGCTGCGGACCGCGCGTCCGACGTCGATCAACATTTAAGGGAGCGAAGAGATGCGCTTGCTCAAACTCGTCCCCGACGACACCAACATCGACTTTCTGAAGTGGCGCAAAATCGCGTCCTTCATGAGTTTTTTCCTGGTGGTCGTGTCGATCGCGCTGGTCGCGGTTAAAGGCCTGAATCTTGGCGTCGATTTTGTCGGCGGCCAGTCGGTGCGGGTCGAATTCACGCAGGGAATGCCGCCGATCGATGAAATTCGCGAGAAGGTCGGGAACATCGGCCTGGGCGAAGCGACGATCCAGCAGTTCGGATCCGACAAGGCTGTGTCAATCCGTACCGCACTGCCCGAAGGTGACAAGTCCGCTGCCGAGCGCGCGGGACAGCAACTGGTAGCGGGTATCCAGAAAGCCTTCCCGACCGCGAAGGCGGGTTCGGTTGAAACCGTGTCGGGCAAGGTGTCGGGCGAATTGATCCGCACCGGCGCGATCAGCCTGGGCCTCGCGATCGTCGGCATTTCGATCTATATCTGGATCCGGTTCGAATGGCAGTTCGGGGTCGGGGCGCTGGGCCGCCTGTTCCACGAGGTGTCGCTGACGTTCGGGCTGTTTGCGATAACGCAGATGCAGTTTGACCTGAACAGCGTCGCGGCGTTGCTGACGATCGTCGGCTATTCGCTCAACGACACGATCGTGGTGTATGACCGCATCCGCGAAAACCTCAAAAAATACCGCAAGATGGAGATCGTCCCGCTCCTCAATCTCAGTATCAACGAAACGTTGTCGCGCACCGTCATGACCACCTTGGCCATGGTGCTCGCGCTCGGCGTGCTGTTGATTTTCGGCCCCGACGTGATTTTCGGCTTTACCGCCGCGATGCTGTTTGGCGTGTTCATCGGCGGCTATTCGTCGGTGCTGATGTCGACCCCGGTGCTGGTCTGGCTGAAGGTCGGCCCTGACAGTTTCGTGCCGCGCACGAGCGCGGGCATGGACGGCGGCGAGCGGGTCGAGCGCAAGGACGACGGCGCGGTCGTCTAGCGACCGGCGCACCGGCCAAGATGCTCGGCCAGTTCGCGGCCGTTGCGGTCCCAGTCGAAGCGGCCCGCGAGACTGGCGGCGACGTCTGACGCCGCAGGCGGGTCGGTCAGGATGGCCTGCACCGCGGCTGCGATGGCTTCGGGCGTCCGTTCGACAATGCGCCCCGCGACGGGCGCGCTGACCAGTTCGGCGGCGCCGCCAGCATCGCTGATGACGATCGGGGTGCCGCAGGCGAGCGCCTCGACCCACGCATTAGCTAGGCCTTCGCTGACCGACGGCATAACCACCGCGTCGGCGGCGCGATAAAGCTGCGGCAGGTCGGCGTTGGCGACCGGACCCATGAACCGAACACGCGCCTCGACGCCAAGTCGCTGCGCCAGCGCGCGGTAGCGGCCTTCGGCTTCGCCCGCCCCGGCGAGCCAATAATGGACGCCGGGCAGCGCGGGGAGCGCTTCGATCACGAGCGCCTGACCCTTGCGGGGGATGAGCGCGCCGACGGTCAGAATCATCGGCGCATCGTCGATACCGAACGCAGCGCGGGCGACGGCGCGGTCGCCGGGCGCAAAGCGGGCCGTGTCGATGCCGGTGTAGTGGGTGGTGACCTTGGCGGGTTCGATGCCGATGGCGGCCATGTCGCGCCGCATCGCGTCCGATACCGCTAGCAGGCCCGCCGCCTTGTCGGCCGCCGCGAGCAATTGCGGGGCGGTCGCGGGATCATGGCCGAAATGGCTGATGTCGGCGCCGCGTGCCTTGACCGAGAAGGGGAGGCCGAGCGCCACCGCAACGCGCATCGCGGCTGGGCCGTCGGGGTAGAAGAATTGCGCGTCGACGACGTCGAATGTCTGGCGGGGGACCGCCGACAGCACGGCGCGCGCGACCATCGCCGGGTTGAGGCGGGCGCCGATGCGCGGGATCAGCGGGAAGCGCGGGCGGTGGACGGTGAGGCCGTTCCAGCGCTCGGTCCGCGGCAGGGCGCGGAGCTTGCGATAGCGCGGGTGCAGCGACAGCGGGAAGGGCGGCAGGCCGATTGGCGCGACGACGGTGAGTTCGATGCCCGGCTGTGCGGCGAGCGCGCGCAGGCTCTTTTCCACAAACAGCCCGAAGTTCGGCCGCGCCGCGTCGGGGAACAGCGTCGCGATCGACAGTACTCGCAGGGGCGGAGCGTCGGTCACTCAGAGCGTGCGGATCAGCCGCACCGCGACCGCCGCCCACGGCGGATTGCTGACCACCTGTTGCCGGGCGCCCGAACCGAGCGGCAGCAGGTGCAGTTTTTCGCCATCGACGTTGAGCAGGCGGGCGAAGAAGAAGCGTCCGGCGGGGCGCGGGACGAGCAGGTCGCGGTTGAGTGCGCTGGTCCAGTCGCCTTCGATGCGGCGGCACCAGATTTCGTCGCCGGCGCGGTAGTCGCCGATCGACGAGGTGACGCGGACGGCGACCATGTCTTCGCCCGGACGCGCGGTGAGCGCCTGTTCGACTCGCGTCGGCGCCTGCGCGCCATCGGCGCCGAGATGGGCGGTGATCGTCAGCTGGGTATCCTGCGGCAATTGCACCAGTTCGGCAGCATCGACCCCGAGCGCGGCTGCGATGCGGTTCATCCAGCCGAGCGACAGCGTGCGCGTCCCGGTTTCGAGCCGTCCGATCGTCTGCGCGGTGGTCGGCGGATCGCAGCGCGCGCCGACCTCTTCGAGCGTCAGTCCCTTGGCGCGGCGAACCGAGCGGATGCTGTTGATCATCGCAAAACCCTCAAATAACCAAATCGGTTTCTTCTTTCCTACAAAATATTCCAGTGTCAAGGCCTGTCTTCTGACAAGGAGATTGGAATGACCACACGCCAGCTTGCCACCCGCCAGCATCCCGACGACCGGATCGATCCCGACAAAAGCGGGCCGCAGATGATGCGGCAGGTGACGGTGAATATTGCCGAGAGCCCGATTGCCTGGCTGGCCGCGCGCGGCCATTTGACGCAGGCGCAATTGGGCGCGGGCGAACGGCTGCGCGCCGATTATGAGCGCGCGGGGCTGGCGGCGCGGGTGACGATGCGCTGGGACGCGGCGTCGCCTGCGAAGGTCCGCGGCGGCGCGCGCGCGGCGGATGCGTCGCTGGCGCGATTCGATGCGCACCGGCGCTTTCATGCGGCGCTGGATGCTGCGGGGCCGGGGCTAGCGGACATTTGCTGGCGGGTGATTTGCGCGGGTGAGGGGATTGCCGGGGCGGAGAAGGGGCTGGGCTGGCCAGCGCGGTCGGGCAAGCTGGTGCTGGGGCTGGCGCTGGATCGGCTGACGCGGTTTTATGGGATGGGATGATTGTTAGCCGAAGATGCGCTGCGTTTCGTCGTTACCCTTGATGTAGGTATTCGCCACGCGCTTCGATTTCATAAGATAGGCTGTCCAGATCGTTGCCGAAATGCTCGATTTGGCGGCCGACCATAGAGCTTCAGGAACTATGGCGCCAACAAACTCAGGGAAAAGGATCGATCCAACCAAAGCATCAATCAGCGTCGGGATAGAGGCAAGGCACCAGAGGCCAATGAGGGCGATCCGGACCGATGACCAGCGATGAACCGCCAGCAGCCGATAGGCGAGGAAGATCGACCCCGCGGCTGATGCTGCGACCAGCGCCCAACTGAATTGAATATAGATAGATGCGTTGGGGCCAAGCACCTGACCCATGATGGCCGTTTCACGTATGTTCGCGATTGTCTGGAACAACATTCGCGCCGGTGAGAGGATACCGAGGACGAACACAAGAAAGCCCAGCCATCCCCCGACGCCCTGCAATTCGGATCGGCCTGTATCGTCACTCATGTCGTTCCCCCTTGGTTACGACATGTTCGAATTGCTTCTGTCTGCCAAGCATAATCCAAGACTTAGCCAAGCGATTCAACCTCTTCGGCGAGTTCCAGCCAGCGATCTTCCGCCGCCGCCTTTTCTTCGCGCAGCTTTTCCAGCTTGCCCGTCAGCGCGGTGAATTTTGCATGGTCGCGCGCGAACAGTGTGCCGTCCGATAGCTCGGCTTCCGCCGCTGCCATCTCCGCCTCGATCGCCTCGATCAGCCCGGGCAGCAGGTCGTAGTCGCGCTGATCCTTGTAGCTCAGCTTCTTGCGCGCGGTCGGCGGGGGCGGGGCGTTGGCGGTTGAGGCTTTGGTTTTGACGCTGTTCGGCTTGACCCGCTTCGCTTCCCAGTCGGCATAGCCGCCGGCGACGATGTCGACCTTGCCCGTTCCGTCGAGGCCGAGCGTCACGGTGACGGTGCGGTCGAGGAAGTCGCGGTCGTGGCTGACGAGCAGCACGGTGCCGGCGTAATCGGCGATGACTTCCTGCAAGAGGTCGAGCGTTTCGAGGTCGAGGTCGTTGGTCGGCTCGTCGAGCACGAGCAGGTTCGATTCGCGGGCGAATTCGCGCGCCAGCAATAGCCGCGAGCGTTCGCCGCCCGACAGCGCGCCGACGCTGGCCTCCATGACGCCGGGATCGAACAGGAATTCCTTGAGGTAACCCTGGATATGTTTTTTGACCCCGCGCACCTCGACCCAGTCGCCGCCGTCGGCAAGGATGTCGCGGACGGTTTTGTCGGGCGACATCAGGCTGCGTTGCTGGTCGATGACGATGCCGTCGAGGGTGGGGGCGAGGGTGATCTTGCCCTTGTTGGGCTGGATTTCGCCCGTGAGTAGTTTGAGCAGGGTCGATTTGCCCGCGCCGTTCGCGCCGACAATGCCGATGCGGTCGCCGCGTTGAACGCGGAAATCGAGATCCTTGATGATGACGCGGTCGCCGAAGTTTTTCGAGACACCCTCGGCGACGATCACCGATTTCGAGCGCACATCATCGTTGGCGAGGCCCAGCTTGGCAACGCCGGGGCCACCAATCATCGCGGCGCGGGTGGCGCGCATTTCCTTGAGCTTTTCGAGCCGGCCCTGATTGCGCTTGCGGCGCGCGGTGACGCCGCGTTCGAGCCAGTGCGCTTCGAGCCGCAGTTTCGAATCGAGTCTTTGCGCGGCGCGCGCTTCCTCGGCAGCGATCGCGTCGCTCCATTCCTCGAAACCGCCGAAGCCGATCTCCTTGCGGCGGATGCTGCCGCGGTCGAGCCACAGCGTCTGGCGGGTCAGGCGGGTGAGGAAGGTGCGGTCGTGGCTGATCGCGACGAAGGCGCCGGTGTAGCGCGCCAGCCAGCTTTCGAGCCAGTCGATCGCGGCGAGGTCGAGGTGGTTGGTCGGCTCGTCGAGCAGCAGCACGTCGGGGTTTTGCGCGAGCGCGCGGGCGAGCGCGGCGCGGCGGCGTTCGCCGCCCGAGGCGCTGGCGGCGGTGCGGCTCATGTCGATGCCAAGCTGGTCGGCGATGGCTTCGACTTCATAGGCTTCGGGGGCGTCGGGTGCAGCGACGGCGAAATCCATCAGCGTTGCGAAGGGCGCGAAATCGGGTTCCTGTTCGAGCATCACGACATGCGTGCCCGGAACGATGACGCGCTTGCCCTTGTCGGCGTCGATCTGGCCCGCGAGCAGCTTGAGCAAGGTCGTCTTGCCCGCGCCGTTGCGGCCAATCAGCGCCAGCCGGTCGCGTTCGCCGACATAGATGTCGAGGTCCTGGAACAGCCAGCCGCTGCCCTGCACAAGGCCAAGGCCTTCGTATGAAAGAATGGGAGCTGCCATGATGAACGGCGCGCTACCTTCACGTTCAGCATCATGCAAGCGTCGTCCGCGCAAAGGCCGGAACGGGTCTGCTCCGTCAGCGTTATGGAACCAGCTTTCACAACTGGCCGGGGGTCCGGCCGACAGGAGAATGAAATGACGAAGCAATTGTTCACCGTTATGGCTGCCGGAATGGCTTTGATCGCGGCGGCGCCCGCCATCGCGCAGCAGGGAGGATCGACGGTGACCGCAGCAACGACGCAGGGACCGATCCTGGCCTTTTCGGTCAGCGAGGAGGTGCGCTCGCGCCCCGATCAGGCGACTGTCGGCGCCGGGGTGACCACCACAGCACCGACCGCGGTCGAGGCGATGCGCCTGAACGCCGCTGCGATGGACAAGCTGATCGCCGCGGCGAAGGCGCGCGGGATCAAGGCCGAAGACATCCAGACGAACGGGATCAGCCTGTCGCCGCAATATGACTATAACAATCAGGGCAATGGCCAGCCGCCGCGCTTTCTGGGCTATCAGGTGTCGAACAGCGTTCGCGCGACGACGTCGAAGATCGCCGACATCGGGCCGCTGCTCGATGCGCTGGTAGCGGCCGGCGGCACCAATATCGACGGGCCGTCGTTCGGGATGAAGGACCCCGACGCGCAGCTGGTCGGCGCGCGCGGCACCGCGATCAAGGCGGCGGAAGCGAAGGCCGCGGACTATGCGCGGCTCGCCGGTTTCCGCGGCGCCGAACTGGTATCGCTCAGCGAGGGGGGCAGCTTTGGCCCGAATCCGCCGATGCCGATGGTGCGGATGGCGATGGATGCCGGGTCTGCCAAGGCAACCCCGGTCGAGCCGGGGCAGGTCGGCAACACGCTGACGCTGAATTTCCAGTATCGGTTGGTGCGGTAATTTGATGGGGGAGCTGGCGCAGGCTGGCTCCCCCGTATCCGTTCGTGTCGAGCGAAGTCGAGACACCCATCGGCGGCGCGTGCTTTCACGGTGTCTCGACTTCGCTCGACACGAACGGGTTATGGGTGGGTTTAACCCAACTCGCCATCCGCCCATGGCCACGGCCGTTCGCGGAACCATTTGGTGATGATGTACTTCCGTCCCTTGCGCACCTTCATGCCATGGTGGAGCGTGTCGGGGTTGGTGGTACCGTCGGCGCGGACATTGTTCCACGCGAGCAGCTTGCCGACCTCGGGCTGGTGCAGCTTGCCGGTCGCCAGAAAGCGCGTCGCGCCGCCCGCGCCCGGCTGATTGAGGTAGATCATCAGCGTCCAGCTGCGCTGCCCCGGGATCGCGCAATAGGTTTGCCAATCGGCGCCATGCGGGTCGAAATAATCGGTGTGCGCCTTGAACTCCTGCCCGACGTCGTAGCGCTGGCCCTGCATCGGCTCGCCATATTCGCGAGCGATGCCGGTGAGGTCGTGGAGCCGGTTGTTGACCGCGATGACCAGCGGGTCGCGGTGGTCGAGGTCGCAGGTCGTGCTGGTGCGAAACGCTTCGTCACCATTGGGGTCGGCAATCGTCGATGGCCGCACGTCGCGGTCGATCTGCGCGATCAATCCGGCGCAGGTTTCGGCGTCGAGAAAGCCGGGCAGCATATATTGTTCGAGCTTTGGCGTCGGCGCGCGGCGGATGCCGGGAACCGCGGCAAGCCGCGCCGCGGTGCGGTCGGCGCCCGAGGTCGCCAGATCGACAGGATCATTTGCAGCCATGGCGCGCGTTTTAGCAGGGAAGCGCGCGCGAACAATGCTTGACGAACGGGGGCAGGCGCGCCTATCGCCGCGCGCTGTCGAGGCCGCTTTCTGCGCCCTCTTCCGATGTGTGGCGATCATAGCTCAGTTGGTTAGAGCGCCGGTTTGTGGTACCGGAGGTCGCGGGTTCGAGCCCCGTTGGTCGCCCCATTTCCGCTATTTTCGATCGAAGAGTTTTTCGGCGTGGAAACGGCGTGACTCTGCGCGTGCGTCTGATTATTACGTCTTCACGTAATTTTTTAACGCGAGGGTTTGCTATGTCCGCAGTGTGGGATTTTGCCGATTTCGACGATCATGAGCATGTCCACATGTTCCGCGATCGCGCCAGCGGGCTGACCGCGGTAATCGCGGTGCACTCGACGCACCTCGGCCCCGGCGCGGGCGGAGTGCGCTATTGGCATTATCCGCAGCGCGCGGCGGCGATCACCGACGCGCTGCGTCTGTCGCGCGGTATGAGCTATAAGAATGCGATGGCGGGGCTGCCGATGGGCGGCGGCAAGGGCGTTATCCTGGCGGATGAAGGCGCGGCGAAGTCCCCCGAGTTGCTCGCGGCGTTCGGCCGCGCGGTCGAGTCGCTCGGCGGCGCTTATGTCACCGCCGAGGACGTCGGCATGTCCGACGCCGATATGGTCGCCATTTCCAAGCATACCAAGCATGTCAGCGGGCTTCCCGTCGCGAGCGGCGAGGCGGGCGGCGATCCCGGCCCGCTCACCGCGCTCGGCGTCTATCTGGGCATCAAGGCGGCGATCAGGCAGGGGCTGGGGACCGACAGCGCCAAGGGCGTGCATGTTGCGGTGCAGGGCGTCGGCAGCGTTGGCGGCGGCGTCGCGCGGCGGCTGGCGGCCGAAGGCGCGAAGCTGACCCTCGCCGACGTCAATCTGGCGCGCGCCAAAGATCTGGCCGAGGAACTGGGCGCCGAGCTCGCCGATTCGGCGGCGATCATGCAGATTGAGGCCGATGTGCTGAGCCCCAATGCGCTGGGCGCGATCCTGACCGAGCGCAGCATCGATAAACTGCGCGTGCCCATCGTTGCTGGCGGTGCGAACAACCAGCTGGCGACCGCCGCCGATGGCCAGCGCATCCACGACCGCGGCATCGTCTATGCCCCCGATTATGTGATCAATGCGGGCGGGATCATCAACGTGGCACTCGAATATCTGGGGCAGGGGAGCCGCGACGAGGTCGAAAGCCGCATCCATCTGATTCCCGGGCGGCTGGCCGAAATCTGGGCCGAGAGCAAGGCGAGCGGTACCCCGGCTTCGGCGGTGGCGGACCGGATGGCGCAGAAGCTGATCGGGCGGGGGTAGAAACTCATTGCGTCGCCCCCGCGAAGGCGGGGGCCGCTGTCGGCCTTGCTCGGCAATGAGGGAATAAACCTCCGGCGACCCCCGCCTTCGCGGGGGCGACGGGAAGTGGGCTGGCGTCCATTGCGAAATCCGCTAAGCCACGCCCCAATGAAGCGGCATTTGTATTTGGTCGGCGGCTGGGCGTCGCTCGCAGTCGGGGCGATCGGTGCGTTTCTGCCGTTGTTGCCGACGGTGCCTTTTGTCATCCTTGCCGCCTTCTGCTTTGCGCGCTCGTCGCCGCGGCTTGAGGCCTGGCTGCTGCACCATCCGACCTTTGGCCACCACATTCTGGCATGGCGCGAAAAGGGCGCGATCAGCCGCAAGGGCAAGATTGCCGCCAGCGTTGCCTTTGCGTTCAGTATTGTGCTGGCGTTGCTGTTCGCACCCTGGCCATGGATGATGGCGCCGATCATCGCGGCGGCGGTGGGCGGCAGCTGGATCTGGACGCGGCCGGAGGGGTGATTGTCGCTCTGCCGCGGCGAAGCTTGACCTCCGCGCATCGCGTGGCATGAGGGGGTCGAACCGGGTCGCATCGGGCAAATTGCTGGACCCCTGTCCCGGGCTCCCCTAAGGACGCGAACCGATGCACGCTTACGCGAATCCCACCCGTTTTCTGGCGATTGCCAGACCGCTGACGCCGTGGCTGCTCGGTGTCGGACTGCTGCTCGTTCTTGCCGGCGCATGGGCCGGGCTGACGCAGGTGCCGGGCGATTACAAGCAGGGCGAAACCGCGCGAATCCTCTATGTTCACGTCCCCGCTGCGTGGCTTGGCATGGGCGGCTGGACGTCGCTGGCGCTGGCCGGATTGATCCAGCTGGTGTGGCGCCACCCGTTGTCGGGCATTGCTGCCCGCGCGATTGCGGTGCCGGGGATGTTGTTCACCGCGCTGTGCCTCGCGACCGGATCGATCTGGGGCAAGCCGACCTGGGGCACCTGGTGGGAATGGGACGGGCGGATGATGTCGATGCTGGTGCTGCTGTTCCTCTATGCGGGCTTTATCGCGCTCACTAATGGCGATGAGGGGCAGCGGCAGGGCGGGTCGCTGTCGCGCGGCGCGGCGATCTATGCGCTGGTCGGCGCGATCAATATTCCGATCATCAACCGCAGCGTCGTGTGGTGGAACACCCTGCATCAGGGGCCGAGCATCACGCTGCGCGGGTCGAGCATCGACAATGCGCTGCTCTGGCCATTGGGCTTGACCTTATTGGGTTTTTCGCTGCTATTCGGCGCCATCGTGCTGATGCGGATGCGGCGGATCATCGCCGACAATCGCGTCGCGGCGCGGCTGCGGCGGCTGGCCGACGACGAGGGGACATAGCGTGACGGGGGTGATCAGCGGCAGCGGCCAGTGGGCCTATGTGGCGGCAGCTTACGGGCTGACGGTGCTGCTCACTGGCGCGGTGCTGTGGTCGAGCTGGCGCGCGATGGCAAAGGCCGAGCGGCGCAGCGACGCGCTGCGGCGGGACCGCAAGTGAAGGCGAAGCATCAGCGATTGGTGCTGGCGCTGGTCGCGCTGGTTGGCGTGGCGGGCGCGGGGGTGCTGGCGGCGAGTGCGCTGCGCGACGAGGCCGCCTATTTTCGCACGCCGGTGGAGATCAGGGGTGGCAAAGCCACCGTGGGCGAACCGATGCGGCTGGGCGGCATGGTCGCGGCGGGCAGCATCAAGCGGCAAAGCGACGGCCTGACGATCCGCTTCGTGGCGACCGACGGCAAGGCGTCGGTGCCGGTCGAATATAAGGGCATCGTCCCCGATCTGTTCGGCGAGGAATCGGGCATGGTCGCCGACGGCCGGATGCGCGCCGACGGGATTTTCGTCGCCGACCGCATCCTGGCGAAGCATGACGAACGCTATATGCCGCCGCAGATGGGCGAGATGCCGAAGAATATGAAGGCGCCGAAAGCGTGAGCGGTTTCCATTGGTCGTCATTGCGAGCGAAGCGAAGCAATCCAGAGCGGCGCAAGGCAGCCCCTAGATTGCTTCGCTTCGCTCGCAATGACGCAGTTTTTGGTGCGTCGGTTGGGACGATGAACACATGATCGCCGAACTCGGCCTCGCCCTGCTCTGGATCGCCGCGGCGCTGGCGTGTCTGTCGCTCGTTGCCGGCACGCTCTATCTGCGCGGCGGGCAGAAGGATCTGGCGGCGCTGGTCCGCCCGGCCAGCGTCGCGCAGGGGGTGCTCACCGCGGCCGCGTTCGGCCTTCTGATCGCGCTGTTCGTGCGCTCCGATATGTCGGTCGAGCTGGTCGCGCGCAACAGCAACAGCCTGAAACCGATGATTTTCAAGATTGCGGGGACGTGGGGCAATCACGAAGGGTCGATGCTGCTGTGGCTGACGATCCTGTCGCTGTCGGGGGCGCTGATCGCGCTGTTCGAAAAGCGTCTGCGCGAGGATACCCTGATCGCGACGTTGAGCGCGCAGGCCGCCCTAGGCCTTGGTTTCTTTGCCTTCCTGATCTTTTCGTCGAATCCTTTCAACCGGTTGCCGGTCGCGCCGCCCGACGGGCAGGGGCTCAATCCGCTGCTCCAGGACATCGGGCTCGCCTTCCATCCGCCGACGCTTTACGTCGGTTATGTCGGGCTGTCGGTGGCGTTCAGCTTTGCCGTCGGCGCGCTGATCACGCGCGAGATCGGGCCGGCGTTCGCGCGCGCGATGCGGCCGTGGGTGTTGTTCAGCTGGATATTCCTGACCATCGGGATCACCGCGGGCAGCTATTGGGCCTATTATGAGCTCGGCTGGGGCGGCTGGTGGTTCTGGGATCCGGTCGAGA